>JADLEU010000037.1 GCA_020845955.1 Anaerolineales bacterium
TACTACGCCGGCGGCCAGCGGATCGCCGAGCGGGTGGGGGACAGCACGCTGTACTTCCTGCTGGACGATCACTTAGGCAGCACGTCGATCACGGCCAACAGCAGAGGGGCGCTGGTGGCCGAGGTGCGCTACCTGCCGTGGGGTGGGCGTGGGCAAGTTGACAATCAGATCAGCGCGGCACCGCGACCATGAGCTCGAGCATCCCGCCATAGGCCGCCTGTCGCCGCTCGAGCTCGAAGCCAGCAGCGCGCACGGCTGCCTCGGTGTCGCGGTTGAGGTTGCAGCCGCCGGTGACGCGCCGCCAGGCCGGCGCCAGCCAGTCTTGCAGGCGCGCCAGGCCGGAGCGGTGGCTGCGCACGTGCTCGAGCAGGAACAGGCGCCCGCCCGGCTGGAGCACGCGGCGGATCTCGGCCAGCGCCACGGCCGGCTGCGAGAGCGAGCAGAAGACGAGCGTGCCGACGACGGCGGCGAAGGCGCCGTCGGGCCAGGGCAGGTCATGGGCATCGGCCACGAGCAGCGTGGGGCGCGCGCGCCGGCCGGCCGCCGCGCGCACGCGTGCCGGCTCCACGTCGAGGGCCAGCACGGCCGCCTCGGCCGGGTAGTGGGCGAAGTTGTGACCCCAGCCGCAGCCGATCTCCAGCGTCCGGCCGCTGACGCCGCGCAGCAGTTCCCAGCGCCAGGCGGCAAAGCCCCGCGGCCGGCGCGGCACTCTGACCGCCGCACTGGTGGTCGTCGCCGTCATGGGCCGCCGGCTACTGGCTGATACCGATCACGGTCCAGGCGTCCTGGTTGGGTGCGGCCGCCACGTTCGTGAGGCGCACGTTGCCGAAGAGTTGGTTGACCCGGGCCGCCACGGGCTGGAGCAGCGCGGTAGGCACGGCCACCCAACCGAAGTGCGAGCGGCCCAGCCGCAACACCTGCACGGCCGCGCTGGTCAGCCGCAGCGGGACGCCGGGCGTGTCCTGCCAGGCAAAGATGGCGGCAAAGGGCAGCCCGCCCAGGTCCTGGGCCCGGCCGCCGAGCACCAGGCGGCCGTCGGCGAGCATGCGCACTTTGCCATCGGTCACGCCACTGGCCGGGGCGACCACCTGGCGGAAGTAGGCGCTGATCTGCTGCTCGGTGAAGGTGAAGCTGAAGGGCCTGCCGGTCGGCAGGCTCTGCACCGTGTGTAGGGCTTCGGCGAACTGGGCCGCGGCCGCCGGGTCGTCGGAACTCACCGGGCGGTTGAGGGCGGCCAGCGCGGCGCCCCCAACGAAGACGCCGCCCGAGAAAAAGCAGGCAGCGGTGGCGAAGACCAGCACCCCGACAATGATGATCAGGCGCTGAACAGCGGCAGCGCTGAACCCGACGTTGGTGGTCGTGGTGGTGGTGACCACGTCGCGGCCGACCACGTCGCGGCCAGCGCTAGTGACGCGGTGGACGTCGCCCGAGACCACGTCGCCGCCGACGCTGCCGCCCGCCTGCACGGCCGGAGGCAGCGCGGGCGGGACGGGCGGGCGTGGGTGCGGCTGGGTATCTGATGGCTGGCCCGACGGCGGCGAAGCGCCAGGCTGTGAGTCTTCGGGGTTGCTCATGGTTTCGGCCTTGCCAGCTGCGCCGCGGCCATTTGGGCGCAAAAAACGCCCCGCTGGCGCTAGGCCAGGTTGCTCGGCCCAAACGCCTGGGGCAGCAGCTCGCGCACGGTGGTGCGCTGGACGATAGCGCCATCACTATTGACGATGATGACCTGGGCGTCGAGGCCGAATTCCGACAGCACCTGCCGGCACGAGCCGCAGGGTGCGCCGCCGTCGGCGCTGGCCACGGCCACGGCCAAGAACTCGCGCTCGCCCTCCGAGACGGCCTTGACCGCGGCGGTGCGTTCGGCGCAAATGCTGTCGGGATAGGCCGCGTTCTCGACGTTGACGCCGTCGTAGATCTTTCCCGAAACGGTCAGCAGGGCCGCCCCCACCAGGTATTTGGAATACGGGGCGTAGGCCCATTGGCGGGCCTGGACGGCGCGTTGGGCCAGGTCGGCCTCCTGCTCGGGCGTGAGCGCCGGGCGGACGGGGGGTGCGGGCTCAGGTGTCATTCAGGCTCTCCGTGGGCGAGGCCCCGGTCCCGCGCCGCGCCTCGGCCGAGGCGGCCGGCTCTTCGGCCTGGCGCAGGGCGCGCACCTGGCGGATGCGCCGGCCGGTGACGGTCAGCACTTCGAACTCCACCCGGCCGCCGTGGACTTTCTCGCCGGGGGTCGGGACGTGGCCGAGCTGGCCGTAGATGTAGCCGCCGAGCGAGTCGCTCTGGCCGCTGGGCAGCTCCAGGCGCAGCAGCTCGTTGACGTCGTCCAGGTCGATGCGGGCGTCGAAAATGTACTCGCTCGCGCTGACGCGCTCGAAGAGCGATTCTTCGTTGACGTCGTATTCGTCACGGATCTCGCCGACGATCTCCTCGACGATGTCTTCCAGGGTGACGATGCCGGCCGTGCCGCCGTACTCGTCCACCACCACGGCCAGATGGATGCGCTTCTGCTGCAGCTCGGCCAGGAGCTTGTCGACCTTCTTGGTCTCGGGCACGAAATAGGCCGGGCGGAGCAGGTCGCGCAGGCTGCCCAGTTGGCTGCCGTCCTTCCAGGCGCGCAGCAGGTCCTTGGCATACAGCAGCCCGGCGATGTTGTCGATGTGGCCCGAGTAGACCGGCACCCGGCTGTGCCCGGCCGCCAGCACCGCCTCGAGCGCCTCGGGCAGCGGGGTCGACACGTCCAGGGCCAGCACATCAATGCGCGGCACCATGATCTCGCGCGCCATGGTGTCCCCGATCTCGAAGATCGAGTAGATCATTTCCTTCTCTTCTTCCTCGATCACCCCGCCCTCTTCGCCCGCGTCGACCATGGTCTTGATCTCTTCTTCGGTGACGAAGGGCAGCTGGCGGCCGGCCAACGGCGTGGTGACGCGCCAAGACAGGAGCAGCACCAGGCGGATGACGGGCCCCAGCAGCCATTCGAGCGCGGCCACCGGCGGGGCAAAGAGCAGCGCCCAGCGCTCGGGCGAGCGCAGCACCCAGGCCTCAGGCAGCAACTCGCCCAGCGGCACCACCAGCAGCGCGGCCAGGACCATCAGCGCCAGCAGCGCCAGCGTGTCGGCCTGGGGCGCCAGCGCCGGCCAGCCGGCAATCAGGCCGGCCAGCTGCGGCTCGAAGATGATGGCAATCAGGCCCGCCGCCAGGAAGCGCGAGATCGTCTGGACCAGCCGGATGGTGGCCAGCAGCGGGGTGGCGTCTTCGGCCACGCGCAGAGCGCGCGCGGCGCCGCCGGCGCCGCCTTCCACCATCTGCCGCAGGCGCGCGCGTGAAGCGCCCATCAGGGCCGAGCGCGCCGCGGCCATTAGCCCATTGAAAACCAGCAGGCCCGCCAGGGCCGCTAGAGTCGAGCTCATCAAGCGCAATCGACTTCCTGGCCGTCTACTTCAGCTTCCGGATGGCCCGCGCCGGCACCCCCACGGCCAGGGTGTCGGGCGGGATGTCTCTGGTCACCACGGCGCCCGCCCCGGTGCGGACGTTGGCGCCCACGCTCACCGGCGCCACCAACAGCGTATCGCTGCCGAGGAAGGCGCCTTCACCGATCACGGTGGGGTGTTTGCTGAATCCGTCATAGTTGCAGGTGATAGTGCCGGCGCCCACGTTCACGCCGGCGCCCAGGGTCGCGTCGCCCACGTAACTGAAGTGTCCCATCTTGACGCCCGGGCCGAGGGTGGAGTTCTTCACTTCGCCGAAGTTGCCCATGTGCACGCCGCGTTCCAGCCGCGCGCCAGAGCGCAGATGGGCGAAGGGGCCCACGCTGACGTCCTCGGCCAGCAGCGCGCCCTCCAGAACCGAGCACTCCACGCGGCAGCGGTCGCCGATGACGGTGTCGCGGACGATGGTGTTCGGGCCGAGCACGCACTCGGCGCCCACGCGCGTGCGGCCGGCCAGGTGGGTGTTCGGCAGCACCACGCTGTCGGCGCCCAGCGTCACACCAGGCTCGATGTAGGTCGTGGCCGGGTCCAACAGCGTCACCCCGGCCAGCATCCAGCGCTCATTGGTGCGGCGGCGCAGCGCGGCCTCGGCCGCGGCCAACTGCACACGGTTGTTCACGCCGATCGCTTCGGCTTCGTCCGGCATAGTGACGGCGGCCACGCGCCGGCCGGCCGCCACTGCCAGGCCAATGGCGTCGGTGAGATAGTATTCGCCCTTAGGCGAGGGTGGCAGCTGCGGCAGGGACTGCCACAGCCAGGTAGCGTCAAAGCAGTAGGCGCCCACGTTGACCTCCGCCAGGCGCAGTTGCTCGGGCGTGGCCTGGGCGGCTTCCACCAGGGCGCGCACCTCGCCGTCGGGCCCGCGCACCACTCGGCCAAAGTCCGACAGGCGCGGCGCGTGCACGCTGAGCAGCGTCACCGGGCCGGCATTGGCGCGCTGAGCGTCCATCAGGGCCCGCAGCGTCTCCACGCGCAGCAGTGGCATGTCGGCGTACGTGACGAGCACCAGGTCGACGCGATCGGGCAGCGCGGCCCGCGCCTGCTGCACAGCATGGCTGGTGCCCAGCGGCGCGTCCTGGACGGCGTAGACCGCGCGCTCGCCCAACGCCGCGCGGACAGCGTCCGCGGCCGGGGCCACCACCAGCACTGGCGCCTGGCCGGTGAGCGCCCAAGCAGCCTCGACGGCATAGGTGACCAGCGGCCGGCCGCCGAGCGGGTGCAACACCTTGGGCAGGGCCGACTTGATGCGCGTGCCCTGGCCAGCAGCCAGGATCACGACGCCGAGGGAGGGCTCAGGCATGGAAAGGGTCCTTGTAGGAAGACCGGGCGCGCAAGCGTGAAGGTATGTGCGCACGGATGACAGGCGCGCAGCCGGGCGCGCGGAGCAATGGCGGCGTTGAATTGGGCGAATGAGCGAATGAGAGCGAAGGGGCCGGCCGGCGCGCGCCAAACGAAGCGCGGGCAGGCTGTACGCGGAGGCCCGTCTAGGCTGGAACTCATATCTGCTGAAAGATCACCTGCCGGGCCAGCGGCCGGCCGCAGCAGCACGGCGACGCCGACGGCTGGCTGGGGCGCCTGGACTCGAACCAGGATTCACGGATCCAAAGTCCGGTGTGCTGCCAATTGCACCACGCCCCACAGTCGACTTAATCAGGACGATTATAGCACACCGAACCGGGGAGAATCTGATCAGGACTCCGACTTGATCAGGCCGAGCTGCGCTGCCTGATCGAAGGAGAGCGTGCCGGCGCGCACATCGCCCATGCCCGCTTCGCCGTCCGCGGCGGCTGCCCAGAATGAGGCAGCGTCTTGGGCCTTGACCTTGCGCGCGGCTTCGTCCAGCGCCCGCAGCTCGGCTTCAGTCATTTCGGGGACCGGCGCGGGAGGCGGCTCGGGCAGGCCCAGCGGGCCAGTGCCTGGCCGGCCCAGCGGGCCAGTGCCCGGCCGGCCCAAGGGGCCCGTGCGCGGGCCGATGCGCAACGGAGCGGTGGCCGGCAACTGGGCGGCCTGGGCCGCCAGCGCCTCAGACAGAGCCAGGGGCGCCGTGCCCAGGGGCGTGCCGGGCGCCACCGGCGGCGCGGCCAGTCCCAACTTGCGCATCAGCGCGAGCAGTTCGTCGGCGCACTGGCGGCCATAGCGCAGCACCGGGCCCATCTGGGCCGCCCCGCGCTCGCCTTCAAAGAGCATCACCAGCGAGAAGTCCGGCCCGACCGCGGCGGCGTAGGCATCGTAGGCTTCGCCATCGAAGAAATGCAGGCTGTTGGGGCCGGGGCCGCCCAGCGCCTGGCCAACCTTGACCGCGGCGCTGACGGCGGCCATGATGGGGGTCAAGACCGAGTCGAGGTCGAGGCCGGCCGCGTCGCCGGCTCGCACAGCAATGCGGCCGTCGGCATCGGCCAGCAGGATCGCCAGGGCGCCCAGATCGCGGCGCAGACGGGCCAGGCGCACGGCCACGCCGTCTTGCTCGTCGACGGCCGGCCCGCTCTCGGGCGCTGGCGCCACCGCGCGGCTGCCAAGGGCGCGCTGCACGCTTTCCAGGAACTGTTCCAGGCTGAGGGGCTTGGCGAAGAAGATCGCGCCCAGCTTGACGATGTCGGCCTGCATCTTGTCATCGGCGTAGGCGCTGATGACGATCATTCCGGCGTCGCTGCTGGCCTTGCGCAGCCGCCGGATGAGTTCCAGGCCGCTAATGCCGGGCAGGCGCACGTCGGTGATGAGCAGATCGACGTGGCCGCGGCGCATCTCGAGCTGGGCCTCTTCGGCCGAGGGCACGTCAACGATGACGTAGCCATGGCCGAGGGTTTCCAGCGCGGTCCGCAGCATGCGGGTGATATCGCGCTGATCGTCGACGAGCAGGATGCGGGGTGCCGACACGGACGCCTTATGCGCGGTTGCCACCAGCAGGCGGCGCCGCGCACAGGTATTGTACACCAAACGGGAGGGCAGCCCGGAGAGTACCCCGGTATGAGGTCAGGGGCTTCTCAAAGTCGTGGGGGCGGCTTGCAGCCGCGACGTGCTGGGAAACCTACTCCACCCGCCAACAGGCGACAAAGTGCCCGGCGCTCACCTCGCGGAACTCGGGCTCCTCACGGGCGCAGTGCTCCAGTGCCACGGGACAGCGCGGGTGGAACCGGCAGCCCGACGGCGGCCGCAAGGGGCTGGGCACGTCGCCCTTCAAGATGATGCGGTCGCGTTTCAGGGTCGGGTCGGGGATGGGGATGGCCGACATCAGCGCCTGGGTGTAGGGGTGCAAGGGGTTCCGGTAGAGCTCGCCGCGGTCGGCCAGCTCCACCATCTTGCCCAGGTACATCACCGCCACCCGGTCGGAGATGTGCTCGACCACGCTCAGGTTGTGGGCGATGAAGAGGTAGGTCAGGTCGAATTCAGACTGCAGCTCGTTGAGGATGTTGAGCACCTGGGCCTGGATCGACACGTCCAGGGCCGAGACCGGCTCGTCGCAGACGATGAACTTGGGCCGCAGCGCCAGGGCGCGGGCGATGCCGATGCGCTGGCGCTGGCCGCCGGAGAACTCGTGCGGATAACGCCGGGCGTGGTAGTCTTCCAGGCCCACCTTGCGCAGGGTCTCGATGACGATGTCGAAGCGCTCGCGCCGGCTGTGCATGCCGTGCACCAGCAGCCCCTCGCCGATGCTCTCGCCCACCGGCATGCGCGGGTCGAGCGACGAGAACGGGTCCTGGAAGATGATCTGCATGTCGCGCCGCAGGGCTTTCAGCTCGCGCGCGTTGGCTTCGAAGACGCTGCGGCCCTCGAAGAGGACTTCGCCCCGGGTGGCCGGGATCAGGCGCAGGAGCGTGCGGCCAACGGTGGTTTTGCCGCAGCCGCTCTCGCCCACCAGTCCCAGGGTCTCACCGCGCTTGATGCTGAAGCTGACGTCCTCAACCGCCTGCACCCAGGCTACAACGCGCTGCAGCAGGCCGCCCCGCACGGGGAAGTACTTGACCAGGTGCTTGACCTCGACCAGGTCCTCGCCCGAGGGCAGTCTATTGCCGGGAAGAGCTTGAGAGACGGCGGGTGCGATGTGCGGGGCGTGGGTCACGGTTCGTCCTTTGGCAGGCTAGGCGGGCCAGGATGTTCAGCCGGGGCGTGCGGTTCAGCGCGCGACGGGCGTTTGCACGGCCCTGGCGGGCCTCGCCAGGGGTTGAATGCCCCTAGACCGAGGCGGCCAGCGGCGCGCGGTGGCCGTGCTCGGGATCGTGGTGATACAACCAGCAGCGCACGCTGTGGTCGGGCGCCACCGGGCGCAGATCAGGGGCGGCCTGGGTGCAGATCGCCAGGCCATACTGTTCGCGCGCGCGGCAGCGCGGCGCAAACCGGCAGCCCACCGGCAGGTCGATCAGGTTGGGCACCGAGCCCGGGATGACGTCCAGGGTATCTTTGATCACCCCCAGGATCGGGATCGAGCCGATCAGGCCCTGGGTGTAGGGGTGCTTCGGCCCGGCAAAGAGCGCCTGCACATCGGTCTGCTCGACGATCTGCCCGGCGTACATCACGGCCACCCGCTCGCACATCTCGGCCACCACGCCCAGGTCGTGGGTGATCAGGATAATGGAGGCCTGCATCTTCAGACGGATCTCGCGCATCAGGTCGAGGATCTGGGCCTGGATGGTGACGTCCAGCGCGGTGGTTGGCTCGTCGGCGATGAGCAATTCGGGCACGCAGGCCAGCGCCATGGCGATCATGACGCGCTGGGCCATACCGCCCGAAAGCTCGTGCGGGAAGGCATGGGCGCGGCGCTCGGCGTCAGGGATGCCGACCATCTTCAGCAGCTCGATGGCCCGCGCCCAGCCGGCCTCGCGTCCCAGCGAGCGGTGGATGTCGAGCACCTCGGCGATCTGGTCGCCGACCTTAAAAACTGGGTTGAGCGACGACTGCGGCTGCTGGAAGATCATCGAGATGCGGTTGCCGCGGATGTGGACCATCTCGGCTTCGGGCAGCTTGAGCAGGTCCTGGCCGTCGAAGATAATCGCGCCCGCGATGATCTTGCCGGGCACGCCCACCAGGCGCATGATCGAGAGCGAGGTGACGCTCTTGCCGCAGCCGCTCTCGCCCACCAAGCCGAGCACCTCGCCGCGCCGCACCGTCAGGTCGACGCCATCAACCGCTTGGACGATGCCGTCCTCGGTGTAGAAGTAGGTCTTGAGCTGCCGGACCTCCAAGATGTTGCCGTTCTGGGCGGCTGTTCGCTGCGTGTCGATCTGCGTTTGAGCGCTCAACGTGCCCTTCCTTGCGGCTGGGCCTCCCGGCCCCAAACGTCTTAAAGGCTTTTCGGGTCTAGGGAGCCAGGTCGAAATTCTCCACGTTCCACAGGTCCGAATTGGCGGTCGGGTCCGGGAGAACGTTGGCCACGCCCGGCCGCGACAACAACAACCGGGCCGGCGTATACAGCACGATGGCCGGCAGGGCCTCGGCCCAGAGGCGCTGCGCCTCGGCGTGCCGGGCTGCTTTCTCGGCCGGGTCGGCGGCCTCGTAGGCGGCCAGGCAGGCCGCATCGAAGTCGGGATTACTGAAGCCGGCGATGTTGAACACCGCCCACCCATTCGTGTCGTTGGGGATGGAGGTCGAAGTATACAGGCTGCAGGGTGGCTCGGTGCCGCTGCGGAAGGTGAGTTGGCTGGCGTCGAAGCGCCGGCCCAGCACCACGCCGTCTGGCCCGGGGTTGGTGTAATCGCTGCCGTACAGCTCCACCGAGGCTTCGACTTGGCAGTTGTTGCGCAGCTGGTCTTGGATCAGGGGCATCACCACCTGGCGGCGCGCGCTGCTGCGCGCGCTGAGCACAAAGCGGAAATCCTGTCCGGCGCCGTTGTCGAGCACGCCGTCGCTGTTGGTATCGGTCCAGCCGGCCTCGGCCAGCAGCGCGCGCCCTTGCACCGGGTCGAAATTGTAGATCGGCACGTTCTCGTCGCCGGCATACAGTGGGTGGTCGGGCGGCGCATAGGTCTGCGGCACCAGGCCAGCCCCGCCCAGCCCCTGCGCCACCAGCGCGGCGCGGTCTAGGCAGTGGGCCAGACCGCGGCGCACGCGCGGATCGGAAAAGGCCGGGCCGCCGTCCGCGGCCAACGGCTGGGCGGCAAAACCCGTGTAGCTCTCGGCGGGCAGCGCGTTGAAGGCCAACTGATCGAAGACCGTGTCGGCCACCATCTGTGACACCAGCAGCCCCTCGGCCTCCAACTGGCGGATGAGGGGGAACTGGTCGGCGTAAGCGCTGTCTTGCGGCGCCAGGTCACAGCGCCCGCTGGCGACCTGCGCCAGGATCTGGTCGGTGTCGGGCACGAAGCGGATGACCAGCTCGTCGAGATGCGGCAGTCCATCCAGGGCGCGCCAGTAGGTGGGGTTGCGCGAGAGCGTCAGGTGGTCGCCGGCCACCCATTCGTCAAGCTTGAACGGGCCGTAGGCCAGCGGGTCACGGTTGGCGCGCGCATCGGCCAGCACGTCGGCCGGCGATAGATTGGCGTAGGCGTGCTGGGGCAAGAAACCGGCATGATGCAGGTAATAGGTGGGGCTGGCATAGCCGGGCAGACTGGTCCAGCGCACGGTGCGGTCGTCCAAAGCCTCGTAGGCGGCAGCAAAGCGCGCGAAATCGGGCTGCACCGGGGCGGCGGGGCTGCTGGCCACGGCAAACGCCAGCAGCGCATCGGCCGAGGTCACCGGCGCCCCGTCTTCCCAGGTCATGTTTTCCACCTGGGTCCATTGGGCGGTCTGCTGGACGGCAGTGGTGGTGGAGATGACGCTGAAATCTGCCTCGACGGCCTCGCCGCCTGGCTGGAATAGCAGCAGGTGGCTGCCCGGCTCGATGGTGACGGCCTGGTTGGTGGCTGCGTCGAATACGCGGTCGCCCAGCCCCACTTCCACGGCCGCCAGCGCGGCGTCGCCATCCGCCAGCGTGGGCAGCTTGGTAAAGGCCACGGGTTGGTATTGGTATAGGCGCGAGTCGATCAGGCCATCAAACAAGGCTTGGTTGACGGCTTGCGTCACGGGCAGCGCTGAGACGTAGGGGTTCAGGCTCTCCGGCTCCTGTAGCACGCAGATGACCAGGCGCTTAGCGGCCACTGGTTCTGGCGTGGGCGCGGCGGTGGGCACGGCCGGCTCGGGCGTGGCGGTCACCACCACCGGCTGGGTCTCGCGCACGACGACCGTCACCACCACGGGCGCCGCCGTGGGACCAATGGCCTGGCAGGCCGCCAGGCCCAAACTTGCGATCAAACCGACCCATCTGCCCCGCCCGGCCCAGCCGCGGGCCAACGCGCCAATTTGCCTAAGCCAGCGCCGAAACATCCGTCCCTATCATGACCACGCGACTATTCTCAACGTTCGAACCGGACCAACTCGGCCCAATCATACGCCAGGTCGACATGAAAGGCGAGGAGAAGGCCAGGCCCGGATGGTCTGTTAGACCTTCAGGGTCTCGGGTCACCGTCGATTGCGCTGGACGTAGGTGGAGGCGCCGTAAATACCGAGCAGCAGTCCGGCGACCGAGGCGCCATAGGAGAGGAAGCTCAAGAAGAAGCTGACCTCGAGCACGTGCACGACCATCAGGAACGGCACAGCGCAGCCAAAGGTGACCAAGATGAAGCCGACGATCACCAGCTCGACCGGGCGCAAGGGTCTCATGCGGGCCTCATTCGTAGAGCCAGCAAGCAGCCAGGTGCCCCGGCTCGGGCTCGAAGTCCGGCGGGGCCTTCACATCGCACAGGCCGGCGATCACACGCGGGCAGCGCGGGTGGAAGCGGCAGCCCGGCGGCGGCTTGACCAGGCTGGGCGGCTCGCCCGGCGGCAGGTCCTTCAGCTCCAGGGCGTTGCGGCCGTCGGGGTCGGAAGTGGCCGCCAGCAGGGCGTGGGTGTAGGGGTGCGAGGCGTTGTGCAGCAGGTTGGCGACCGAGGCCTTCTCGATCACCCGCCCGGCGTACATGACGAAGATGCGCTCGGAGAAGTAGCGCACGGTGGACAGGTCGTGGGTGATGTAGATGACGGCCAGGTTGTGGCTTTCCTGCAGCCCGCGCAACAGCTTGAGGATCTCGACGCGCACCGAGGCATCCAGCATCGAGACCGGCTCATCGGCCACCAGCAGCTTGGGCTCCAGGATCATGGCCCGCGCGATCACCACGCGCTGCTGCTGCCCGCCGCTGAGCATGTGCGGGAACTTGGGCAGGAACTCGTCCACCGGGTGGAGCTTGACCTCTTCAAGCGCCCGGTGGATGCGGCGTATGCGCTCGGTGTGGCTGGTGACGCCGTTGATGATCAGCGGCTCTTCCAGGATGCGCTCGATGGGCATGAACGGGGCCAGCGCGCCGTACGGGTCCTGCTGGACGTAGCCGACCTGCGCGCGGTACCACTGCATTTCCCGCCGGCCCAAGTCGTTGATGACCTTGCCGTCAAAAACGACTTCGCCCGAGTGCGGCCGGTGCAGGCCCAGGATGGTCTTCATCAGCGACGACTTGCCGCAGCCGCTCTCGCCTACCACCGCGATCGCTTCGCCGCGCGCCAGGTCGAAGCTCACGCCGTCCACCGCCCGCACGTGGCCGGCAAGGCCAAAGCCAAAGCGCCTGAGCTCGAACCAGACGTGCAGGTCGCGGATGGAGAGCAGCGGCTGGGGGCGCGCGACGGCCGGATCGGCCACGGCCACGGCCGCCTCGCGCGCTAACTCCTTCTCAACCGTCATGCACTTCTCCTGGCCTCAGGCATACAGCCAGCACTTGACCTGGCGGCCGTCCTGCGCTAGCAGCGGCGGCTCCGCGCTGCAGCGCCCGAAGCGCGACGGGCAGCGCGCCGCGAAGCGGCAGCCGGTGGGCGGAGCAATGAGACTGGGCGGCTGGCCAGTAATGAAGTCGGGCTCCTCGTCGCCGCGCAGGCGCGGCACGCTGGCCATCAGCTTCTGCGAGTAAGGATGCAGCGGCGCTTCGAAAAAGGTGATGGCGTCGCCCGTCTCGACGATCTGCCCGGCGTACATGACCGCCACGCGGTCGGCCAGCTCGCTGGAGGTGGCAATATCGTGGGTGATGAGCACGAAGCTGGTGGACATGCTCTTCTTCAGCCGCTTGAGCAGGTTCATGATGTTGGCCTGGGTCAGCACGTCCAGGGCCGAGGTCGGCTCGTCCAGGATCACCAGGTCGGGCACGGTCACCAGCGCCATGGCCAGGGCCACGCGCTGGCGCATGCCGCCGCTGAGCTCAAAGGGATACCGGCTGATAAAGTCCACCGGCACGCCCACCATGCGGAACATTTGCCTGGCCTGCTCCATGGCCTCCTCGCGGCTGAGGCGCAGGTGGATGATGGCCGGCTCGGCCACCTGGTCGCCCACGCGTACCACCGGGTTGAGGGCGTTCATGGCCGCCTGCGGGACGAGCGAGACCTTCACCCAGCGCACCTGCTGGCGGAACTCGTCCTCGCCCAGCGTCATGACGTCGCCGCCGTTGAGGTAGACCTGGCCGGAGTAGGTTTCGACGTTGCGCGGCAGCAGGCGCAGGATGGCCTTGCCCAGCGAAGTCTTGCCACAGCCCGACTCACCGATGACGACCACCGCCTCGTTGCGGTCGAGGTCGAAGTTGACGCCATCCACCGCCTGCACGACGCCTTTGCTGGCGCGAAAATGCAATTTGAGGTCTTCGATATGCAGCAGATGGCCATTCGACGGCGTATCTGGCATTCGGCTAGAGACCCCTCAGTCTAGGGTTAAAAATGCGGTCCAGGGCAAAGCCCACCATGGCAAAGCTCAAACCCGAGAGCATGAGCAGCGCGGCCGGCTCGAACACCCAGTAGAACTGCCCCTGGTGCAGGGCGCCGTTGACCCGTGCGTCGTCGATGATTTTACCCCAGGTCGGGAGCACGGGGTCTCCCAGGCCCAACACGGCCAGGGTGGCCTCGAGGAAGACATAAGACGGCACCAGGACCACCAATTGCGGCACCAGGATGGGCACCACGCGCGGGATCATGTATTGGAAGATGATGCGCCAACTGCTGGCGCCATAGGCGCGGGCTGCCTCGATATAGGGTGACTCTTTGACCTGCAGGAACAAGGCCCGGTAGGTCTTAACCGCGGAGCCAAAGATACCCAGCACCACCACCACGCCCAGCATCAGCCACAGGCTGCGGCTGTAGAACGTCCCCACCATAATCAGAATGGGCAGCAGCGGCAAGATGAGCTGGATTTCGGTGATACGCTGGATGATGGCGTCAATCCAGCGGCCGAACCAGACCCCGGTGGCCGCCAGGATCATGGTGGTCAGGGTAGTGCCCATGGCGGCCAGCAGGCCAAAGGCCAGGGCCACCGGCGTGCCCCACAGCAGCGCGATCGACAGGTCGCGGCGGCGGTGGTCGGTGCCGGCCCAGCCGTGCACTTGGCCGTAGACGACGAACTTGGCGTCAACGTCGGAGCCGGGCTCGAACGTGACGGCGCTGACTAGCAGTTGGTAGTTGCCTTTGACCAGCACCAGGCCGCTTGGGTCTTCGCGAATGAAGAGGCCCTGCTCGGGCGGGATGCCGCCCAGGCGGCGGATGAGCTTGTCGTCGATCGAGAAGCGGTAGACGTCTGAATGGCGCGGCGTGAACTCGCCCACGCGGATCTCGCGCCCATCGGGCGTCAGCCAGGTCACCGACAGCAGCGGCGGTTTGCTGGTGTAGTTGGTGGTGATGAAGAGTGAGAGCTCCTGCGGGAAGGCGTCGTAGGTGTAGTTGACGTCGAACACCATCTGGATGTCGGTCATCTCTTCCGTCAGCGCCTCCGACGTCTTGGTAGCGCTGCCGTCGGCGGTGCTCTCGACCAGGGTGGGAGGCAGCTTCCTGGCCCGGAACCAGTTGACCCACACCGGCGCCGCCGTCTTGGGGTATTCGGCCCAGTACTCCTCGCCGCCGCGCCACTTGGCAATGGCCTCCGGCAGCGGCAGAGCCAGCAGGGTATAGATCGAGACCAGAATCAGGAGCCCGATGATGACAACACCCGCGATGGCCGATGGATAACGCCCGAACTCGCCCAGGGCGCGACGCAGCGCCTTCATACCTTCGCTCCTTCGCCGCCGACCTTCACCCGCGGGTCGACCAGCGCGTAAACGAAGTCGAGCACAAAGACCGTCAGCGCCAAAAGGTAGGCGTAGATCACGGTCGAGCCGACGATGATGGCCGTGTCGTACAAGCCGATGGCCTGGAACAGCAGCCGGCCCAGGCCCGGCCAGTTGAAGACCGTTTCCAGGACGACGGCGCCCTGCCAGAGCGCGATGAGCGACAGGGCAAAGGTGGTGATGATGGTCGGCAGGGTCGGGCGCAAGATGTAGCGGCGCTCGATGGTGCCCGAGGGCAGGCCCTTGGCCTTGGCCATCTCGACGTAGTCTTCGCTGGAATAGATCAGGAAGAAGGTGCGCCAGGAGTAGATCGTCAGGAAGATCGTGCTCAGGACCAGGGCCAGCACCGGCAGCGTCAGGTGCTTGAGGACGCTCAGGGCATAGGCCAGCGGCTCCTTGGGCGGCGGCGCCGCCACCAGGCCGCCAAACGGCAGCAGGCCGAGCACGGCCGCAAAAATGATGATCAGGAACAGCCCATAGAACCAGCCCGGCGCGGCCGAGGTCGGGGCCAGGGCAATCACGGCCCGATCGAGGAACGACCCGTAGCGGCGGGACAGGCCCAAGGCCATAAAGATGCTCAGAAAGAAGTTAAGGAAGTTGGCCGTGGCAAACAGCAGCAGCGTCGGGGGCAGCCGCTCGAGCAGGATCAGGCGCACCTGTGACGAGCCGCTGTCGCTGGTCAGGAGGTCGGCCCGGCCCAGGTTCAGGCTGAGGGCCTGTCCGAGGAAGCCAAAGCTGCGCAGCAGGAACGGCCGGTCGAGGCCCAGGCGATGTTCTTCGACCGTGATGATCTCGGCGATGATTCTCTCGCGTTCTTCCCGCGGCAGCTGTTGAAACTGGCGGTCACCCATAAAGCTCAGCGCCACGTTGTCGCGGATGAAGGCTTTGCGGATCTTGTCCACCTCGCCGCCCATGTTGGCGATCAGGATGGTCAGGTAGACGCCGACGACCACCGTGGCGAAGAGGGCCACCGACCGCACCAGGGTATAGCGCATGACGCGCGAGAAGGTGCTGGCGCCCCGCTTGGCGGCCGGCGCGGCCTCGGTTGGCAGAGGCAGGGTTGCTTGGCTCATAAGGGTTGCCCCTTTCCACGCCACCTACGGCAGAGTCAGCCGGGGCGAAGTGGCGCCTCGCCCCGGCTGAGGAAAAGCCGGACCCCCTCGACCCTACAACGGTTCTGGCCGCGCCTTATGGCGCGGTGACGAACAGCAGCTCGGAGAAAGTAGGCAGCGCGACCCGCTTGGAGACCGTGACAATCTCCAGGCGGTTGGAGCCAGCCGCCAGCTTGCCGGTGGTCTCGCCGCTGAGCTTCACCTGCCAATGACCGTCCTCGACGGCTTCGGCCAGGCCGGTCTGGGCCAGGTTGTTCTCGGCATCGAAGACCAGGTACTTCACCTCGCTGATGTCCGCCTGGGCGTAAGGCTCACCCTGGAAGGTGACCCACACGTCGACCACGGCCTCGTCGCCGATGGTGACGCGGGCCGGCCCCTCAACTTCGACCTCGGCGATGGCCGGGGCGGAGAAGCGCGCCCAACGGTCGGCCGAATCGGGATAGTTGGGGTTGCGTTGCAGGATGACGGTGCCCTCGACCGGGAAGGCGCGCTCGAGGTAGAACGCGCCGGTGCCCACCCAGAAGTGGCCGCGGGTGCGCTTCCACTCGGCCAGGTTGGCCCAGCGAGCGGCGATCTCATCGGGTGGGATGAATTGGCTCAGGGTCGGGGCGTAAGGCAGCTCGCCCGAGGCGGTCTGCGCCTCGAGCTGCGCCTGAAGGATGTCAAGCGTTGGGCCCGCGATGTAGTTCAGCTGGTCGACTTCCAGCTCGGCCGCCTTGGCGGTCGAGAAGGCGGCCTCGCCGGCCAACTCGGCCCCCAGGCCCAGGGCCACGGTGTGCCAGGCGCCCTGGCTGCGGCCGAGGTAGTACGGCCACCAGGTAGCCACATTGTTTTCGGCATCCAACTGGTAGGCATCGGTGTAGGTCTCGATGACCAGCGGATCGGTCGAGACGATCTTGACGCCCTTGAAGGCCGCCAGGAACTGGTTGAGCGCGGCGGTCTTTGAGGCATCGTAGTAGACGCTCTCTTCCTTGCCGCGGTCGAGCGTGGCGATCATGTACATGACAATGTCGCCGACCGAGAAGGCGCTGCCGTCGTGCCACTTGACGGTCTCGTAGAGGTCATCGGGGTAGTAGACCGTGGATTTGCTCAGAGCGGTCACGCCCTCGCCAGCGGCGACGAACTCCTGCGCCACCGGGTCCCAATCAATCCAGGCATCTGCCGGCACCTGGATCTCAGGCGCGAACTCAAGCGTGAGCCAGTCGAGGGTTACGCCCACGGGTAGGCCTTCCTGCACCACGACCTCGGCGCGCTCGATACGGTTTGGCAGCGCCAGGCCGGTGTAGGGGTCAGGGTTGAGGCCAAGCTCACCAGTGCCTCGGAACACGAACGAGTCGTACACCCAATTGCTGGCATCCAGCGGGTTCCAGGGCTGGGTCAGGATGCTGGGCATGCCCACGCGCATCGAGCCGCCCACCTGGCCGGTGCGGCGCAGGGTGTAGGGCCACAGCGACGAGCCGTAGACCGCGGCGTACAGGTCAGCCGCCACGGAGGTCTCGGCGCGGCGCGGAGATTCGCCGGCGCGGTCGACCAGCCAGACGCGACTCGAATCCTGCAGGGAGAGGTCAAGCGCCTGGCTCATCATCTCGCGGCGCTCGTCGAGGGTCTTGAAGTTGTTGTTGGCCAGATCGTCGGCCAACTGGTTGAACTCCTCGGTGGGGGTATAGTTCTGCCAGAGCGGGTCGGGCCGGCCAGCGGGGGTGTAGAAAGCACTGAAGTTGCCACCCAGGTCGCGCGGCACGGCGGTGGTGACCCAGCCGCCGGTGTAGATGTGGAACTCGCCGGCGCCCAGCCAGATCGGGCCGGCCTCGGCCGCGGTCTTGTAGTCGCGGATGACGGTAAAGCCAATGGCCTCCAGCTGGTTGCTGACGTAGTCACCGATGCCGCGCCGGTTGTCCTCGGTGCGGATCAGGAAGATCAGCTCGACCGGCGCGCCCTCGAAGGTCCAGACGCCGCCCTCCAGCGCCGCGCCCATGCCTTCCATCTCGGTCGTGATCGTCTCCTGGGCCAACTCCATGTTGTAGGCGTACTTGTTCTCGATCACCCGGATCACGTCGGCCAGGGCCGCAAAATCGGCTGAGGCCCGGTTAAAGGTCACGTAACGCGGCACCGCCAGACCACCATAAATCTCCTCGGCGATGTACTGGCGGTCCACCAGCCAGTTCATGGCCTCGCGGATCTTGGGGTTGGAGAAGGGGTTGAAAGCGCCGCTGGGCAGCGCGGCCGAGGTGTTGAAGGTCAGATCGTCATAGGAGCCGGAAGAGCGGTCGGTGACGATGGTGTCGAGTTCTTTCATGCGCTGGACGACCGGCGCCTGCGCAATGGCAAAGGCATACAAGTCGAGGTCGCCGACGTCCAGCCGGGTGACGGCCGCGTCAGCCGAGGGCTCTTCGACGATGACGACGGTGTCAAGCCAGGCGCCGGTGCGGGTGACGGGCGCTTCGGTCGGGACGACCTCCACGACCTGCGTCTCGACCACCACCTGGGTCTCGACCACCACCTGGGTCTGAATCTGCGGGGGCTGCGTCTCCCGGACGACGACCGTCACGGGAACCTCAACCTGCTGGCCCTGGCAGGCCGACAGGATGAGGCTGGCCAGGATGACGCCGGCCAGGAACGCCCACTTCGTGCTTTTGCGCATTTCTCTCCTCCTCTAAAGGATGTCAAGTGGGGCGAACGGGATGCGGTAGTGTATGGGATGCCGTTACCGAGACAACGGGGGAATCACCTCCTTTATCGTGGGATGCCTGTGCCTCGCTGAACCGCCCGTGAGCGGAAAAAGAAAAGCGCCTGGCTGCCTGTGGCGCACGGGAAACGCCTGTGGTAGCCAAACGCTTCGTCACGGTGGGCGGCAGCGAGAGGGCTCAGCTGAGAACTCATGGCCTTGTTCGAGAGGAGCCGATCGAACTATAACATACGGTTATAAAGCGAGTCAAGTCGAGTGTCTTCAGCAATTCTCAATTTGGAACAAGGCGCTTCCGTCGCTCTATGCAGGGGATGAGGGATGCGGTACGCTGGGCCGCATTATGTATGAAGCTCTCAGCATGCCTCGCCTGCTCAAGCAGATGGAAGCGGTATTTGACGGGTTGCCGGATGCCCGCACGGGGGGTCCCAACAGTCGCTACGCAGTGGCGGATGCGGCCCTGGGCGCCTTTGCGGTGTTCTTTACGCAGGCGCCGTCCTTTCTGGCCCATCAGCGCGCGATCCAGTTGAGCAAAGGGCGGAGCAATGCCGAGCAGCTTTTTGGCTTGCACGACCTGCCCAGTGATAATCAGCTCCGGAACTTGCTGGATCCCGTGAGCCCCCAGCACCTGTGGCCGATCTACCGGCACGTGTTTCAGGCGCTGGAGCAGGCGGGCGTGTTGGCGCACTACCGGTCGCATGCCCACCAGTTGCTGGTGGGGCTGGATGGGACGCAATATTTCGCGTCGAAAAAGCTCCATTGCCCGAATTGCAGCCAGCGGGTTCTGAGCAACGGGCAAACCCAATACTTTCACAGCGTGCTGACCCCGGTGGTGGTTCAGCCAGGCAATCCCCAGGTGCTGGCGCTCGAACCGGAGTTCATTGTGCCCCAGGACGGACAGGAGAAACAGGATTGTGAGATGGCCGCCGCCAAGCGTTGGCTGGAGCAGCACGGTCGGTTCTATGCCCGGCAAGGCGTCACGGTGTTAGGGGATGACCTGTATAGTCGGCAGCCCTTCTGCCAGGCCCTGCGAGACCAGCGCCTGCACTTCATTCTGGTCTGCAAGCCGGAGTCCCACAACTATCTATACGCCACCGTCGACTTTCTGGCGGCCAAGCAGCTCTTGGGCACGAAAGTCGTGCGGCGGTGGACCGGCCAATATGCCGAAATCTCTACCTATCGCTACACCGAGCACTTACCCCTGACCGGCGAGCCGCGGGCGCTGGAAGTCAACTGGTGTGAAGTCACCGTGACCCGCCAAGACACGGGGGAAGTGCTCTACCGCAATTCTTGGATCAGCGATTTCGCCCTCACCGACACGACGGTTGAAGCGGTGGTCCGCGATGGCCGCACCCGCTGGAAGGTCGAAAACGAGAACAACAATGTGCTCAAGACCAAAGGCTATCATCTGGAGCACAATTTCGGCCACGGTCAGCAGTATTTAGCCTCTGGCCTGCTCTCCTTGAACCTCCTGGCCTTTCTCATTCACACGGTGCTGGATCTGGTGGACGACCAGTACCGGGCCATTCGCGCCAAACTGGGCACCCGGCGCACCTTCTTTCAGGACCTGGAAACCCTCTTGCGCTATTTCCCCTTTGACGACTGGGCCGCCTTGTGGACGTTCATGTACCACGGTCTGGAGTTGGACAAGACCTGAGCCCTGTCCTGTTTCCGCAGCACCTGGGTCTCGAAGGCATCCGTGTGCGGGTGCGACCTGGTTTCGATTCCCGCCCGCCTCCCCACCGTTGGACGGCCGAACCGCTGAGAGCA
>JADLEU010000038.1 GCA_020845955.1 Anaerolineales bacterium
CCTCCAGCCCCGCCTGCCCATCCCAACCTGCCCAGATGAAGCGTTGGCGGCTGGCCAGGGCCGAGGCCAAAGCCGGGAAACGCGTTCCAAGCGCCTCGCCGCTCACTGCCCGCACGATCACGTTGTCAGCCGCGCCGTGAGCGATCAGGGTTGTCGCCCCCCCGCGCCGCGCCAGGTCGGCGGCCTGCAGTTTGGTGACCATCCCCCCCACCCCTAACCCGCCCTCCGATTGGCCGGCGGCCGCCCACAGCGCCGCGGGGATCTCGGGGGTGACCACGTCTGGGACCAGTTGAGCGGAGGCGTCGCGGCGCGGATCGCCGGTGAAGAGCCCCGGCTGGTCCGTCAGCAGCAGCAGCAGGTCGGCATCCACCAGGCCGGCCACCAGCGCCGAGAGGTTGTCGTTGTCGCCCACGCGGATCTCCTCGGTGGCCGTGGTGTCGTTTTCGTTGACCACCGGGATCACCCCCTGGTCTAGCAGGGCCTGCAGGGTCAGGCGGGCGTTAAGGTAGCTGCGGCGCCGCGAGAAATCGGCACGGCTCAACAGCACCTGAGCTACGGTCTGGCCATATAAACCGAACAGTTGCTCATAGAGCGCCATCAGGCGCGGCTGCCCGACGGCCGCCAGCATCTGCCGGGGCTGGATAGCGTTGGGCAGGCTGGAGAGCCCCAGCCGCTCGCGGCCAGCGGCGATGGCCCCCGAGGAGACCAGCACGACCTTGCAGCCGGCCTCGGCCAGCAGGGCCATCTGGCGCGCCAGTTCGACGACGCGCGCGGGAGCCAGGCAGGCGCTCCCGCCGGTCAGGGTGGAGGTGCCGAGCTTGACGACGACTCGGTGGTAGACCAGGTGCGGCATGGGTTCTGTTGCTCTAAAAGCGACCGCGGACAGGCGGTCTGGGGTGGCCGTGCCGCCCCGGATCACCTCTCCGCGGATTGTAGTTCACTCGCCGGCGGCAGGCCAGGCCGGCTGGATCGGGCTGCTCAGGTCAGGCAGCGGCCGCGGCGGCAAGCGCTCGCTCGGCGCCCGCCACGGGCGCCTGCGCGCGCACCAGCCCGGCGTTGACCAGGTAATCCAGAATAAGCCGCGCGTTTTCTTCGGGCGTGCGCGCGACGGTGTCAACCGTGATCTCGGGGTTGAGCGGCGCCTCGTAAGGATCGTCGATGCCCGTAAACTCCTTGATCTCGCCGCGTCGCGCCTTGGCATACATGCCCTTGACGTCGCGCGCCTCGCACACTTCTAGCGGCGTATCGACGAAGATTTCAACAAAGTGTCCTTGGGCCATCATGCTGCGCACGTCGTTGCGGGTGGCGCGATACGGGCTGACGGCCGCGCAGATGACGATCCCGCCGTGCCGCACGATCTCCGCCGCCACGAAACCGATGCGGCGGATGTTGATGTCGCGGTCGTCCTTGCTGAAGCCCAGACCCTTGGAGAGGTGGGTGCGCACCACGTCGCCGTCGAGCACCGTCACCTGCCGCCCATGCTCGAGCAGCAGCACGGTCAGCACCTCGGCCGTGGTGGACTTGCCCGCGCCGCTCAACCCGGTGAACCAAATGCAGGCGCCTTGCCGGTGGCGCGGCGGGTACGTCTCGGCCAGGATCTCGGCCACCTCCGGCCGCGTGAACCAGGCCGGCAGCAGCCTGCCGTTGTTGAGATACTGCTCGCGCACTTGCGTGCCCGAGATCGACGCGGTCGCAGCGCCAGCCGGCAGCTTCGAGACCTCCTCGTAGCGCCCTTCTTCCGGCAGATAAACAAGCTCGCGGAAAGGCACCGCGCCCATCCCCAGCTCGGGCCCCAACCGCTCCACCAGTTCTTGGGCGTCGTAAGGGCCATAGAACGGCCTGCCGGTCGAATCGACCCCCGGGCTGGCGTGGTCGCGGCCGACGATCAGGTGGTTGGCCCCGAAGTTGCGACGGATCAGGGCGTGCCACAAGGCCTCGCGCGGGCCGGCCATGCGCATGGCCAGCGGCAAGAGCGAGAGCAGGATGCGGTCAGGGTCGTAGTAGCGCTCGGCCAGCGCCTTATAGGCCCGCACGCGGGTGTAGTGGTCCACGTCGCCCGGCTTGGTCATCCCGACCACCGGGTGCAGCAGCAGCACGCCTCCCACCGCCTGCGCCGCGCGCTTGGTCAGCTCCTCGTGCGCGCGATGCAGTGGGTTGCGCGTCTGGAAGGCCACCACGTTCGACAGCCTGAAGGTTTTGAGCCGCGCGCGGGTCTGGGCCGGGGTCAAGCGCAGTTCCTGGAAATCATAGTGCGGCGGAAGCTGCAGGACCTGCAGCCGGCCGGAGATGTTTAGCCGCGCCCAGCGGTGCATCTCGGCCACCAGCGGATGCCGGGCGTCGAGCGTGCCGAACACCTTCTTCGCCGCCTCATCCCGGTCCCATGCATAAATCTCCTCGATCACCATCACTGCCAGGAGCTCGTTCTTGGCGTTGCGCAGCGCGATCTCCTGATCCAGCTTGATGGCCTCGCCGGGTTGGACCGGCAGCGTCACTGGGATTGAGAACAGCGCGCCGCTGGCCAGGCGCATCTCGTCCAGCACGCGCTGGTAATCGGCGCGGCCCATAAAGCGGTCGAGCGGCGAGAAGGCGCCTACCGCCAGCAGCTCCAAATCGCAGACCGAGCGCTCCGATATTTGGATCGATGGCAGCCGGCTGGCTCGCGCGCGCAGCGCCGCAGCCGCCTCTCCCTCAACCAGCAGGTCGACCAATTTGCCCCCATATGGCTCAATCAGGTTATTCCCCAACGATGTGTCCATTTCAGCCTTCACTCCCATGCATTACGCTTGCCTGCAAAGCAAGTGTCGCCAAACCGCCCGCCGGCGCGCGGGGGGTTACGTTGAACAAAACAACCCGCCTGGCATGTGCTCCAGGCGGCGTTGTTGAACCGGCCCGTCGCCGAGGGCCCTGGCTCGCGTCCTAACGCTGTGTCCTTATAGTGCTTTGTTACATGCCGTGGCCAACGCCTGGCCGTGCCCCGCCCGGCATGCCCCATCCAGGCGCGCCCAGCCGCCGCGCTGCGAAGCGCGCCAAGCACGCTGGCTGACCGAGACGGACTTTCTGTGTGTCAGGAGGGATCGGAGCAGTATCCCTGGGGCTGGCTGATTTGTCAAACCCGCGCAGGACGGCGCCAGCGGCCGAGGCCGATCGCGGCTGTGGCCGGCCTATGGTCCCCAGGCAACGGTCAGCGTTGGACGCCACACCGCCAGATAGTCATCCGTGTCAGACGAAGCAAAATACTTGCCGCTGTGAATGGCGCCATCGGCCGAATAGAGCGCCAGCCGCAGCTCGCTCTGACCGCTGGCCACGGCTCGGGCGACACCGTAGCTCAAGTCCCAAGTGCGCGGCAGACCGGGCCAGGGCGGAAAATCGATCTGAGGCTCGACATAGGCCTGGCTGACGTTCTCCAGGGCCAGGGGAGCATTGTTCCAGGTCAGTGTGCCGGTATCCCAGTCGTCGGCAACCGTCATGACTTGAATGAGCGACCGGGTCGGCGAGATTGGCACGCCAGAGCCGCCCGAGCCACCGGTCTGGTAGAGCGTCAGCGTTGCCGACACGATGGGGCTGCCGTCTGGCACGTGACCCGCCAATGGAAAGGTAAGGTAGTATTTCGAGAAGCACGGCCAGTCGGAGACGTCACGCTGGTTCTGGACGTTGACAAAGTCGTCGAGCGCCGGGTCGTTCCAGACCCGTGTGCCCCAGGTGGTCCACTTGTTAAGGCCGTCGTCGCCGCAGGTCGTATAGCCGCCCACGTTAGCATCCGGGACGTTGGCGCCGTTCAGCCCGCCCCGTAGAGTAACGCTGCCCTGTGCCGGGCCAGCCGGAGGCGCATAACCGGGCAGTCCAAACGAGATCCGCCCCCAACTGGCCGGCTGGCCGGCGGCAAAGCCTGTTGGCCAGGCCGTGTCGGGCATCGGCCCATTCGCCCCATCCCGGTCGTGGACGACGACGGCCAAAGCCCAGCGCGTCCCGTCCGCGGGTCGGCCAGGCAGACCCAGGCTAGTGAACGGCACCTGGAATTGAACGCCCCAGCCTTCATCGTCATTAGTGTTGTTGAAGCCCTCGCCGCGCCAAAACGAGGTCGCCGCAAAGGGCACATCTGCCGGCGCCCAGCCGCTGCCGTCGCCGCGTTCCGCGCTGAGCAGGCCGGCGCCCGCCGGCGAAGCCTGTGCCCGCAGTCGATAGCTTCGACTTCCGGGGGCTGTGCCGGCCGCGCCGCTCAGGTTCAGGTATACGCTCACCGCATCCCACTGGGTCAGGGCGCCGGGCAGCGCGGCCGGGTCGCGCCACAACAACCGGTCGATCACGGCGACGTCAAGATAGATCGAGTGATCGTTGAAGCCCAGGCGCACGTCGGCATAGTTGTGCGCCGGGTCTACCTCGCCGAACCAGAAGACAGCCATTTCGGGCAGGCGCACGCCGCCCGAGCTTGACAGCGAAAATGGCACGTGGTATTCCTGTTCCCACGCGCTGGAGATGGCGGCTGCTTTGTGCATCAAGGGCAAGTACACCACGGTCCCGTCGCTGACGGCCTGGGCAACCAGGTCGGCGCTGCCGGCCGAAACAGCGGGCGCCCTCCAGTCAGGAACGATCTTCAGCCAACCTGCCAGCAATGCCGCGCCGCATGCCAGCGTCGCCGGCACGAGCAGGCGCCCAGCTTTCGACGCATGCCGCATGCCGCGCGAAGCCGCTGCCCAGGTGAGAGTATGCCTGCGACCCTGAACTAGCCGAATCATGTCGCCCAATTGTACCTGTTCGGCCGCGAGCACCGGAAGCGTACTTTGGTACGCCCCAGGCTGGGCGAGGCAGCCATGCCGGTTGCGCTAGGCGGGCGCAATTCGCGCGGGGTGGCGCGGCTAGTCCGCGTCTTGCTGGCCTTGGTCTTGCCGTGTGTTTCTGGGCTGGCCGTCGTTGGCCGCGCGGCCTGGCCGGCTCGGGCCGGTGAGGAATACTGCAGCGATGCCAATCCGTACGGCGGGACCCATCAGAATGTCGGCGCGGCGCTGACGGACCTCGGCCCGGCACTGTACACGCGCATGGATGGCACGCCAACCGCCTTTGGCGGCGGGCTGTACCCGGGCGGAAGCAACACCCTGCCGGCCGCCCATTTGGCCGCCGGGCAGGCTCGGGCTGGCCAGATAAGGCCGCGGTCAGCCGATGGCAGCCCTAACCCACAAGGCAAGATCGCCTTCATTTCGGTGGGGATGTCGAATACGGCCATGGAGTTCCGCGCCTTTCGCGACCTGGCCCTGGCCGATCCCGCCCTCAATCCCCAAGTGGTGCTCATCAACGGCGCCACCCCCGGGCGCACCGCCGAGTACTGGACCGATCCGATCTCCGACACCTGGCAGTTGGTGGACGACCGCCTGAGCGGGGCCGGCCTGACGCCGCTGCAGGTCCAGGTGGCCTGGGTCAAGCTGACCCGCACCGGTCCCGGCCAGTTCCCTCAGAAGGCCCAAACACTGGAAGCCGACCTGGTGGCCGTGGTCCACAACCTGCTCGCCCGCTACCCCAATCTCAAGCAGGTCTACCTGTCCAGCCGTACCCGCTCCTATACCTACTGGAACGGCCTAAGCCCCGAACCCGCCGCCTTCGAGACCGGCTTCGCCGTCAAATGGCTGATCGAAACTCAGTTAGCGGGCGCTCCAGACCTCAACTACGACCCGGCGCGTGGTCCGGTCACAGCCCCATGGCTGGCCTGGGGACCGTACCTGTGGGCCGACGGGCTCAACGCGCGCTCCGATGGGCTGGTGTGGACTCAACAAGACATGGTCGCAGACTGTACTCACCCATCAAGCTATGGCGAGGCCAAGGTGGCCCAAATGCTGCTCAACTTCTTCAAAACGCACCCGGCGACGCAGACCTGGTTTCTGAGCGACCCGCCACCACCAGCGGCAACCCACAATCTGTTCATTCCGCAACTGAACAGGGCGGCCTTGGGCACCCCGGCAGCCGCTCGCTTGAGCATCTGGCCGCAGGCCGCCGCTCACGATGAGTAGTCTTCATCGCCGCGCGGGCACGTGGCGGCGGCTGGCCTGGCGCTGCGGCCCGGCCGTGGTCCTGGCGGCCTTATTGCTCGGGGGCATAGCAGCGCGGGCGGCAGTCCTGCTGCCGCGCCCAGCTGCTGCCGGCTGTGCCGGAGCTTACCAGCCCGTCAGCCCGGCCCTGAGCGACCTGGGCTCTTCCGGCTACGTGCGCCTGGACGGCACGATCACCGCCTTCGCTGGCGGGTTATACCCAGGTGGCCATAATCAGCCGCCAGCAGGCCACCTCGCCGCCGGAAAAGCTCTGGCGCAGGAGATCACGCCGATCGATGCGGAAGGCAAGCCCAGCCCGGATGGCCGCATTGTTCTGCTCGCCATCGGCATGTCGAACACGGCCATGGAGTTTCGAGCATTTCGCGACCGCCTCAAGCTGGAGCCGGCCGTCAACCCGCGGCTGTCGGCCGTGAGCGGCGCGGCAGCCGGCCAGGTCGCCCAATACTGGCTCGCCGCGGACGCCCCGAACTGGGGGCACGTCGCGGACCGCCTGCGGCACGAGCATCTCACACCGCTCCAGGTCCAGGCCGCCTGGGTCAAGCTGACGCGCACGGGCGGAGGCAAGTTCCCCGACCAGGCGCAGGGCCTCCAATCCGATCTGGCGGTGGTGGTGCGCAACCTGCACACCCACTATCCCAATCTCAAGCTAGTCTACCTGTCCAGCCGCACGCGCGGCTATGCCTATTGGTACGGGCTCAGCCCAGAACCGTTGGCGTTTGAAACCGGCTTTTCGGTCAAGTGGCTGATCGAAGCGCAGATCGCCGGTGACCCCGACCTGAACTACGATCCGGCGCGCGGCCCAGTGGCAGCGCCCTGGCTGGCGTGGGGGCCCTATCTGTGGGCCGATGGGGTCAATCCACGCTCGGATGGCTTGACCTGGACCCTGGACGACGTAGAGCGAGACTGCACGCACCCCTCGGACAGCGGGGTGGCCAAGGTGGTTGACATGCTGTTGCGCTTCTTTCAAACGGACCCGACGACGCGCAGTTGGTTTCTGGCGCCTGGAGCCGAGCCAGCCACGTCCGTGCCCACGACCTCTCAGCCGTCGCGCCCAACCGAAACCTCCGTCCCGGTCGAGCGCAACGACAGCCCAGCCGTGATATGCCTGCTCCGGCGTAGCGTCTGCGCTCGGTAGCCGGCCGGCGCGAGATCAAACCAGCCGCGCCTCTCGGGCGCGGCTGGCGGCAGGCAGGCCTCGGGAAGCGGTCAGGGCCTAGTTGACTGTCTCCTCGCGCGTTCGCGATAGGCCCAGGATCGGCTTCGTCCTGACGTACAGGCCGGCCACGGCGTCGGCCGCGTCCAGGGCGAAGAGCCCCTCGATCGAGTTGAAGAAGCGCGCATTGGCCGCTGTCACGGTCGGCTCGTTGGCCTGCAGCGCTGCCAGATGCTGTTTGTTCTGGCGCATGTGCAGGTTCTCGTCCACGCGCCTAGTCATCTCCTCCAGCACCAGGTGGTGAGCGGTCTCGTTAGTGGCATCGGCCAGGTCCTTGACGCCCGTCACCAGATTGAGGAAGGCCCGCTTCAAATCGCCGGCATCTACGTCTTCCTGGGTTAGGCGCTGCGCCTCCCAGAAGTATGACTCCTTAGCGCGCCCCACGTCGTAAAAGGCCGACAAGAAAACTAGAAAGCGCAAGTAAGCCTGGCGATAGCACTGTTCGAAGAAGGCCATGGCATCGTCAGCGGCAACCTCGCCGCGGTAGATGCTTGCAATACTGGCCGCGGCCAGCACGGCGCTGTAAGTGGCCAGATGCACGCCGCTGGACAGGAGCGGGTCGAGGAAGCAAGCCGCATCGCCAACCATGAAGTAACCGGGACCGCAGAATTTCTGCGAGGCGTACGAGTAATCCTGCTCGGTCGATAGCTCCGAGACGAGCTGGCCTGGCCGCGTAATGCTGGTCAACAGTGGCGACTCGGCGATAGCATCAGCGTAGATCTTTTCCAGACCCAGGTGGCGCTTGGCAGCCAGCGCGTCTTTGTGCATGACCACACCGATGCTCATCGTCTCGTCGTGCAGCGGGATCGCCCACAGCCACCCCGCCGGGATGGAGCCGACGGCTATGTCGCCCTCCCGTCCGGTCGCCAATCGGTCGACGTTCTTCCAGTAGCCCCAGACGGCCACGTTTTGAAAGACCTTGTGGAAGCGGCGGTTGCGCAGGTAGCGGTTGGCCATCAGGCTATTGCGGCCGGAAGCATCGATCAGGTAATCGAAGCTGATCTCACCACGCTCTGCCTCGCCGGCTCCCGCGGCATTGATCGAACTGGCACGGTTGCCATTGCTACCAGCGGCGGCCTGGCCGTCTTGCGGGCCGCGGCGCCACTGCACGCGACGTGGGCGCTCGCCGTCGAACAGAATCTCCTCGGCCTCCACACCTTCGAAGACCCTCACCCCCTGGCTCTTGGCGTGCTCCAACAGAAAGTGGTCAAACTCCGAACGGACCACCTGGAAGGCATAGGTGCTGTTGCCGCTCAGCTCGCCAAAATTGAGCCCCCAGGTCTCTGGCCCCCACTCCAAGTAGGCGCCGCGCTTGCGCGTGAAGCCGCAGGTTTCCAGCTTCTCGCGTGCGCCGAGCAAATCGATCACGTCCAGGATCGTCGGCAGGAGCGACTCCCCAATGTGATAGCGCGGGAAGTGCGACTGCTCCAGCAGAGTTACGTCGTGGCCCAGACGGGCCAGGAGCGTAGCGGCTGTCGAGCCACCAGGACCACCTCCGACGACCAGTACCTTGGCTGTTTCAGGTAGAATTGACACAAGGGGCTCCATTCAATCTAAACGCAGGCTAGATATCCACAGGCTGTAAAATAACCCATGGCAAGGGCCATCCACCAAGCTAATCGATGTTCTCGGCTGGGGACTACTCCGGTGAAAGTCTGGAAAGAGTGTACCTCGGTAATGACCTCCTGCAAGTTCTAAATAAGTATGAGCAAAAGGGCTATAAAAGGATGAATTCGACCTCAAGGAGCCACACTATGAGACTCACCACCCGGCTGATGACGCTGCTCAGCCTCAGCCTGATCCTGCTGACCACGGCGGGCGGCGCCCAGGCTCAGGACCCCGTTGGCGAAGCCGGTGCTGCGCCCGAGGCCGTCCTGGGCACGGGTTTCACTTATCAGGGCCGCCTGACCAATGCCGGCAGCCCTGTCTCTGGAACCTGCCAAATGCGCTTCCGGCTGTATGACGCCGCCGGAACTGGCGCGCCGCCGAGCGGCGGCAACCGGATTGGCCCCCC
>JADLEU010000039.1 GCA_020845955.1 Anaerolineales bacterium
AAGGTCTAGAGTCCAACGAACAGCATAACCGAAAAAGGCCCCGGCCCGTCTGTGCCGGGGCTTTTTGTTGCCGCGCGGCAGGGCTGTAGCCAGCACCGGCCTGGGGGCGAGGCGGAGCCGGCGCCAAGCCTCAAGCCAAGCAAGCTACCGGGCCGGCCGATCTTAAGAATCCTGACCAGGCAGCCAGGATTAGCACTATAGCGATCTCCGCTCGCGTTTACGGCATGCCCTACACCGCCCCCGCCTGCGCGCCTCCCGGCCCCCGTGGGGGTTGCAGGGCCCGTTGACGCCGAATCCGCGCCTTACACTCATCGGGAATTTGCCCTAAGGGCTGGCGGGCTGCCAGACGGGATCGGTGTCGATCGCGTCGTGCTGCGTCAGGTTCGTCTGGCCGGCGCCGCTGGCGTCCATGCGGTAGATCTCGCGGTTGCCGTCACGCTCGGAGACGAACACCAGCCACTGGCCGTCGGGGCTCCACTGCGCGCTGTAATTGCTCCGGCTGCTGGTCAACTGCGCGTCCAGGCCGAGGTCGTCCGCCGCGCCCACCGCGATCTCGCGCGCTTCCGCCAGCACGCGGGTATATGCCAGGCGGAGCCCATCGGGCGAGAGCGCCGGCTCCTCGGCCAGGCCGCCCTGAGCCTTGAGACTGCGCACCTTGCGCAAGCACCCGGCGCACCCGGGCCAGAACCGCCAGATCTCGTTGGGCCCGTCGAGGGTGGTGGTGAACATCGCGCGCTGGCAGTCGGGATAGGGCGCGGGATCGAACTCGCGCGGGCTGTTGTGCGTGCTGCTAAAGTTCGCCGGCCGCTCCCCGGCGGCCAGGCGCTCGAGTGTGGTCGTGAAGATCTGGTGGATGCGGTTGGTGCGGGTGGAGGCAAACCAGACCTGCCCGTCGCTGCACCAAGTGGGCTGGAAATCGTCGCCGGCCGCCGCGGTGAGGTTGCGCGGATTGCGGCCATCGGCGCCAACCACCCAAATGTCGGTCGCGCCATCCACACCAGCGGCCACATACAGCAGCTGGGCGCCGTTCGGGCTCCAGGCGAGCTGGGTGCCGTTGAAGGCCCAGCCGGGGCTCCACTTGTCCACCGGGTCTGCCGTCACCTGGCGCGTGTCGCTGCCGTCCGCGTTCATGGTGTAAACCTGAAAGAAGCGGCCATCGCGATTGCTGATGAAGGCCAGCCGCCCGCCGCTGCCCACCGGTGTGCCGGGCGCCGCCCGCGTGAGGCCCGGGCTAGGTCGGGCGGTCGGCGTGGCGGCCGCGGGGCGCGGCGTCTCAGGCGGCCTGGTGGGTTGAGCAGCGCGCGTGGGACTGGAGACAGTGGCAGCCGGCCGGGTAGAGGTGGGGGCCAGCGTGCCACTCGCCGGCGCGCCGACCCGCGCGGTCCCGGTCGCGGTAGAAGCTGGGCTGGCTACAAGACCGCGCAGCGCGCTGCCGCCGGCCAGGGCGAGCGCGAGCAGGAGCACCAGCCCACAACCCCCGCCGGCCGGCAGCAGCCAGCGCGGCCGAGCCGGGCGCGGGGGCGGATCGGACTGCCAGCCCGCGGGCGGGATAATGACTATCGGCGGGGGCAGCGGCACGTCGGGGGGAAGGCCTCCAGGCGGTTCCTGAAGGGTATCGAGTGGGTCGGACAGGTCTGGGCCCAGCGGCCGAAAGACAGTGCCGCCGATAGTGCCAGGCGGAGGCGAGCCAGCGGCGGCGCGCTTCACCGTGGTGGTGTCGGCGGGGCTGGGTTCGGCCGGCGACGCCTCAGGCGCGAGCGGGGGGGTAGGCGGCTCGCGGTGGCCCACGGCGGTTACCTCGGCGGCGGAGGGCGGGCGCAGGAGCGCCTGGCAGAAGGCAGCCAGGCTGGCAAAACGCTGCGCGGGCTGGAGGGACAACGCTCGAACCAAGGCCGGACCTGTCGAGGGCGAGAGGTCGGAGCGCAGAACCTGGGGCGGGACGAGAGCGGCGTTGCCCACGCGGCGCTCACCGCTGTCGGGCGGCGCCTGGCCGGTGAGCAGGGCATACAGCGTGGCCGCCAGCGCGTATTGGTCGAGACGCGCATCCGCGCGGCCGCCGGCGAGCAGCTCGGGAGCGGCGAAGCCAGTGGGCTCAGGTCGAAGGCCGGCTTCAGCCGGCAGGGGCAAACCCAGGCCGAGAAGACAGGCCTCGCCCCGCGGCGTCAACAGGATGGCGCTCGGCTGCAGGCCACCATGCAGGACAGGGGGGGTGAGGTCGTGCAGGTAGCCGAGGACAGCGCACAGCTGACCGGCCCAGCGCAGCACCAGGCGCTCAGGGAGCGGCCCCTGGCGCGCGAGGCGCTGCTCGAGGTCTTCACCTTCGACCAGATCCAGCACGAGCCACTGCTGACCCGCAGCAGCGAAGTGGTCCAGCACGCGCGGCAGGCCGGGGTGGCGCAGCGAGATCAACCGGGCCGCCACCTGTTGCAAAGCGCGCTCGGCCTCAGGTGAGACGCACGGCGCCGCCTGGAGCAGGCAGGCCCGGCCCTGCTGCTCATCTTGAGCCTGATAGAGGCGGGCGCGGCCAACCCGCCGGGCGACGCGGCCGAGGCGATAACGGCTGTTAAGCAAGACCCCGGGTTCAAGCGGCATACCGTGATCTGGCCCAGGATCTTTCAATCAGCAGCCGCGTTGGCCGGCAGAGGCTTGGCGGGATGTGAGGCGTGTTTGGCCTCGCGTATGGCCTTGGCCACGTTAACCAGGGGCAGCAGGATCAGGCCGGCCACGAAGAAGAAGATCAGCGACAAGATGCCCAGCCGCAGGCTGCCGTAGACCTGGTTGACGGCGCCAAAGATGAAGGTGCCCATCCAGGATGTGCCGCGCTCGCTGACCTCATAGAAGCTGAAGAACTCGGCTTCCTGGTCTTTGGGGATCATTTGGGCGAACAGGCTCCGGCTAAGAGCCTGGCTGCCGCCGAGGATAAGGGCCACCACCAAGGCCAGCAGGTAGAACTCCAGGTGGCGCTGCTCCATGCCCAGGACAATGGCCCGGCTCTTCATGCCGAAGTAGGCGTAGATCACCACCGCGCTCCACACCACCAGGCTGAGCAGGATGGCGTTGCGCGCGCCGGCGCGGCGGGCCAGCGCGGCAAACAGGAAGGCGCCGCCAAAAGCGACGACCTGGATCATCAGCACGACCAGGATCAGCGTGGTGGCCGGCAATTCCAGCTCTAGCGTCGCGAAGACGGTGGTGATGACGATAACGGTCTGGATGCCGTCGTTGAAGAGCAGGTAGGCCAGCAGGTACTTAACGGCTTCGGGCAGCGTGCGCGATTTGCGCACCATGAAGATGACGAGCACGGCAATCGGGCCGAGCGCCGGCAGCAGCGCCAACGGCACTTGCAGGCCGGGCGGGCCGACGAGCAGCAGGCCGCCGGTGAACAGCAGCACCGGCACCAGCAGCGGCAGGGCCATCAGCCCGGTGACCAACCAGACCGGCGCGTTCATCAGGCCGGCCAACTGCTGGAAGCCGATCGTGAGATAGGTCCGGCCGGGCGGCAGCGCCCGCCCGGCATGGCGGGCGCGCAGCGTGCGGAAGGTGATGAGCGAGAAGCCCAGCCACCACAGGCCGGCCGAGGCGAGGCTGAGGCGCGCCACCAGGGCCTGGTCGATCCCCAGGTTGCCGCTGAACAGATAGAGCAGCAGGTTAAGCACCAGCAGCAGGCCTCCGCCAGCGTAGCCCATGGCGAAGCCCTGGGCCGAAACGCGGTCGCGCTCGGCTTCGCTGGCGATGCTGGGCAGGAAAGCGTTGTAGAAGACATAGCTGGCGCCGATGGAGACGTTGGCGATGATGAGCAGCAGCCCTCCGAACCAGACGCTCCCGGGGCTGATGAGGAACATCAGCAAGGTCGCGATCGATCCGATCAGGCTGAAGAGTATCAGCAGCTGCTTGCGCAGATGAGAGTAGTCGGCCAGGGCGCCCAAGATGGGCAAGAAGGTGACCTGGAGCAGCACGGAGGCCGAGACGCAGAAGGTGAAGAACGAGTCGTAGCGGATGGGAACGCTGCCCAGGTCGATGAAACCGCCGCTCGCCTGGCTGGCGGTTTGGGCGACGGCAGTGAGGTAGCGGTTGAGGAAGACGGTCAGGACGGTGGTGCTGAAAGCGCTGCTGGCCCAGTCGTACATGGTCCAGCCGAAGATCTCGCGTCTGTCGTTGGCGGGGGCGGCGACGGCCACAGGCTCTCTCCTGAGCGAGGGGCAGGTTGTGGACCTATGATAGCCGCGGCCGGGCGGCGGGACAAATCGGGCCGGGTGAGCGGGTATGGGCGTGTGAGCGTGGGCAGGCGCGCGGGCGCGGTATCAGGTGACAGGAAACGAAGAGGCCGCCGCACAGCGGGCTTTTTGTTTCGACGTTCAGCCGCCGGCGGCCAACTCGCCGGCCGGGCCGAAAAACTCGTCCACCGTGGCGGCCAGCGCCTGGACCAGGGGATGGCCGCGCAGGCCGCCGGCCTGCAGGCTGGCGGCGATGGACCGATAGTACCAGGCGATCTGGGGACGGCCGCGGTTGAAGCGCGACCAAAACTGGTCGCCCAGCTCGGCCTGGTCGTGGACCATCGAGGTGAGGTTGTGCAGCTTGTCCGCGGCGGCGACAAGCTGCACGGCGCGCGGGGCCGTGCGCAGATAGGCAATCGTGTGCTGCTTGCGCGTCTCCCAGGGTTCGTCGCGGCTGAAGGGTTCGCTGCTGCCGGCGACGATGCCAGCCACGCGCTGGCCGAAGCGCTCGGCCAGGGCCTCCACGGTCACGCCAGCGTCCTCCAGGGTGTCGTGCAGCAGAGCGGCCGCCAGGATCTCTGGGTCGGTCTCGCCCGCCTGCCGCAGGGTGAGCATGACGCCGACCGGGTGAACGATGTACGGCACGTCGGATCCCTTGCGCACCTGGCCAGCGTGGGCACGCGCGGCGAAGATCAGGGCGGAGTCGAGCAGGCGCGAGTAAGTCATTGGGCTTCACCCCAGCCGCCGCCGCCGGGGGTCTCGATGCTGAGGACGTCACCCGGCTGAAGCGCCAGGGTGCACTTGCCAGGCAGGTCCTGGAAAGCAGCAGCCTGGCCGGCGCCGCGCAGCAGGCGGTTGCGGCCCGCGGCGCCAGGCTTTCCGCCGGCCAGGCCCCAGGGCGCGCGGCGCCGGCGTTCGGTCAGCAGCGTGGCCGTGACCGGCACCAGGAAACGCAGGTCGCGGCAAAGCCCGTCGCCGCCGCGGCAGCGGCCCTGGCCGCCCGAACCACGCCGCAGGGCATAGCGCTCGACGCGCACCGGCAGGAGATGCTCAAGGGCTTCGATCGGGGTGTTGCGTGTGTTAGACATGTGGACGTGCACGCCGCTGGCTGCTACCGCACCCGGCGGGTGCGGACCAGCCCCGGCGCCCCCGCCCATGGTCTCGTAGTAGGCAAAGGGCTGGCCGCTGCCGGGCAGGCGCCCGCCAAAGGTCAGGTTGTTCATGGTGCCCTGCGAGGCGGCCGGCACGGCCGAGGGCAGCGCCTGGGCCAGCGCGCCCAGCAGCACGTCCACGACGCGCTGCGAGGTCTCGACGTTGCCGGCGGCGACGGCGTGGGGCAGGCGGGCGTCGAGCAGGCTGCCGGGTGGCACGCGCACCTGCAGCGGCGCAAAGGCCCCGGCGTTCATGGGCACCTCGGCGGGCGCAACCGTGGCCACCAGGCAGCGCAGCACGTAGGCCGCGGCGCTGGCGACGATGGCTAGCACGGCGTTTAGGTTGCCGTCCATCGCCGGAGCCGTGCCGCTGAAATCGGCCAACAGCCCCTCGGGCGAGATGGTGACGGCCACGCGCAGCGGCAGGTCGGCGCCGGGCGAGCCGTCGGGGCCGGGGGGGGCTTCGACGTAATCCTCAAAGGTGTACTCGCCAGGAGGAATGGTGGCGAGCAGCGCGCGCGCCATGCGCTCGGTGTAGGCCAGCAGCGCCTCAGCATAGCGTTGGGTCTCGGCCAGGCCGTAGCGGGCGACGATCTCGGCGACCCGGCGGGCGCCGATGGTGTGGGCGGCCATCTGGGCGGCCAGATCGCCCTGGCGCTCGACGGGCGTGCGCACGTTGCGAAGGATCAGCTCCCAGACGGCTTCATTGCGCCGGCCGGCCTCCACCAGTTTGATGGGTGGGATGATCACTCCCTCCTGATAGATCTCAGACGAGAGCGGCATTGAGCCGGGGGACATGCCGCCGATGTCGGCGTGGTGGGCGCGGGAGGCGACGAAGAAGTGCGGGGAGGCCGCGGTGTGGGCGGCTGGGTACAGCCGGGGGTGGGGGAGAGAGGCAGCGGCGTCCGCATCGACGAAAATGGGCGAGACCAGGGTGACGTCGGGCAGATGGGTACCGCCACAGAAGGGGTCGTTGAGGATGACCAGGTCGCCGGGCGCGAAGAGCGCGCAGTGGTCCAGGGCGGCGCGCACCGAGGCGGGCATGGCGCCGAGGTGGACGGGGATGTGCGCGGCCTGGGCCAGCAGGCGCCCGTCGCCGGTGAAGAGGGCGCAGGAGTAGTCGAGGCGTTCCTTGATATTGGGCGAGTAGCCGGTGCGGCCTAGCGTCACGCCCATCTCATCGGCCACGGAGGCGAAGAGGTGTTTAAAGATCTCAAGGCGGATGGGATCGGGCATCATACCTGCAGGACGATGGCCGTGATGTTGTCGTGGCCCCCGCGGCGGCGGGCGAGGAGGATCAGCTCGTCGACGGCTTTCTGCGGCGGGAAGGCGGTCAGCACCTGCAGGATTTCGCCTTCCTCTATCAGATCGCTAAGACCGTCGGAACAGAGCAGCATCTGGCTGCCCGGATCGAGCAGCACGCCCTGATTGCGCATGGACTGTTCGGGCGGCTCGTCGTCAGACAGGCGCAGGCGAAAATCAGCGCGCACGTTGGGGTCGCCGCCCAGATGGCGGCGGACCACATGGCGGTGCGGGTGATTCTTGGCTTCGGCTGAGGTCAGCAAGCCGCCCTCGATGGCGTCCTGCACAAAGGTATGATCGACGCTGGTCTGAACGATACTGCCGCGCCGCACCAGGTAGAGCCGGCTATCGCCGATATAGGCCGTGTACAACCGCCGCGCGGCCACGAGAGCGGCCACGCAGGTGGTGCCCATGCCTTTCAGATTGGGGTTGGCCTGGGCGGCTTCATACACCGCGCGCGCTGCTTGGCTCATGGCCTGGTCCAGCATTTGGGCATAGTCGGCGCCAGCGCTGCGACCCACGACGGCCGTAATGCGCTGTACGGCCAGATCACTGGCGACTTCGCCGGCCCGGTTGCCACCGATGCCGTCGGCGATGACGGCCAAGTTGATCACCAGGCCGCCTTCGCCATAAAACGATTGGACCGCATAGCGGTCCTCGTTGTTTTTGCCGGTCTCGCCGGGATGGGTGCCGTGCCCGACGCCCAGATCAGAATGTGGGGTGGGGATCATTCAGACTTCTCGTCGCCGCTGGCCGGCGGGACGCTCGCCGGGCATGCTGGCGTCACTTTTACCACAGGCGCGCAGTTCGCGCCATGATTGGCCGCATCGCGCCGCTTGAAGCGCAACTGGACCCGCCCCAGGTTGATGAGGTCGCCAGGCTGCAAGTCGTGGCCGGTTTCGGCGGGAAGCGGCGCGTAGTTCACCCAGGTGCCAGACGTCGAGCCGGCATCGAATAAGCGGAAGCCGCCCTCGACCGGCAAGATGCGCGCGTGCAGGCGCGAGACCGAGCGGTCGTGGAAGACCGCCTCGGCCATGGCCGCGTCGCGGCCCAGGGTGATGGGGCCGGCCGGCAGCTCGATGGCGAGCCGAGGGGCGCCGCCGCCCCCCGGCTCGACGACCTCCAAATAGGCGGCGCAAGCCTGGGCGCCGGCGCCGCGGCCGGGCCAGCGCAGAGGCGGCAGGCTGACCGAGGGCAGATGCCAGCGGCCGGCCGGGACCGCGCGGCGATCGGCCGGCTGGGCGCCGGCCTCAACTTGGAGGCTAGACCGCGCTACGGTTGCCCGGGCGGTGCGGCCGGGCCGGGTGGCCGCGCCGGGCGGCAGCCCGGGCCGCACGGGAGCAGCCGCCTGGGTGATTTGCAGATCGTCTTCGCCGCCGTCTTCCGCCAGGGCGGCGCGCGCGCGGTCGGCGCGAGTGAGACCCCACCAGGCCACGACGCCTACCCCCACGGCGAGCAATAGCCCCGAAAGCGCCATGGCCAGCAGCGGCGCCCCCGGCTGGGCCAACCACCGAACGGGCGCCGGGACAGGCACGGGCGCGGCCGGCACCTGCAGCGTGACGGTGACGCGCGCCTCTTCGCTTTCAGCCGCCAGGCCCAACTCGTCGACCAGGTGTGCCTGTAGGACGTGTTCGCCGCTGCCAGCATAATCGGACAGCGGCCAGGTTACCATGGTTATGCTGGGCGCCGCGGACAGCGAGGCGACGATCTCACCATCCACCAGCAATTCCAGCGAATGTAGCCCGCGCTGATGCCCATCCGGAAAGTCCACAATCAGCGGCACCTCCAGCGCGGCCGGCTCAGCCGCGGCTGGATCGGCCTCGGCGGACGACGCCACGCGCACCACGCTGGGAGGCAGCGCGCCGAAGCTCAAGGCAGGCGGCTCCACGCGCAGTGGAAAGACGACGTCCGTGGCCGTGATCGTCTCCCCGCCGGCGAGCGGTTTGGCGCCGGACAGGGTTACCTGGGCCGAGAGCCGGTGCTGGCCGGTGACGGCCAGAGCAGACCGATAGACCAGCGCGTACTGCTGGCCCTGCTCGGCGAGATGCTCAACGAAGGGCGCGAGCGACTCTGCACCCGTGTAAGTCAGTGACAGGCCGCCGGTCAGCTCGGCCAGCCGGCGCAGGTTGGTTGCGCCAGTGGTGGCCTCGGCGCCAGGCGGGCCGACGAAGAGGGTCGTCATGGGCACCTGGGCGGCAGCAGCGCGGGTGGCGGCGTCGGCCAGGAAACCGGCGCTGTCGGGGCGCGGCAGGCCGTTGGAGATGAAGATTAACTGGGGGCGCATGCCTGGGCGCCGGGTGACGTCGGAGGCGAGGTCGAGGCCCCAATTGATCAGCGTGAACGGGTCGGCCACGCCGGCAAAGGTGCTGGTGTAGCCCTGAACGGCGCGGATAACGAGTCCAGGATCATCGCTGTGGGTGACGACCGGCCCCTCGGAGGCCAGCACGGTCACGTCGTCGATGCCGGGCCGCATGTCTTCTTGGGCATAGGCGACGAGGGCCTGCTGGAGGTATTCCAGCCGGGTGACGGCATTGACGTCGCGGGCGCCGAAGGCGTCGGTGCTGTCGAGGACGAAGACCACCTGCACGCCAACGGCCCGTTCGGTCACGGTCAGGTTGCCGACCGGGTTGCCGTTTTCGATCAGGCGCATATCCTGGGCGGTGAGGCCGGGCACCCGGTGGCCGCCGGCATCGTTGACGAGCAAGTAAGCCGTGACTTGAGGGAAGTTGTCGGCGTCGACGGCCGTGATCAGCGCGCCCGGCTCGGAGCTATCTTGAGCGCACACGGGGGTAGCACCGAGCAGCAGGCTGAGCAGCAGCACGATGCTCGTGGTCCAGCACCGAAGCCGGGATGGACCGAGAGGGAGATCCCTTACCGCGCACCTGTTCGGCAGCGCGCCGCCGCCGCGCTGCGGTTGGCGCGCTGCGCCAGGGCGCAGCGCGCATCGGCGCGGTCGGGGTTGACCGGCGCACCCGGTATGGTGTGTCGGAGCACGAGGGCCAGGACGGGGTTTCATGCTGGTAGCGTTACATTCTAGCACGGAGGTTGGGCGGACCCCGCAAGAGGCTGGTGAGGAATGGGTTGTGACCTTCTTATGTCGTCTCTTGAGCAACAGCCTGGGTTTGAGGAGTTCCAGCGCTGCGCGAAAGCAGGAGGTGGCCGGCAGTGTCGATGCTGCCGGACCAGCCGGGCGCGATGACGGTTGTGGCATCCAACTGCACCAAGAGGGCCGGGCCGGTCACGCTATGACCGGCGCGCAGCGCCTCGCGGGCATAGAGGCGGGTCGGTAGGGAGACCAGGCCGGCGGCCGTCTCAAACCACACGTCCTGCCTGGGCAGGGGGACCGGTTCGACCTGGGCGGCGGGAAGAGGCTCAAAATCCAGGCGTGGGGTGGGACCGACGGCGCGCACGCGCAGGTTCACGACCTCGACCGGGGCGCCCGGGTGGGAATGACCGTAACGGCGGGCGTGGCGCGCATGGAAATCGGCCAGCAGCGCGGCGGGGTCCGGCGGGCCGGCCGGGAGCGGCACGGTGATCTCGAACGACTGGCCCTCGTAGCGCAGGTCGGCCGAGCGCTGGAGCTGGACCGCCGGCCCGCTCGGGCCAAGCTCAGCCGCCATCTCGGCCTGGGCCTGGGCCTCCCAAGGGGCGAAGAGCGCCGCCAACTCAACAGCGGTGAGCCCGGCGGCCAGGCGCAGCACGGTGATCGAATAGTCTTTGACCAGGTCGGCCACGAGCATACCCAGCGCCGAGAGGACCCCGGGCGCCCGGGGCACCAGCACGCGCGGGATGGTCAGGCGCTCGGCCAGCTCACAGGCATGCAGCGGGCCGGCGCCGCCAAACGCCACCAGGGTGAAATCGGCCGGGTCGTAGCCGCGCTCGATCGAGATCTTGCGGATGGCACGTTCCATGGCGGCGTTGGCGACCTGGAGCACGCCCCAGGCCGCGCGCTCCAGCGCATCGAGCGGCAATGTTTCGCCGGGACCGGCGCCGGCAAGGCGGACGGCCAGCGGTGCCAGGGCAGCACGGGCCGCGGCCGGGTCGAGAGGCAACTGTCCGCCGAGGAAGTGCGCCGGATGCAGCCGGCCGAGGACGAGGTTGGCATCGGTGACGGTCGGTAGTTGGCCGCCATGTCCGTAGCAGGCCGGGCCGGGTTCAGCGCCGGCCGACTCGGGACCGACGGTGAGGGCGCCACCGACGTCGAGGCGAGCCAGGCTGCCGCCGCCTGCCCCGACCGTGTGGATGTCGATGATGGGCAGGCGCAGCGGCAGGCCGAGGGCGGCGATTTCGCCCTCGGCGGTGAAGGGGACCTGGCCGGGGCAGAGGCAGACGTCGGTGGAGGTGCCGCCCATGTCGAAGGTAATGATGTCGGGCGCAGTCGCCTCGGGTAAGAAGGCTGCGGCGGACCGGGGACTCAGAGGCCCAGGGGGTGAGGCGGGAGTGGCGGAGGCGGCCAGGCGCAGGGCCTGGTTGGCGACGGCGAAGGCGCCGACGACGCCGCCGGCCGGGCCCGACAGGGCGGTGCGCGCGGCCTGGCGGCGGGCCGTGGCCGCCGTGATGGCGCCGCCGTTGGACTGCATGACGCGCAGCGGCCGCGGGCTGAGCCCGCCCTCGAGCCGGTCGAGATAGCGGTCCACGAGCGGCGTAACGTAGGCGTTGACCACGGTTGTCGCCGTGCGCTCGAACTCGCGGTACTCGGGGAGGAGGTCGGTGGATATGGAAATATAGAGGTGAGTGGTGGAAACTGGGAGGTCCGAGTCTTCTGATCTCTCACCTCCAACTTCCAAGATCTCCTTGACCAGCCGCTCGTGCCCTGGGTAGAGATAGGAGAACAGGAAACAGACGGCCACGGACTCGATGCCCTCGGCCTGGAGGCGCGCGAGAAGGGCCTGAACGGCGGCCGGGTCGAGCGGCAGCAGGACCTCACCCTGGGCGCTGACGCGCTCGGGTAGCTCGAAGCGCCACTGGCGCGGGACTAGCGGCGGCGGGCGCTGCGGCACCAGCGCGTACAAGTCCGGCCGGTTCTGGCGGCCGATCTCGAGGACGTCAGCAAAGCCGGCCGTGGTGATCAGGGCGGTGCGGGCGCCGCGCCGCTCCAGCAGGGCATTGGTGGCGATGGTGGACCCGTGAATGACCTGAGCGGCCGGATCGGATGGGAAGCCCAGGGCGTCGACGCCGGCCAGCACGGCCGCGGCGGGGTCGGCCGGGGTAGTGGGACGCTTGTGCAGCCGCACGCGGCCGGCCTCATCGATCAGGACGAAGTCGGTGAAGGTGCCGCCGATGTCGACGCCGAGGCGCACGGGGGTAGGGTGGGGTCGAGGCGTGTGGGGCGTGGGCGCCGGCACACCCACACCCCACAGGTCCAGACTGTCTTAGGCTGGGACGACGCCAGCAGGCGGGCTGACCGCCGGGGCGCGGCCGGTGAGGTGCTGGTAGGCCAAGGTCCAGGCGGCGGTGGTCCAGGTTTGCAGGATGCCGCCGACCAGGATGGCGATGGGGAGGTAGGCCACGAAGCACAGCCCAGCCAGGATCAGGGCGGTGGTGCCGGCCGCCTGGGCCTCGTTGGCGAAGCCGATGATCGAGACGACGACCGGCAGGATGATGGCCACGGCCGGGATGGCCAGCACAAAGCTAGCGGCAAACTGGATGAGGAGCAGCACCAGGCCCAGCACGATAATGTTGGCCAGATTGTCGGTGATGACTTTGAGCGCCCGGTTGAGGGCATCGCTGATGGAAAGGTTGTCGACGACGGCCGCGATCTGGGCCAACTGAGTGTAGACGCCCAGGACCGCGACGATGAGGAAGCCCAGGCAGGCCAGCGGCGTGAGGCAGATGGTCAGGATAGAAATACTGGCAATGAGCAGGCCCAGGATGAAGACGATCAGGCCGATGACCAGCACGGTCCAGAACTTGCGCACGCCGATGCCCCAGGCCTCGCCAAAGGACACCCGGTTCTGGGTGTCGGCCAGGTGGATGCCGCCGATCAGGCCGCCGCGGGCGACGATGCCAATGGCGTAGAGCACCACGGCGATGAGGAAGAAGACGCACACCAGGCCGATGACAGCAGCGAAGACGACGTTGGGGTCAACGTCGCCGAACCGGTCGCGCAGGCCCGGTGGCAGCTCGCCGCTGGAGAAATCGTATTGGAACCGGTCGCGAAAACGGTTGGCGTTGCCGCCGCCGTTGCCGCCCCCGCCGGCCAGCCCGGCCAGGATGCCAAAGAGCCAAAGGATCTTGTGGTTCCAGGTGATGGCCCACGCGCGGCGGAGAATCCCGCCCAAGTCGAGTGTCATAAGTACATCCTCCTCAATTCCTCTACGCCTCACTACTGTAATGGGATTTCAGGCGCATCGCAAGCGGCAGAAAGCAGCAAGCCCGCGCTGCGGTCCAAGATGTGCTCATGCACTGATACGCGCGCTGGGGCGTGCGGTTGCGCGCCAGGCTGAACTCAGCCGGTTGAGACGTTGGGGCGGATGGCAGGCGCCGATCAGCAGTTTGTCAAGGCACGCGGTGGCACTGGGAGTATGCTGGGGTGATCCACGCCGCCAGGCCAGATTTATTATGTAGGGAGGCTGCCATGTATCCTATCGATCCATCGGGTAATCAGGCACACCGGCGGTTGGCGCTGCTGCTGCCCGCGCTGTTTTGTCTGTCTGCCAGCCTGGCCTGCGGCGCCGTCGACGACGATCGTATGTTCGAGTGCCCCGAGCCGCTATTGGACTCGGGCGTGCTGAAGACCGAATTGGCAGACCAGCCGCTCAGCGGCGCCCTGCGCCAACAGTGGACCGAGGATGGGCGTCTCGGTGAGCACGTGCCCGCAGGACGGCCGAGTGGACGTCGATTGGTACTATCGCGCGCCGGCGGACTATTCGGCCTTTGGGCTGGAATATAAGACGACAGTCAGCGCCAGCTTCGTGCTAGCGACGAGCGCCCTGGAGAACGTAGATCTGGCAGGGCTGCCGGCCGAGGCAGACGCGGCCGGCCTGGCCGAAGCGCTGCGGGGTTACATCGCCCAGGCTGAAAGCGACGCGCGCGTGGCCGAATTCCTGGGCGCCGTAACCCTGACCGAGGCCGAGCTGAACTCACCTCGCGCGGAATACGTGAGCGAGGACTTTGGCGCCCAGATGATGTACGCCATTGATCAGCAAAGCGTCGTGAGCTACAACGTGCCCAACAACCGCGAATGGCTGGCCTTTCCCGAGGTGGCGCGGGCCCAGGCCCTGGTCAGCACGGTGTTGTTTACCGGCGACCTGGCCGGCTGCACGATCCGGCGAGACGGGCTGCACGCCAGCACCCGGCGGATGGGAATACCCGCCTCCTTGGATTGGGAGATGACGGTGAACGCCGAGTGCGCGGGCATCTGGAAAGACGCCACGCTGCGGCTGCACCCCGACGGCAGCTACAGCGATCTGCGCATCAGCTGGAGCGCGCAGTAGACTCGGGGTCGAGCAGGCTGCAGGCAACCACGGTGGGCTGCAGGGGGCCTTCGGCGGCGCGGGCGAAGCTGGGGATGGCGCCGGCCCGGGCTTATTCCCACTCGATGGTGGCGGGCGGTTTGCTGGAAATGTCGTAGACGACGCGGTTGATGCCCTTGACTTCGTTGACGATGCGACTGGAGATGCGGGCCAGGACGTCGTAGGGCAGGCGCGCCCAGTCGGCGGTCATGAAATCGTCAGTGGTGACGGCGCGGAGGGCGCAGACTTCTTGGTAGGTGCGATAGTCGCCCATGACGCCCACGGAACGCACCGGCAGCAGCACGGCGAAGGCCTGGGCCGTGCCAGCCTGGCCGGCGCCGCCGGTAGCCGCCGCGGCGCTGAGCAGGCCGGCGGCGCCGAGCTCGTCGGTGACGATCTTGTCGGCGGCGCGCAGGGTCTCCAGCCGCTCCCAGGTGAGCTCGCCCAGGCAGCGCACGGCCAGCCCTGGCCCGGGGAAGGGCTGGCGCCAGACCATGGCCTCGGGCAGACCGAGGGCGGTCCCCACGGCGCGGACTTCATCCTTAAAGAGAAAGCGCAGCGGCTCGACCAGCTCGAAGCCCAGGTCGGCCGGCAGGCCGCCGACGTTGTGGTGGGTCTTGATCTTGGCCGCCGCCTGGCGCTCGGGGCCCTGCGATTCGACCACGTCGGGATAGATGGTGCCTTGAACCAGGAAGCGGGCCGCGCGCGCGGCGCCGGCCACGCGGCGCGCCTCGCGCTCGAAAACGCGGATGAACTTTTCGCCGATAATCTTGCGCTTCTGCTCGGGATCGGTGACGCCGGCCAGGGCGTCGAGGAATTCCTCGGCGGCGTTGACGGCCACCAGGCGCGCGCCCAACATCCGGCGGAACGCGGCGACGACGACTTCGGGCTCGCCGGCGCGCAGCATGCCGGTGTCGACAAAGACGCAGGTGAGCTGATCGCCTACGGCGCGGTGGACCAGGGCGGCGGCCACCGACGAATCGACGCCGCCGCTGACGGCGGCCACGACCGGGGCCGGGCCGACTCGGGCGCGCACGCGGGCCACAACCTCGTCAACCATGGAGCCGGGGGTCCACTCGGGGCTAGCGCCGGTGGCGGCCAGGAAGCTGCGCAGGATGTCGCGGCCGTGCTCGGTGTGGTTGACTTCGGGGTGGAACTGGAGGGCATACAGCCGGCGGGCGGGGTCGGCCATGGCGGCGATGGCGCAATTGTCGGACGAGGCGATGGCGCTGAAGCCGGGCGGCAGGCGCTCGACTTTGTCGCCATGGCTCATCCAGGCGTGAAAAGCAGACGTGGGAAGCTGGAAGTGAGAAGCGACCGCCAGGTGTGCTGGGCGGACTTCGGCGCGGCCATATTCGCGCTGGTCGGAGGGGGCCACGTAGCCGCCGAGGGCATGGGCCAGGATGTGCATGCCGTAGCAGATGCCCAGCACGGGGCGGCACGCCTCGAGCACATAAGCCGGCAGGCCAGGCGCGCCGGGGTCGTAGACCGAGCTGGGCCCCCCCGAGAGGATGTAACCGGCCGGGTTAAGGGCCAGCACTTCTTCGGCCGGGGCGTCGTGCGGGAAGAGCTGGCAATAGATGTTGGCCTCGCGCACGCGGCGGGCGATGAGCTGCGAGTACTGCGAGCCGAAGTCGAGGATGGCGATAGAGTCCATGGATTACTCGGCGAAGACGAGCCGGCCGTCGTCCATGTTGGCGATGATGGCCAGAGACTCGATGGGCACGCCCAGGCCGGCCAGCACGGCGCGGCCGCCTTCAAAGGACTTCTCGATGACGGTGCCGATGCCGACCACGCGGGCGCCGGCCGCCTGGGCCAGGCGCGCCAGGCCGAGGATGGTCTGGCCAGAGGCTAGGAAGTCGTCGATGATGAGGATCCGCTCGCCGGCGCCGAGGTATTCGGGCGAGACGATCAGCTCGACCGTCCGCCCCTTGGTGTGCGAGGGCGCCAGGGTAAGGAAGATCTCGTTGGGCATGGTGATGGGCTTTTGCTTGCGGGCATAGACCACCGGCAGGCCCAGGTGCAGGGCGGTGGTGAGGGCCGGGGCGATGCCCGAGATCTCGGCAGTGAGCACCTTGGTGGCGCTCAGGCTGCGGAAACGCGCGGCGAGCTCCTGGCCGCAGGCATCCATCAGCGCGGGATCGACCTGATGGTTAATGAAGCCGTCGACCTTGAGAATGCCCTGGCCCAGGTTCCTGCCGTCGCTCAGAATCCGCTGTTTGAGGAGATCCATCGTGGCTGCCATCCAATCGTCTAGGAGGGATGGGCTCATTATACTCGCCGCCCGCCAACCCGGACCGGCGCCGACGTCAGCGAAATGACAGCGAATTGACAGGTGCAGGACGGGCAAGAGGCTTTGTGCGCGTTGGCACAGCACAGGCGGCCAGTTATAATGACGTGAATTAAGCCACGAGGAGGGCGGCCAGACTGGCCGCCGGCCGCGCCAGCGGCCCAACGCTAATCCGCGCGGCAGGAGCAGGTATGGCCAATAATCCAACTGACCGGACATCTACCACCATCTCGACGGTGGCGTGGCACGCCGAGCCGGTCGAGGTGGTCGAGAGCAAGCTGGGCACGCAAATACAGACCGGGCTGACGCCCGAGGAGGCCGGGCAGCGGCTGGCCGAGCTGGGACCGAACGAGCTGCGCGAGGCGCCGCGCCCGCCGTTCTGGCGGCTGGTGCTGCAGCAGTTCACCAGCTTCGTGGTGCTGATCCTGATTGTGGCCAGCGGCATCTCGGCCGTGCTGGGCGAATGGGTCGAGGCCATCGCCATCATGGCCATCGTGCTGCTGAACGCCATCATCGGCGTGATCCAGGAGTCCAAGGCCGAGGAGGCGCTGGCGGCCCTGAAGAAGCTGGCGGCGCCGAACGCTACCGTCATCCGCGGGGGCGCCCACACGGCTGTGCCCAGCCGCGAGCTGGTGCCGGGCGACGTGGTGGTGCTGGAGGACGGCAACTACGTGCCGGCCGACGTGCGCCTGGTGGAAGCCATCAATCTGCGGATCGAAGAGGCGGCCCTGACGGGCGAGTCGGTGCCGGTGGAGAAGTCGGCCAGGGGCCGGCTGGAGGCCGATATCCCGCTGGGCGACCGGTACAACACGGCCTTCATGGGCACGCTGGTGGCCCGCGGGCGCGGGCGCGGCGTGGTGGTGGGGACGGGCATGCACACGCAGATGGGGCTGATCGCCCAGATGCTGCAGACCCTGGACAACGAGCCGACGCCGCTGCAGATGCGGCTGGAAGAGCTGGGCAAGCAGCTCGGCACGATCGCGCTGGTGATCTGCGGGCTGGTGTTCCTGGTGGCCGCCTGGCAGCAGACCGACCTGGCCGTGCTGACGGGGCAGGGGCTGGAGGCCTATTTCCACGAGTACTCGACCGAGCTGTCGGATTTCTTCCTGGTGGCAATCGGGCTGGCGATCGCGGCCGTGCCGGAGGGCTTGCCGGCGGTGGTGACGATCACGCTGGCGATCGGCATGCGCGAGATGGTGCGGCGCCACGCCCTGATCCGCCGGCTGGCGTCGGTGGAGACGCTGGGGGCGGCCAGCGTGATCTGCTCAGATAAGACCGGCACGCTGACGCAGAACCAGATGACGGTGGTGCGGGTGTGGGTGGACGACCGGCTGTTCACCGTCACGGGGGAAGGCTACGACCCGCACGGCGCGTTCCTGCTCAACGATCAGCAGGTGGATCTGACCCGCTACCCGGGCGCGCTGACGACGTTGTGGGCGGCCGACCTGGCCTCGGACGCGTACCTGGAAGCGGCCGGCTCGACCGACTCGGCCCAGGCGTACCGGGTGGTGGGCGACCCGACCGAGGGCGCGCTGGTGGTGGTGGCGGCCAAGGCCGGGGCCTTGAAAGCCGACCTGGAGCGGGCCTATCCGCGGATCAACGAGGTGCCGTTCGACTCGGAGCGCAAGCGGATGAGCACGATCCTGGACGTGGTGGAGCCGCACCGCAGCGATCCCAGCCCGTTTCACGAGGATTCCGAGGCGCATGGGCAGATCTACGTCGTCACCACCAAGGGCGCTCCCGACGTGGTGTTGAAGCACTGCACACACTATCAGCGCATGGACGACGCGCCGGTGCCGCTGAACGACGCCCTGCGGGCGCGGATCCTGGCGGCCAACGCGGCCATGGCGAAGGAAGCGCTGCGCGTGCTGGCGGTGGCCTTCCGCACCGTGCCCGAGCCGCCCAAGGACGTCTCGCCGGAGGCGATCGAGCAGGACCTGGTCTTCCTGGGCATGTTCGGCATGATCGACCCGCCGCGGCCCGAGGCGCCGCCGGCGGTGAGCAAGGCGCGCCAGGCCGGCATCCGCACCATCATGATCACCGGCGATTACCCCGACACGGCGGCCGCCATCGCCCGCTCGATCGGGCTGCTGCAGCCGGGGCGCGAGGTGATGCCCGGCGCCCAGCTGGAGGCGCTGGACGACGCCAGCCTGGTGAAGGCGCTGGCGACGACCGACGTGTTCGCGCGGGTGAACCCGCAACACAAGGTGCGGATTGTGGAGGCGCTGCGACAGCGCCACGAGGTGGTGGCGATGACGGGCGACGGCGTGAACGACGCGCCAGCGCTAAAACGGGCCGACATCGGCGTGGCCATGGGCATCACCGGCACCGACGTGGCCAAGGAAACGGCCGATATGGTGCTGACCGACGACAATTTCGCCAGCATCGTCTCGGCGGTGGAGCAGGGGCGGATTATCTACGCCAACATCCGCAAGTTCGTGTTCTTCTTGCTGTCGAGCAACGTGGCCGAGATCATGATCATCTTCCTGGCCACGCTGGCGGGGCTGCCGTCGCCCCTGACGGCCATCCAACTGCTGTGGCTGAACTTGGTGACCGACGGCGCGCCGGCCCTGGCCCTGGCGATGGAGAAGGGCGACCCGGACGTGATGCAGCACAAGCCGCGGCCGAAGAGCGAGCCGATCGTGCACGGGCCGATGCGGCTGGGCATCGTGGTGCAGACCATCGCGCAGACCTCGGCCGTTCTGGTCGCCTTCGGCATCGGGCTGCTGTGGCACCTGGGCACGACATCGCTGGCGGCCGGCAACTCCATCGCGGCGCTGATCGCTTACGACTGGTCGGGTATCGACGTGCAGACGGCGGAGACGATGGCGTTCGTGACGTTGTCGCTGGCCGAGCTGTTCCGCGCCTTTACGGTGCGGTCGGAGCGGATCTCGATCTTCCGGATGGGGTTCTTCAGCAACCGCTACCTGGTGGGGGCGGTGGCGCTGTCGTTCGCGCTGGTGCTGCTGACGGTGTTCGTCCCGTTCCTGAACCCGATCTTCAACACGCACCCGCTGGCGGGCCGCGAGTGGGGCGTGGTGCTCAGCCTGGCGATCCTGCCGGCTATCGCGGAGGAGGTCACGAAGTGGTGGCTGCGGCGGCGCGGGGACTGAAGCAATTGGCACGCGAAGCGGGCAGAAGGCAGGCGGCAGCGTATAGCGTGGAGCGTGGGGGACGAAGGACCAAGGGCCGCTTCGCGAGGCGAATCCGGCTTGGGGGCGTTGACGACAGACGGCGGACGACCGGGCGCAGGTGACGGTATGGCACAACTGGCGGACAAGCAGGGGCACGCTGCCGAAGATCGCAGCCGGATTGAGCGCGAACTGCTGGCCGGGCGCGCGGCGCAGGCAGCCGGCAACGCGGGCCGGGCACGCGTGTGTGCCCGGCGAGCGGCGGGGCTAGGGATCAAGGCCTGGTTCCAGCGCCCGGGGGCCGCGCGCGGCGAAGCGGGTGGCTGGGACGGCGACGCGCTGGCCCAATTGAAACGCCTGCCGGCCGAGCCAGGGGTGCCCGCGCCCGTCCGGGCGGCGGCTGCACGGCTGACGACCAAAGTGGACGTTGAGCACAAGGTGCCATTCGCCGCCGACCCGCTGGAGGATGCGGAGCGCATTATCCGATTTGCGGCTTTGTAGGTAAGATACGCCCGACCCGCTCCGCTGGCGTATGCCGCTGCCCCCAATTGCCCTGGACGAATTGCCACGCTCCTTCGTCGGCCGGCCCGACCTCGAAGGCCTGTGGCAGCGCCTGAGCGCCGGCCAGACTGATTTCACCGCCGCCGAACGCCTCCAGATCACCCTGGCCGAGGCCCGCGCCGACGAGCGCGCCGGCCGCATTGCCGACTCAACCGAGCGCGCCCGCCACGTGCTGGAGGCAGCGCGCCAGAGCGGCGACGCGGCCGGCATGGGGGGTGCGCTGGCGCAGCTCGGCTACCTGCAATTCCGCCTGGGGCACTATGCCGAAGCCGCCGCCCTGGCGGTCGAGGCGCTGGCGCGGGTGAGGCACCATCCTGAGGCGGTCACGGCGCTGCACGTGCAGGGGCTGAGCGCCCTGGCGACGCACGACTGGACGCGGGCGGAGGAGCGCTTCCGGCGGGCGGCCGACCTGAGCCGGCAGATTGGTTATCCCCTCGGCCTGTCACTGGCCCTTCACAACTTGGCGCTGATCCACGAGTACCGCGGCCAGTTCGACCTGGCGCTGGCCGCGGCGGCCGAGTCGCTGCGCCTGTCGGAATCGTTCGGCCATCGCCACTGGGCCTATCCCGTGGTGCGGACCTCCGTGTGCCAGACGACGGGTAGGCGGGCCGAGGCGCGCCAGGCGCTGAGCGATCTGGCCGAGCTGGCTGTGCCGGGCTCGCTGGTCGCCTGTCTTTACCATGGTTTCAGCGCGCAGTTGGCGCTGGACGAAGACGACCTGGAGCGGGCCGAGGCCGAGTTGGACGTCGCCCGGCCCGATGCGGTGCGGCTGGGCGACCCGGTGGCGCACTACCTGCTGTGGCTGGTGACCAGCCGCCTGCGCCGGCTGCAGGGCGACGCCCCGGCCGCCCTGCAATGGGCCAGCGAAAACCTGGCCGAGCTGCGCCGGGTGGGCCACCGCGGGTTCGAGTGCCATGCGCTGGTGGAGCTTGCGCGGGCCGAGTGGGCGCTCGGCCATCACCCCGCGGCCGAGGCCGGACTGCAGGCGGCCCTGGAGCTGGCCAGCGCACTGGGCAGCGCCTATGTAGCGGCCCAGGCGACGTTCTTGCTGGCCGCCCTGCGCCACGCGCTGGGCCAGCCCGCGGCCGAGGCGGCCTGGCTCGACGCGGCCCAGCGCATCCAGTCGGGGGGCTACGGCTTCATCCTGGAGCGCGAGCGTGCGCTGGCCTTTCCGCTGTTGGCGGCGCAGGCCCGCGGCGCTACCCCGGCTGCCCGCGCCGCGGCGGAGACGCTGATAGCCCAACTGGCGCGCGTGGCGCCCCTGCCCTTGCGCATCGTGGGGCTGGGCCGCTTCGAGGTCTGGCAGGCGCGGCGTCGCATCGCCGACCGCGAGTGGAAGCGGCGTGCGGGCGAGTTGCTGCGCTTTCTGCTCTTGCAGTCGGGCTGGGCGGCCGAGCGTGAGGCGGTCCTGGATGGGCTGTGGCCCGACCAGCCGCGCGAGGCGGCGCTGGCCCAACTCCACCAGGCGAGCTCGGCACTGCGCCGCAGCCTGGAGCCCGACCTGCCCGGCAAGTTCCCCTCGCGCTATCTGTGGGTGGAGGCCGACCGGCTCGCGCTGCGGCTGCCGCCCGGCTCAGCGGTGGACTTCGAGCGCTTCGAGCAGGAGGCCGCGGCGTGCATTGCGCAGGCGGAGGCGACCGGTGAGGCCGCAAGCGAAGCCGCGGCGCGTCTCGCCGAAGTGCTCAACCTGTACCAGGGGGAGTTGTTCCCGCCCGATCGCTTCGCCGATTGGGCGCAGGCGCGCCGCGAGCGGCTGGCCGAGCTGCACCTGGAAGGGCGGCTGGCGCTGGCCCGCGCGCAATTGGCGGCCGGCGCGCCGCGCGTGGCGCTGGAGAACTGCCGGCGCCTGCTGGCCGCCGACCCCTGGCGGGAGGATGCCGCCCTGACCGCCATGCGCGCCTGCCAGGCGCTGGGCGACCGCCCGGGGGCGCTGCGCGTGTTTCAGGAATTGGAGCGCGCCCTGCGCCACGACCTGAAACTGGCGCCGCGCGCCGACCTGCGCGCGCTGGCCAAGGCAATGCGCCTGGGCGGATGATGACCTGGGTCGGGGCGTTCATTTGAACGCCCCGGCTGCGACCGAACGCCCATCCCGTGAACGCGCCGGCGGGCGCCGCCGTCAGTCTTCGGTCAGTGCCGTCTGCTACCCTGACGCCAGCGGAGCGACGATGCGCCAGCGCCACGCCTTTCTCCTCATCCTGATCCACGACGACGCCGAGCCCGCGGTCTTGCGCGGGCGGGTGCGCCACGTGGCCAGCGAGACGGAGGCGGCCTTCACCGGCGCGGATCAGTTGCTGAAGTTCTTGCAGGCGCGGAGCGCTGTCGCGGCGGCTGGCGCGGTCGCGGCGGCCCAGGTGCTCGATCCGGCGGGGGCCGGCCAACACCTACCCAAGACAACCGAATAAGCAGCGGAGCCCGCGGGCGGATGACGACCCGTGCGGCAGGCGAAGGAGGTCCTCATGCGTCAAGCGATTGCGCGCGGTTTTGGGTTGGCGGTGGCCGCCGGGATCGGGCTGTGCCTGGCGGCGCTGGTGCAATGGCGGCTGGCCGGTGTGGCGTTGGCCGCGCCGCTGGATCGGCCCAGGGCCTCCACGGTGGTGCCGTCCGGCACCCTGGTCGCCAATACCACCTGGACCGCGGCCGGCAGTCCTTACCTGGTGGAAGGCCCGCTGGCCATTGGCACGGGCTATACCCTGACCATTGAGCCGGGAGTGACGGTGCAGTTGACGCGCACTGCCTGGCTGCAGGTGCAGAACGGGGCGGCGCTGATCGCCGAGGGCACGCCCGTCCAGCCGATCGTCTTTACCGGGCGCGCGGCCCAGCCCCAGCCGGGCGACTGGCTGCGGCTGGAGTTTTATCACACCGCGCGGGTGCGGCTGGCGCACTGCGACATCGGCTATGGGGGCGGCAGCGGCGGCAGCGACACGAGCGTGTACATCGGCACGTCTGGGCTGGTGCCGGACGTCAGCCTGAGGCATTGCCGGGTGCACGACAGCAACGCCGACGGCCTGCAGGCGGTGGGCGACGTGGACATGCAGTTGGTGCTGGAAGACACGCGCTTCGATCACAACGCCGGCATCGGGCTGCGCCTCAGCAACCCGCGCGCCATCCCAGACTATGACAACCTGACCTTCGACCACAACGGCGTGGATGGGATGTTCTTCGACGGCTTGATGAGCCGCGGCCAGTTCTGGCAGGACGCGACCCTGGACGGCGCCAAGCTGAACGGCAGCCCCTTCGTGCTGGCCAACGGGTCGTTCAACGTGCGGCCAGGCGTCACCGTCACCGTCAGACCCGGCACCGAACTGCGTTTGCGCCCGCAGAACGGTGTGCCGGGCTACCTCCCGCTGGTCGTGCACGGGGGCGGCAACCTGCTGGCCGAGGGCACGCCCGGCAACCCGATCACCTTTACCTCCGGGCTGACCACCCCGCAACCGGGCGACTGGGGCGGGCTGGAGATCGCGCACGACGCGCGTGCCCGGCTGGCCTACTGCGACCTCGGCTATGGGGGCGCCGGCAGCACCGACAGCCTGGTGTACCTGTACACGGCCGGCCTGGTCCCGGACGTCAGCCTGCGGCATTGCCGGGTGCACGACAGCGACGGCAACGGCATGTACGTGTCGGGGGACGTGGACATGCAGTTGGTGCTGGAAGACACACGCTTCGACCACAACGCCGGCATCGGACTACGCCTCAACAACCCGCGCGCGATGCCGGACTATCGCAACCTGAGCTTCGACCACAACGGCGTGGACGGGATGTATTTTGACGGGGCGCAGAGCCGCGGCCAGTTCTGGCAAGACGCGGTCCTGGACGGCGCGGCGCTCAACGGCAGCCCCATCATCCTGGCCAACGGGTCGTTCAACGTGCGGCCGGGTGTCACCGTCACCGTGAAGCCAGGCAGTGAGGTCCAATTCATCACTGTGGGCAGCAGCCAATTGATCGTACACGGCGGTGGTAACTTCTTCGCCGAGGGCACGCCCGGCAACCCGATCACCTTTACCTCCGGGCTGACCACGCCGCAGCCGGGCGACTGGGGCGGCTTCTACTTCGCCACCGCGGCGCGGGCGCGGCTGGCCTTTTGCGACATCGGCTACGCGGGCTACAGCGGCGGCCCGAACGCGGTGCTGTACATCCAATCCTCCGACGTGCACCTGCGCCGCTGCCGCATCCACGACAATCCCCTGCTGACCCTTTACACCTACGCCGCCCAGCCGGTGCTGCTCTACAACCGCTTTGAGGGGGGCACCAGCGGGGTGTACAACCCCAATCCGGCCTACGTGGTCGACGCGCGCGCCAACTGGTGGGGCCACGCCAGCGGCCCGCAGCATCCCAGCCTGAACCCCGGCGGCCAGGGGTTGCCAGTGACCGACGGCGTGCTCTTCGACCCGTGGCTGGCCGACCCGGCGGCGGCGGCGCTCATCGTCTGGCCAGATCGCGGCGGCAACACCGGCCGGGTGACGGTGAACCTGGCGCGGGAGACCGACCTGCCGGCGAGTGCGGTGGTGCGGCTGACGCGTGCCGGACAGCCCGACCTCCTGGGCAACCTGCACCCGGCAGCGCGGCCGGGCGACCCAGCGCAGGTCACCTTTGATCTGACCGGCGCCGCCACCGGTCCCTGGAACGTGGCCGTGGACGACGGCGGGACGACGGCCGTGCTGCCGGACGGCTTTACGGTGGAGGCGGGCCAGGCGCCGCAGTTCTGGTTCGACTTGCAGTCGCGGCTGGTGGCGGTGCTCAACCGGCCGGCGCAGGTGGCGCTGCTGTACGGCAACACCGCCAACGTGGACGCTCCCGCCACGCACTTGCGCTTTATCGCGCCGGAGGCGCTGGCCATTGCGACCCCGCCCGAGGCGCCGCACCGCACCAGCTACAGCGCCTCGGACCAGGCCAACTTCATTGATCTGTACCTGCCGCGCGTGCCGGCGCAGTCCATGACGGTGATCCCGCTGCGGCTGACCGGCGACGCGCTGGGCGACTACGTGCTGGGCCTGCGCGCGGACGGTCCCAGCGCGGGCAGCGTGCGCGAGGACCACCACTTCGGCCTGAGCGTGACCGCGCTGGTGACGGACACCAACAGCCTGACCACCACCGTCCACCGCAGCGGCGACCTGGCCAACGGCGATATCCATTTCAGCCTGGGTGCGCGCAGCACGACCGAACTGCTCCCGCTGCCCCTCATCACCAAAACCGTCACCGGCGGCCTGGTGCGCTACGAGATCGTGGCCACGCTGCCAAGCAGCAGCGCCCTGGGAGCGGGGCTGGCGGCCGGCAGCGGCACGCACCTCGACACCATTATCGAGACGACCAACGAGGTCAACGACGCCATCGACACCGTCAGCGACGCCTATGACGAGACCACCACGACGGCTAACAAAATCGTGACCCAGGCCGACCTGATTGACTGCATGTTCGACAACAACATGATTGACAGCGACGACGTCTCGAACCTGACCCGGTTCAACGAGGGCACCGGCGTGCTGAGCGGCATCAAGATCGGCTTGAGCAGCGTGGGTGGCGGGGGAGCGCCGGGCGCCTACGTGGAGGGGTTGTCGGGGGTGATGGACTCGTCGGTCGAGATGTACATCACGCAGATGGCCAACTCAGGCCGGCTGATGCACGTCGGGATCTACCCCGGCTCGAGCCGGCAGGAGATCCTGGACGCCGTCCGCCGCCGCTGCCCGCCGGGCGATTCGAAGGACAAGCCGCTCAGAGTGCGGGCCAGCGCCGACCCGAACGAGAAGATGGGGCCGCTGGGCGCGGGCGGCGCGCACTACATCAGCGGGATCGAGCCGCTGCGCTACACGATCTACTTTGAGAACCTGATGACGGCCACCTTGCCGGCGCAGGTGGTGGTTATCACCGACGTGCTCGACGCCGACCTGGACGGGTCCACGCTGGCATTCGGACCAATGACGTTCGGCAGTCGCACCGTGCCCGCCCCGGCTGGCGGGGCGGGCTTCACCGCCGACGTTGACCTGCGCCCGGCCCAAGACCTGATCGTACGCGCCAACGCGACCTTCGACGCGGCAACCGGCGTCATCACCTGGCAGTTCTCGTCGCTCGACCCGGCCACCGCAGCGCTGCCGGATGACGCCTTCAACGGCTTCTTGCCCCCCAATACAGATGGTAGCGGCGAGGGCAGCGTCTTCTTTACGGTGCGCGCGAGGCCTGGCCTGCCGGCCGACACCGAAATCCGCAACCAAGGCGTCATCGTCTTCGACCTCAACGCGGCGATTACGACCGGCGAGTGGGTCAACACGATAGACGCCAGTGCGCCGGAGAGCGCCGTGGCGGCCCTGCCCCCGGCGCAGACAGCGGCCGACATCAGCGTAAGTTGGGCGGGCGCCGACACCGGCGCGGGCGTGGCCGATTACACCGTCTACGTCTCGCGCAGCGGCGGGCCGTTCACACCCTGGCTGACGAACACGCCGGAGACGTCGGCCGTCTATCGGGCCAGCGTGGGCGGCACCTACGCCTTTTACAGTGTGGCCCGCGACGGCGCCGGCAACGTCGAAGCCGCGCCGGCTGGCGCCGATACCGCCATCCAGGTGACTCTCCCCGGCTTGTACCTGCCGCTGGTGACGCGCTAGGGCGGAGGAGGGTACCAGGCAAGCGCTACCGGCCAGGGTTGGTAGGCCGGGGACGCCCCGCGCTCAGGGGGCAAAGGGAACTCAGGCGAAGGCCCAGCCTTGTTTTGTTGCGGCGGGCTGACGCAGCCCGAAGAGCCGGACGACGGGCCAGGCGAACGCTTCGATTTCGACCACGCCGATGTCGCCGCCGAGTGAGCCGTCGCGGGCCGCATCGCGCGGGCGAGCGACGTTGTGGGCGTCGTAGGCTGCTATCCGCCGAGCGGTGCTTTACCGTCCTGAACCACGGTCCGCAGGCGCCACGCCAGGCGTATTTGGCCTGCGGCGCGGGGCCCGTGTGCCTGGCGCCCTCACCGCTCACGCCAGCCGCTCAAAAGCGCATACAATTCACCCATTAGAGCGAGTTCCGCCCGCATTTACGGCGGGTCGGGGCGTTCAATTCACCTGCCCCCCCCTGCAACCCTGGCCACACCTGCCCTGGCGGGCGGTGCCAGGGAGCCCGCCAGGGCGGGTGAGCCCCGCACGCCCCTACGGCCGATCGGCGGCGTGCGCCGCATATCCAACAGGAGACCGCTCTAGCTGGCCGGATGGGCCGGCCGAACGAGGTTGACGTGGAGGCATCGATGAGCGATCTGGACGACTTGCGCCGCGAGAAGGACGCTTTTTTCAAGAGGCATCCTCAGTCGCCGCTGACGCCCGAGCAGCAGCGGGCGTTCACGGGGCTGAGCTACTACCCCGAGAACCCGGCGCTGCGCCTGGAGGTGGCTGTGGAGGCCTTCGAGTCGCGGGACGTCGTGGAGATGCAAACGTCCACCGGCGACGTGCAGCGCTACCGGCGCCATGGGCGGTTCAGGTTCGAGGTGGCCGGCCAGCCGGCTGAGCTAACGATCTACGCCGGGGAGCACGGGTACTTCCTGCCCTTCGCCGACGCGCTGGCGGGCCGCGAGACTTATGGCGCGGGGCGCTACCTGGAGCCGGAGCCGCTGGGGGGCGGGCGGTTTTTGGTGGACTTTAACCAGGCGTACAACCCTTACTGCGCTTACAACCCGAATTGGAGCTGCCCCTTAACCCCGTTTGAAAATCGCCTAAAAGTGCCAATTCGGGCGGGGGAGAAGGTCTTTCCTGACGCCACACACGAGTAGTCGACGGCCTTTTCATTGGACAGCACTGTCATCATAGGCGACCAATAGTCGCAGTGCTGCCCGATGAGTCAGGCACCTCCCCGTAGGTGGTCCGCCAGTTAGGCTGTTTCAGCAAAGCCAGATACAATCCCCGCTGGGAGACCCGACAGTGGTCCACGTTATCCGGTCCAAGGCAACTACGCAGCAGATGGCTGAAATGATGGAAGCGCTCGATACCTACATCAAGCTGGCTGTCGACATCCGACGCGGAGTTCTGGCGGGTGGTGGTGTCATGCATGCCGATTGCGAGTCAGCGCTGCTGGAGGACGGCAGCCAACAAGAAGACGTGTGGGGCGCGGATTGGACGCCGGCCAGTCAGCAAGTGACTTTTGAGTCCCTGATCAATATCCGGCCGCGACAAGGAAACCGATCGCTGGACATCCAGGATCCAGAGATCCGCAGCCGCGTGGCGCAGATTACATTGGATTTGCTCGGGGGCGTGTAATGGATCAAACAGCCCGGCAAGAGCGCTATCTGCGCGACGAGCTTCCAGTTCGCCTCGGCGGCTTGGCAGCCAACCTGCGACGCATTGGGTCTTTCTCCCGCCATCCGGCCAATGGCGAGGCCGTCGCGAGTTTGGTAGACGAAAGCAAGTACTTCATTGAGTGGACCGCTGCCGAGGCCGAAATAGAGACCGCCGCCCAACTCGTGGAGCTACAGATCCAGCTCGCCCGGTGGCAGCGCAATTGGCAGCACATCTGGGCTGACCCCGACCAACGTCGCCAGGTGGGTGAGCAGTCGCAAGTATGGTCCGATCGCGTGCTCGACCTGTCGGGTCTGTTGGGCTAGGCCGTTACCATCTCACCTGATTTCGTTCCAAGCTCGGCGCCAGCGGCAGCATTGGGACATATTCAACACGTGTCCGCGTACGTGGCTGGCGCACCGCTAGGTCCCGCTGGCCGCGCCCGTGTCCCGTGGTGGAGATGCTGCTGTCTCCACACTGGTCAACTCCTTCTGGAGACCTCCTTTTGCCGCCAGGCGTTTGCCTAGTCGTCGCCCAGCGCCACCGCCACAGCCGCGGCCTGGCTTAGTCCGCGGCCAGCCTCCCAGGCCCGGTGAAAGGCCGCCTCACCCAAATCGGCACGCAGGCCGGCGACCAACTGGTCGTATTCCGCGTGAAGCGACGGCCGAATGGAGGCGCCGATGGCAGCCCGTATCGCCTCCGCCGCTCCCAGGAGCCGCGCCGCCCGCTCCGCCGAACGTTCACGCCACAGGATGCGCGCCAGGTGGGTCAGCGAGACGGCCACGTGATACTGGTCGCCCGCCTCAACCCGCAGCTGCAGGGCCTCGGCCTGCCGGGCGCGGGCGCTCGCCAAATCCCCCAGCTTTTCAAGCGCTTGACCCAGGGTGGCCAACGCGAAATCGGCGCTGGCCGCGTTGTGAGTGGCGCGATGGATGGCGATGGCTTCCTCCAGGCAGACCCGCGCCTCGGCCGGCCTGTCCTGGGCCACCAGCACATCCCCTAAGTTGAGCAGGCAGTCGGCGGTGAATTGCGGATCGTCCAGCTCGCGCGCTACGGCCAGGCTGGCCTGGATATGACGGTGGCCCAACTCGAAATCACCGGCATCCACCGTGGAGAGGCCCAGGTTCATCAGCGCCGCGGCCGTCATGCGCGGGTCCCGCCGCGCCTGGTGCAGCGCGAGCGCCTCCTCCAAGTACTGGCGGTCGCGGGCGACATCGCCCTGCCAATTCGCGACTTCAGCCAGCGCGCCCAGGGCACAGGCCGCGGTGTAGGTTTCCCCTGCCCGGCGAGCGAGCTGCAGGCTCTCCTCCAGATAAGCCCGGCCGGCCTTGTAGTCGCCCTGGCGTTCGACGGCCACCCCCAGATTGAACAAGACGAAGGCCAGGCCGGGCAAATCACCGATTGGCCGAAACAGCCCGTGGCTCTCCGTAAGTAGCCGTTGGGCCTCGGGGAAGTCTCCCTGTTTCCATGCCAGCCGGCCGGCCATCAGCATGGCTCGCGCCCGCCATTCGACGGCGACGGAGCGCTCATCTTGCAAGGCCTCTCTTAGCCAGCGCCGGCCCTCCGACATGGGCCCGCGCACGATCCAGTAGCCGCCCAGCGCCGCCGCCAGCCGCATGTTCACCTCGCGCGCGCGCGCCTGGCTCCAGGCCAGGGCCGCGCGCATGTTGGCCAACTCGCGATCGAGCCGGCGGAGCCAGGCCACTTGCTCCGGACCGGTCAATTCGGGCTGGGCCTGCTCCGCCAGGGCGCAGTAGTAGCCGGCGTGCGAGGCGCGCGCCGCTTCGGCGAGACCCTGGGCCTGCAGCTGCTCCAGCGCAAACTCGCGCGTCGTCTCCAGCAGCGAAAAGCGCCGCTCGCCCCTGTTCTCCTGGGCCTGCACCAGGCTGGCCTGGCGCAGCGCCTCCAAGGCGGCCGCGACCGGTAACGCGTGCGAGCGAGGCGCGCTGACCACCGCCTCCAGGGCCGCGACCGTGAGACCCCCGGCAAAGACGCCCAGGTGGGCAAGAATGTGCTGCTGTTCGGCTGTCAGCAGGTTGAGGCTCCACAGAAGCGCGCTGGTGAGCGTGCGCTGGCGCTCGGGCAAATCGCGCGCGCCGGGCCCCAACGCGGCGAGACCGCGGCTGAGGTCGGCCAGCAGGGCGGCGGGCAGACTCGATCCGGCGCGAGCCGCGATCAGTTCGATGGCGAGCGGCAGGCCGTCCAGCCGCGCGCACAAGGCCGCCAGCGGGCCTGCTTGCTCCGTCGTCAAATGGAAGCCGCTGCGCACCGCCCGCGCGCGCTCGACAAACAACTGCACGGCCGGAGAGGCGGCGACCGCCTCGGGGGAGGCGCCTTCCGGCGGCAGTTGAAGGGGCGCGAGCGGGTACTGGTGTTCGGCCCGAATGTCGAGCGGGGTTCGACTGGTGACAACAATCTTGAGCGCCGGGCAGGCGGCCAACAACTTTGCCAGGAAGACGGCCGCCGGCTGCACGTGCTCGAAATTGTCTAGCAGCAGAAGGAGGTGGCTGTGCTTCAGCGCAGCCGCCAGCGTGGCGGGCAGCGCCCGGCCGGCCTGCTCCCGGATCCCCAGCGCCTGGGCCACGGCTGAGGGCACCTGCGCCGCCTGGCCCACGGGCGCCAGATCGATCCAGAAGGCCCCGTCCTGGAAATCAAGCCTCAGCAACTGCGCCAACTCCAGAGCCAGGAGAGTCTTGCCGATGCCCGGCGCGCCCGTCAGCGTCACCTCACGCACGTCGTCCCGTTGCAGCAATGCCAGAAGCGGGGCGATATCGGCTTCACGTCCGATCAGGCGCGTCGGTGGCGCCGGGATTTGGGCGAGGCTCCGGCGGGCAGGGGCAGGCAGCGTGCCAGCCTTGATCTGCTGGTAGAGCGCCATGGTCTCCGCTTCCGGCCCGGCGCCCAACGCCTCGGCCAGCACCCGGCGCAGGTACTCATACTGCGCCAGCGCCGCCGAGGTCTGGCCGCTGAGCGCCAGTTGGCGCATCAGGCGGCGCTGGTTGACCTCCAACAACGGCTCCAATTCCACCTGCCGACGCAAAGCGTTGGCCGCCTGTTCGAAGGCTCCGCGCCAGTCCGCATAGCGCGCCAGGCGCTCCAGGGCGCTGAGCATGTGCTGGCGCTGGCGCTCGCGGACCAGCAGCGCCCACTCCTCAAAGGGAACGCTGTCTTCAAGGAAGAATTCCGCCAGGAAATCGCCGCGATAGAGCGCCACCGCTTGCCCGAGCCGCTCGGCGCACGGCGTGCACAAGTGCCAGCCGCGGTGCACGGCCGCATGGGCGTCGCAGGCCTGGATGAGCGCTCCAAAGCGGCTGACGTCCACCTCGACTTCGGCGGCCGGGTTCAGTTGGACTAATTCAGTTGTGGTCAGCAAGAAAGGGGGCCGGGCATCGGGCCGGCCCAAGGCCCGGCGCAGCCGGGTCAGCGCCTGGCTCAGGCTCTGTCGGGCGGCTTGCTCGGCCGAGTCCGGCCAGAGCAGGCCGCAGAGGTGCGAGCGCGTGTGCGGCTGACCGGCCTCCACAGCCAGGTAGGCGAGCAGCGCGCGCACTTTGTTGTATTGGAACCCGCTAACCGGCTCGTCACGCCCATCACCATGGGCGAGCCGCACGTCCAGCGAGCCCAAGAGGCAGATGGACAGGCGCGGCGTCATCGGCTAATTGCGACCATTATAGCCCATATTGCCGCATTTCAGACACTCTTCAGGGCCAGCCGATAAGCTTACGGCAAAGAATGGTCCCGGGAGGGCAAGACAGATGGATGACGTCACGGTTATGTATCGGGCCTATCTTCTCCGGCTGTGGCGCACGCCTGGCACGGGGTGGCGTGCCACGCTGCAGGACCCCAGCACCGGCCAGCGCCGCGCCTTTGCCACGCTGGCGCTCCTCATGGAGTTTCTGGAACAGTTGTCTGGCAGCTTCGCTCCAAGGGGACCGGCCGAGGGAAAGGGCCCCAATGTCTAGACGAATGACGCTCTACCACACGCTTTTGCGGCTGGGGCTGTTCTGGGCCGTGCTCAACACCGCGCTGCCGGCGGCCTCCGCCGCGCCCGGCGAGCTGGACCTGACCGATGCTGGTTTGGGGGCCGGCCGCAAGACCTTCACTGCTGGGATGCGGGTTGGTAGGACGGCAGCGCCGCGCGCACCCACGGCCGGGGTGGTGGGGGACGGCACCCCGGCCAGTTGTACCGAGGCGGCCCTCACCGCCGCGTTGGCCGGCGGCGGCCTGGTCACCTTCAATTGCGGGGGGCCGAAGTCCATCACCGTTACGAGCTCGCAGGGCATTACCCAAGCCATCACGATCGCCGGGGGCGACGTCATTACGCTCACCGGCGGCGGCGCCAACCGCCTGTTCTTTGTGGATACCGGCGCCACCCTGACCCTGCAGCACATCGTGCTCGAAAACGGCCGGGTGAACGGCGGCAACGGCGGGAGCATCTACAACCGCGGCCGGCTGTACTTGGACCATGCCCGCATCACCAACAGCCAGGGACACTTGAGCGATTACGGCGGCGCTATTGTCACTTATGGGCCGCTGGACATCAGCGACAGCGCCCTCGATCACAACCTGGCCGGGTTTGGCGGCGCCATCTATGCCGACAACTTCTACAACGCCGCCCGGGTGACGATCACCAATTCCGTCTTGAGCGCAAACCAGGCTGCCAACGCCAGCGGCCAAGGCGGCGCGATTATGCTCGGCACCGGTGCGCAGTTGACGATGACCGACGGCAGCCTGCAGAGCAACTCGGCGCTGCGCTACGGCGGCGCCGTCTACCTGTCGGCCAACAGCCGCGCCTACCTGACCGGCTCGTCGCTGCTCTCGATCAACGACAACCAGGCGGCCTGGGATGGTGGCGCGCTCTACAACAACGACGGCATACTCTCAGTGGCCCGGGCGGACCTGATTGGCAATCGGACGCCAACCGATGCGGTCGCCATCGGCTATGGCGGCGCCGTGTTCAGCCTGGGCGAGCTCATCATGGTGTACGACTATGTGGCGCACAACGAAGGACGCTTCGGGGGCGCGGTGTGCGCCTGCGCCGCCAATCCCACCTCGCAAGTCCTAATTGGCGGCACCACGTTCGGGCAAAACACGGCCAGCCAATTCGGCGGCGGGCTTTACAGCAACACGGGCGTCACTGTGTATCTGTCCGAATCCAGCTTCAATGGCAACAGCGCGGGCGCGGGCGGCGGCCTGGCCCGCGTTAATGCGAGTCTGTACGTGGCGCGCTCGTCATTCACCTATAACAGCGCCCAGTCTGGTGGCGGAATGCTGCTGGCGACGGCGCCGATCACCGACCACACCATCGGCGGCTACGTGGGCGTGCACGACGTCACCCTCAGCGGCAACACGGCCACCGGCGGCCTGGGCGGCGGGGTCTACAACAGCGGCCTGGCGCAGTTGTACAGCGTGACGTTCAAGGACAACAGCTCCGGCCTGTATAACGAGAGCGGCGCGGATGGCCGCTTGCGCAGCAGCGTGCTGCAAGACGCAGGCGCCAACTGCCAGGGCCAGGCGCCCACCGACGACGGCTTCAACTTCGCCACCGATCTGACCTGCGCGTTCCCGAATTCCACGCAAGCCACCGGCCTGGACCCCAAGCTCGGGCCGCTGGCCTCGGACGGCCTGTTGGAAACGTATTACCACCTGCCGGCGGCCGACAGCCCGCTGGTGAACCACGGCCCACCCAATCCGAGCCAGTGCGAGGCGGGCGACCAGCGCGAGCTGCCGAGGACAGACCGGTGCGACATCGGAGCGGTGGAATATCGCGGCCCGCTGCCGCTGATCTGGCTGCCGCTAGTGCCAAAGTAACCCGCGAGGGCGTTCGGGTGCAGCCCACCCTGGACATCCGCGTGAGCCTGGAACCGCCGGGCAGTGCGAGGGAGGCCGACCATGAGACCTAACCGGTTGTGGGCGCGGCTGGCGACCGCGGCGATGCTGGCAGCAGGCACGCTGTTCCTGGCGGCGCGATCCGTCCCCCTGGCCAGCGCGCAGACCATCACGGTGACGACCACCCTGGAGGCGCCGGGCGCCGCCGGGGACTGCACCCTGGGTGAGGCGGTTGCGGCGGCCAACGGCAACGGAATGGTTGATGCCTGCCCAGGCGGCACTGGCAGCGACCTGATCCTCCTGGCGCCGGGCGCCACCTACACCCTGACGCAGCCAGCCATACCAGGCGACACCAGCGCCTACAACATTGATGACACCCTCACCATCCGCGGCGATGGGGCGACCCTGGTGCGGCAGCCCGAGGCGGTCAACTTTCGATTCTTCACCGTCACGGTCAGCGGCCGGCTGTCGCTGATCGACCTGACGCTGCGTAACGGCCGCGCCGCCGGCGCGACAGGCATGGCGAGCTTTGATCCTCTCCAGCCGGGCTTTCCCGGCCGTGATGGCCAGGGTGGCGCCATTTTCGTCGACACCGGCGGCGAGCTCACCCTGGACGGCGTGACGTTTTCGGGCAACCAGTCCGTGGGCGGCACCGGCGGCGCTGGTTTCATCGGCGCCAATTCACAGGGCGGTCCAGGCGGCCCGGCCGAGGGCGGCGCACTGTATAACCTCGGGCTGGTGGTGCTCAGCGGGTCAGGCACCAGTTTCATCGGCAATCGCGCGATGGGGGGCAACGGCGGAGCCGGCGGCACCCTGTATGCCATGGGCGGGCGCGCTGGTTATGCCCTCGGCGGGGCCATCTTTTCCACCGGCGAGCTGCAGGCGGAGAGCGCGCCACTCGTCGTCGCCGACAACGAGGCGCGGGGCGGCCAAGGCGGCAATGGGGGCACGGGGGGCGTTCCCGCGCCCGCTGCCGGTGGCGGCTGGTTTGGGAATGCTTGGCCGAGCCCGGTCTTTGTGGGCGCGGTCTTCTCCAACAACCGGGCGCAAGGCGGCACCCCGGGCTGGGGGGCGAGTTTCAGCGATGCCCTGTTTGGGGGCGAGGCGACGGGCGGAGGCCTGTTTGTCATGGGGGAGTTGACCCTGCAGGACAGCCGCATCATCAGCAACACCGCGGCCGGCGGCGGCGGTGACGCCGGCGGCGCCGCGGTGGGCGGCGGCCTCTACACAACCGGGCAGCTCACGCTGCGGCGTACGCTGCTGGCAGGTAACACGGCGGTCGGAGGCAACGGCAGCGCTGCCAGCCAACTGGGCGGTAGCGCCAGGGGGGGCGGCCTGGTGCAGTCCATCAGACTGCTGCTGGACCAAGCCGCCGTGGTGGGGAACACCGCCCTGGCCGGCAGCAATCCGGCCACCACCACCCTGGCCCTAGCGCGGGGCGGAGGCATGGTGCTTTACGGTTCCGTCGGCGCATTCACGAACACCACCATCGCCTTGAACGCGGCGCCCGAGGGGGGGGCCATGTGGACGGGCCTGCACAGCCTCGTATTGACGCACGTCACGGTGGTCAGCAATACGAGCACGGCCACTGGAGGGCTGGGAGCGCCGGCCGGGGCGAGCATCACGCTGCGCAACAGCGTGGTGGCCTACAACGCCGGCGGCAATTGTGCCGGCACGATCGTGGCCGAGGGCGCCAACCTCCAGTTTCCGGACACGAGCTGCGGCGCGGCGATGGTGGCCGACCCGCGGCTGGCCCCGGTGGGCGACCATGGCGGCCAGACCCTGACGGCGCCGCCGCTCCCCAGCAGCCCGGCGCTCAACTCGGCCCTGGAGCAGTTTTGCTCGGCCAGCGACCAGCGCGGCCGCCCCCGCCCATCGGGCGCGGGCTGCGACCTGGGGGCGTACGAATACTGGGCCGAACTATTTCTACCGTTTCTCAGCCGCTAAGCGGTTCCAGCTTCGGCAGAGAAGCGGTCAGGCGCCTGGCTCTTCAAGGGCCGGAGCAACGGCCTTATCCAGAGCCGGCGACCAGCGCGGAAGCGGTCGACCTCGGCCAGCGCGCGGGCTGCGGCGCGTGAAACAGCCGGGATGCAGACATGGCTGCAGCAGCTCGCCGGAGCGAAGGCGGAGGCCGATCCGTTAGGGAAGAGGAATCGTGAGCGCGGCCGACAGCCACGCGGCGCGCGCCAGAAACAGCGCCCGGTTGCGCAGGCGGGGCAAGCCGCCGAGGCGCGGATCGGCGCCGCCGGCCGGCGGGGGACGCAGGGGTCACGGCCCCAGCGGGGGCGGCCGCTTCAGGGCCGGGTCTGCATGACTTCGGCACGGCCGGATCGTGGTGCGCTATACTCAACTGGCAGGGCGGAAGCAGCGGGCAGCGGCCAGGCCCCGGTGCGCCCCACCCGGCTGATTGTGGCCGGGGACGGCGTGCGCGCGAGCGCCTCCGCCCGCGAGACCAGGTAGGTGGGAATGGTTGCGAGAGGATGACATCATGAAACTTACCCCATTGACACCGGAAGAAGAGCGCGTAATCGTGCACAAGGGCACCGAACGGCCGTTCACCGGCGAGTACGACGACTATTTTGAAGAAGGGGTCTACGTCTGCCGGCGCTGCAACACGCCGCTATACGTCTCGGACCGCAAGTTCCACTCGGGCTGCGGCTGGCCGAGCTTCGACCAGGAGATCCCGGGCGCGGTCAGGCACGCGCCGGACGCCGACGGCTACCGGACGGAAATCCTGTGCGCGGCGTGCGGAGGCCACCTGGGCCACGTCTTCCAGGGCGAGGGCTTCACCGCGACGAACACGCGCCACTGCGTGAACTCGGTGTCGATCCGGTTCGTGCCCAAGGGCCAGGCGCAGCGCTAGGGCGCCTACGGGTCGCGCTGCCGGCCTGGAAAGGGCGAAGCATCCGGCCGCCACGGCGTACGCCAGGCCGAGAGCGACCGGCCGACTGCCTCGCCCCGACTCGGGCGCCGCGGGGGGACCACATCCAATGATCGTCGACCTTTCAGCGCCCGACATCACGCTAGACCTCGCCGGCGGCAAGGGCGCCAACCTGGCGCGGCTCAAGCGCGCGGGCTTTGGCGTGCCGCCCGGGTTCATCCTCACCACGGACGCCTATCGCGAGTACGTGGCGGCTAATGGCCTCTCGGCGGCCATCGCCGCCCACAGCGCGGGGTTGGCCGCCGGCGATACCGGCCAACTCGAGCAGGCCGCGGCCAGGATCCGCTCGGCCTTCGCGGCGGGCACGATGCCGGCAGAAACGGCGCGAGCCATCCGCCAGGCCTACGCCGCGCTCGGCGCGCCGGTCAAGAGTGGAAGCGCCTTGCCCGTCGCCGTGCGCTCGTCGGCCACCACCGAAGACTTGCCCGAATTGTCGTTTGCGGGCCAGCAGGATACCTTCCTAAATGTCGCCGGCGCAGGCGAGGTGCTGGCTGCCGTCGTCAACTGTTGGAGCAGCCTATGGACGGCGCGGGCCATCGGCTACCGGCTGCGCAACGCTATCCCGCACGAGGCGGCGGCGCTGGCGGTGGTGGTGCAGACCATGGTGCCCAGCGACGTATCGGGCGTGTTGTTCACCGCCAACCCGCTCACGGGCTTGCGCAGCGAAATGGTCATCGACGCCGTGTTTGGGCTGGGCGAGGCCCTGGTCTCTGGGCAGGTGGAGCCCGATCATTTCGTCGTGGAGGCGCGCAGCGGCCGGATCGTGAGCGCGGCCCGAGGGGCCAAGCAGGTCGTGACGCGCGCGAAGCCGGGCGGCGGGGTCGAGACCATCTCGGCCAGCGCCGGCGGGCAGGCAACGCTCGGCGAGCGCGAGCTCGGCCAGTTGGCTGCTGCCGGCCGGGCGATCGAGGCCGAGTACGGCGCCCCACAGGACGTGGAGTGGGCGTTCGCGGGCGACCAGCTCTACCTGCTGCAGTCGCGGGCCATCACCACTTTGTTTCCCGTGCCGCGGGTGTCGTTCGACCCGCTGATCATCTGGTTCTCGTTCGCCGCGGTGCAAGGGCTCCTGGATCCAGTGACGCCGCTCGGGCAAGATGGCATCCGCTTGATCCTGACCAGCGCGGCCAAGTTGTTCGGCCAGGAACGCGACCCCAACAAAGTTGATTACCTCGCCGTCGCCGGCGAGCGGCTTTGGCTCAAGGTCAGCGACGTCATGCGCCATCCGATTGGCAGCCGCATGCTTGGCAGCCTGCTGGGGCTCGTCGAGCCGAGCGTCGGGCAGATCCTGCGGCCGCTGGCCGCTGACCCGCGCGTGGGCACGGGCACCGGCCGGCTGAAGTTCAGCACGGTGTGGCGGGTGGCGCGGGCCGGGCTGCCCGTGCTGCCGCGGCTGGTCTACAACATGCTGCGTCCCGCCGCGGCCCGCGCCGGGTTTGACGAAGCGGTGGACCGGTATCTGCGCGCGGCGCAGGTGGCGCCCGCCCAGGACCGCTTTGGGCGGCTGGCCGCGGCCACCGCCTTCATGCGCCAGCATGTGGCCAATGTGCTTGCCAGCTTACTCCCGCGTTTCATTCCGGTGCTGGGACCTGGCATGGCCGGGCTGAACCTGCTCGAACACCTGGCGGCTGAAGATCCGAGCCTGGCGCTCGAGGTGACCCGCGGGCTGCCCGGCAATGTGACGACCGAAATGGACCTGGCGTTGTGGGAGGCGGCCAAAGCGATCAGGGCGGATGGCGAGGCGGCAGCGGTATTCAGCGCGGGGGAGGCTCAAGAACTGGCCGCTGCCTACCGGCAGGGCGCGCTGCCGGGGGCGGCGCAAGCCGCGATCGGGCGCTTCATGGAACGCTATGGCATGCGCGGCGTTGGGGAGATCGACATCGGACAGCCACGCTGGCGCGAAGACCCTGCCCCAGTCGTGCAAACGGTCAAGAGCTACCTGCGGATCGACCCCGCGCAGGCGCCGGATGTCTTGTTCGCCAGGGGCGCGCAGGCCGCCCAGGCCGCCGTGGAGGCGATCGCCGCCGCGCTGCGCCAGCAGCCTGGGGGCTGGCTGAAGGAAAGGCTGGCGCGGGCGGCCGCCAGGCGTGTGCGCCTGCTGCTCGGCACCCGTGAGAGCCCCAAGTTTCTCGCCATCCGCGTGATGGGCCGGGCTAGGCAGGCGCTGCTGGAGGCGGGGCGCGAATTCGCGCAGGCGGGGACCATCGAGCGCGCGGAGGACCTGGCGTTCCTGAGACTGGTAGAGTTGGAGGCGCTGGCGGACGAAGGCCGGCCGCGCGCGGAGGAGCCCGCAGCGGCCAGGCCGCCGGGCGGTTGGAAGCGGCTGATTGAGGCACGGCGCTTGCTGTACGAGCGCGAGCGGCGCCGCCGGCAGGTGCCGCGCGTGCTGGTGAGCGACGGGCGCGCGTTCTACGAGGGGCTCGGCGGCGCCACGGACAGCGGCGATACGCTCACGGGCAGCCCGGTCTCGCCCGGCGTGGCCGAGGGAACCGTCCACGTCGTGCTCGACCCGCGTAGGGCGCAGTTGGCCCCGGGAGAGATCCTCGTCTGTCCGGGCACAGATCCCGCCTGGACGCCGTTGTTTATGGCGGCAGGCGGCCTAATCACGGAAGTGGGCGGCATGATGACGCACGGTTCGGTGGTGGCGCGCGAATATGGCATTCCGGCCGTAGTGGGCGTCCACCAGGCCACGTTGCGCCTCAGGACTGGACAGCGAATCCGCTTGGATGGGACACGCGGGAAGATCGTCGTCCTGGAGCCGGGAGAGGCCGCCGGCCCGCCGGCCGGCGGCTGATGCCGGGCTGTCGCTGCCTGTCCTGACATCGGCCAGCGCTGGCAGGCGGTCAACCAGCGACCCGCCCGCGGATGGGTTCATCAACCTATCGGCGAATGCGGTGGCGCCGGCGCCCCGAGAGCGGATCACGGTCACGGCTGTCGCCGCTGGCCAGTTGCCCGCGTGGGGATTGCGAAGCCCCGGCAGCGGCTTCCCGCCGCTGCCGGGGGCGCGGTTTGAGTCGCAGTGATGAGCGCCCGACCCGCACAGGTCGAAGCGCTCTCAGTGTCGTTCCAGGCGCCAGCCGGACAGCCGGACCGCGTCTCCGATCAGCTGGCGCTCCAGTGGGGTAGCGTTGGCGGGCATTGTCGCCTGCAGGTGAACACACAAGTCACCATACATGTCTGGATGATTGAGGATCGGCATTCCCTTGCCAGTCAAGCGGAGCGTTGTCCCAGGCGCCGTCCAGGCCGGAACCTCAAGCCTGGCCTGACCAGAAAGCGTCGGAACCTGCACCGCGTCGCCATGTATGAAGGTGCGGATGTCGATGGACCAATCTAGGTGGAGATCCGCCCCATAGCGCTTGAACGGGGGTTGATCGGCGACCATGACCGTGCAAAAATGCACCGTCTGAGCGTCTTCGCGGCCCGACCGCGGCAAATAGATCCGATCGCCGGTGTGGACGCCGGGCGGGATCGCCAAGCGCACGCGCTCTCCATTCCGCTCAACCACGCGCTGGGCGCCAGTGTAGGCTTCCTTGAGCGAGATGTTGAGCAGGCAGTGGGGCCCGCCCAATCCCTGAGGCCAGTATGAGCCGATCGTATCAAGCACCTGCGGATATTCCATGTTTACCTTCTTTCACGACACCTCGACGGCGCCAGCCAGTGTAGTTCGGGCTGGTTTTGTTGATCCACTTCAACTATAACTATCGTAGGACGGACTAACCAGCCGGTCAAGTATTGTGAGTTATTGCACCATACCCTCCCCGCCAGGGCGCCGCGCGAAGGCCAAATCCTGGAGGCCGCCGTGAGGGTATTCGCACGCCTGGGCTTAGACCAGGCGCGGTCGAGCCGGCGGCCAGATCTGCCTGGTCACTGGCTTCGGGTCGATCGAAGAATGGCGAGCGGGCTGTTGCCATCGGCCGGCCGGAGCGCGATTGCGATGGCGTGTCGTTCTCCAGTAGAATACGCCGAGCGCGATCTCACCGAACGATAGCGGCAGCAGACACTGCGCCGGTTTCCCGATTGGGAGTTCAGCGCCGCCTGGCAGCCGGCCCAAGCGGTTATCGGAGACTCGCCATTAACATCAGCGTGACCGAGAGGACCGAGCGGGCGCCCCTAGCGATTTTCCACCTCAATCCGGGAGCAGTGGGCGCGTCGCCGGGGGCGCGAGATCAAGGCCGCGCACGCCGGCGCCTGGCTGAGCGCCTGGACCACGGCCGCTCGGTTGCGTGGGTCGTGGCGCCAGCCGGGTTCGGCAAGACGCCGCCGGCCGCGGCCTGGGCCGCCGCGGTGCCCACGCCGGGCTGGCTGGCGGCAGTGGGGTTGCAGACTCTGTGGGGCACGCCGCGTGGCCGCTGATAAACCCGGCCCAAACGGCATTTAGTCTAGACGTAACGGTCCGATCGTTGCCGGATCGGTTCATCCGGCCGTCTAAGATAAGGAAAGCCCAATGCTAACACGTTTCACCGCCAATGCCTGGCGCCTCACCCTATGTCTGTTCCTGCTGACGTTCATCTTCGCCCCAGCCGGCGGCGCCCCCGCGCAGGCCGCGCCCGCCGCGCAGGATGCGGGGCCGGAAACCACCGCCGCGGGGGGCTCGGCCACCGTGGCCGAGCCCCCCGCGGCGCCGCAGGCCCCGGCCGCGCCGGGCGACCACCTGGTCACCAGCCTGAGCCTGGGACCGGACACGCCCAACATCCTGGCCTTCAACGACCAGGTCAATCTGAACTTCAGCTACAGCACCACCGAGGCCGGCGGCGTTTACATCTTTGCCCGGCCGTTCAGCAACGGCGCGCTGGCGCCTAACTACACCGCTCACCCCTCGCCGCTGTACCCAACTTCGGCCACGGGGTCGGGTAGCGGCTGGTTTACGATCACGACCGGCGGCGTCGTCGTGGACGAGATCCGCATCCAGATGTGGAATTCGACCCAAACGACGCTGCTGTTCGAGACCTTTGTCCCTGTCCATTACCTGTTCGGCGACCCGACCCACCTCGTCACCCATCTCAGTTTCACCCCAGACACCCCCGACGCCCTGGCCTTTAACCAGAACGTCGACTTTCGTTTTAGCTACTCGGCCCGTGAGGCGAACGGGGTCAGGATCTTTATCCGGCCCTTTAGCAGCGGCGCCCTGGCGCCCAACTACGCCGCGCACCCCTCGCCGGTGCACCCGGCCGGGGGCGGCAGCGACAGCGGCTTCTTCACGATTACGTCTGGGCAGGTGGTGGTCGACCAGGCGCGCGTTCAGATGTGGGACGCCAACCAGACCACGCTGCTGTTCGAGGCCTTCCTGCCCGTCTACTATCGCTTCCGCGACGGAACGAACATCGTCACGCAGATCGAGTTCAACCCCGACACGCCCAACGTCTTCCAGTACAACGAAAACGTCAACCTGACCTTCAACTACAACACCAACTGGCCGGCAGGCGTGCGCATCTGGGCGCGGCCGTTCAGCGGACCCAACCTCAGCCCGGGGTATGCCGCGCACGGCTCGCCGGTGCATCCCACCGGCGCGGGCAGCGCCACCGGCTCGTTCACGCTGACCGGGGGGCCGATGGTGGTGGACAAGGTCCGCATCCAGATGTGGGACCCTGACCAGACCGCGCTGCTGTTCGAGGCCTTCCTGCCGGTGCACCTGCTGTGGGCCGGGTCGGGGCCGCCTCCGGGGCCGGACCTGCACGTCAACGCCTTGGAGGTGACCCAGGCCGTCCAGGACCTGAACAACAGCGTCGACCTGGTGACCGGCAAGCGGACCTACGTGCGCGTGCACGTCAACGCCCCCATCAACGTGGCTGATGTCTACGCCACCCTCAGCGGCCAGCGCGGTTTCGTGACGCTCATGCCGATCCTCAGCCCGGGCAACCCCGGCGCCGACATCACCGTGCGCCCGAGCCCCGACCGCGGCCAGCTCAACGACAGCTTCTGGTTCGAGCTGCCGCTCAGCTGGGTGACGGCCGGCAACCTGACCCTGACGGCCCGAATCGACCCGAACAACGCCAAGAACGACCTGGTCCTGGGCGACAACACCCGCACGGTGACGGTGAACTTCAAGAACACCCCGCCGCTGCGGCTGAGGCTGGTCAACGTGCAGTACACCTCCGGCGGGTCGACTTACCTGGAGTCCAACTCCCACCTGGACGCGCTCGAATCGTGGCTGCGGCGGGCCTACCCGATCGCCAGCCTGGAGGTTGCGCGCCAGACGTTCGTCTACCCGAGCGCCGGGCTGCCGAACGTGGACACCCTGCACGGCTGGCTGGCGCTGGGCAAACTGTTCCGCATCCTGTTCTCCGGCGAGGACCCGCGCGTGGTGTACTACGGCGTGGTGGACGACGGCGGCGGCTTTATGCGCGGCAAAGCGGCCGGTATCCCCGGCACCATCGCCGCCGGCCCGAGCGGCACCGACAACTGGGGCTGGGACTTCGACGGCTCGTACAACGACTGGTACGGCGGGCACGAGATCGGCCACACCCGCGGGCGCTACCACGCCGAGTACTGCGGCGCGGCCGACGGCGCGGCCTACCCGTACCCGACCGGCCGCATCAGCCCCGACCTGACCGGCAACGGCGCGATCTACGGCTTCGACATCACCACGCGGGCCATCTACCCGCCTAGCTGGAAGGACGTGATGACGTACTGCTCCAACGAGTGGGTGTCTGACTTCACCTACGAAGGCATTCGCAGCTACCTGGTGGGCGTCGGCCTGGGGCCCGAGGCGGCGCCGGAGATGGTCACGGCCACGGACTTCCTGGCGGTGGTCGGCCAGGCCGATCTGGAGAGCGGCACCGCCCACCTGGAGAGCGCCTACCTGGTGAGCCACGACGCCACCGTGCCGCTGCCGGAGCCCGGCGACTGGACCATCGCGCTGGTGGACGCGGGCGGCGCCGACCTGGCGAGCTACGCGTTCGCGCCCGAAGAGCTGAGCGACGCCGAGGCCAGCCTCGGCACGCCGGCCGTGATCGCCGAGTTGATCCCCTGGAGCCCCGGCGCGGTCAAGGTTGAGATCCGATACATGGACCAGGTGGTGGCCGAGCGCAGCGCCAGCGCCAACGCGCCCAGCGTCGAGCTGACGGCGCCGGCCGACGGCGCCACGCTGCCCGATGGTCCCTTCCAGGTGGCCTGGACGGGCTTGGACGCCGACGGCGACCCGTTGGTGTACAGCCTGCTCTACAGCAACGACGGCGGCACGAACTGGACGCCGCTGGCGACTGACCTGACCGGCAGCGAGGTGGAGCTGAACACCGACCAGCTTCCGGGCGGCGCGGGTTTGCTGCGCATCGTGGTTTCTGACGGGTTCCTCAGCGGGCAGGACACGAGCGGGGCGATCACGGTGCCGCTGCACGCACCCGAGGCGCAGATGCAGTTGCCCAACCCCGGCCAGGTCTTCTTCCCCACCCAGCAGGTGACGCTGCTGGCCACGGCCTACGACCTGGAGGACGGCACCCTGGGCGACGCCGCCTTCGCCTGGTCGTCAGACCGTGACGGCGGCCTGGGGACCGGCGCGGGCCTGAGCACCGCGGAGCTGAGCACCGGCCAGCACGTCATCACGCTGCTGGTCACGGACAGCGATGGGATGACGACCCAGGTACAGCGTTTGCTGGAGGTCACCGGCTATGCGGTGCGCCTGCCGATCATCTTCCACTAGGCTGAACGCGGTGCCGCGCGGCGCACGCGCCGCGTGACGCGCGACGGGTGGCTCATCCCCTGGCTGCTGGCAGGCTTGCTGGCCTGCCAGGGGGTGAGCCCCACCGACGAACCCGCGGAGCGCACGGCGCTTGCGCCAATGCCACGCCGCTCCCTAGCGCGACCCCGACGCTAACCTGGACGCCTCGCCCGCTCAACACGGCCACGTCGCTGCCGCTCAGCGCCACGCCCACCTTGGCGCAGTCCGCCGCCCCGGTCTTCGCCGCTACGCCCATCTGGCCGTTTGACGTCAGCCAGTTCATCGATAATCTCGACCGGATTCACAAGTCCTTTCAATGAGTCTGGTATTCGCTCTATGCTGAATACCGCGCTCTGCTGCAGCAGGCGCACACGCTCGCCGAGCCAATCCGCGCGATCTGCGCCGCTGGAGGAGCGCGGTCAGCCCCGAAGCCATCGATGCCGCGAACGCCTTCTTCGACCCGGCGCAGAACCGCATGTATGCGCTGCTGACCCGGGCGCAGGCGATGCGCTAGGTAAGCCGCCGGCCCTGGCTCGCCGCTCCATTGGCATCCGGCCTCGCTCAGCCTACAATGGCCCGGGAGACGGGCCATGCAGCGCTCTGACCTGGAAAACCTCACCCGCCAGCGGATCGCGCTCTGGTCCGCGCCCGTGAACTGGGCGCGCTTCGGCCAGCTTCACGCCGGCGACTTTGAAGATAGGGCCGCCGCGAGCCGCCACTTGTTAGAGTGGTAACAATCGTTATCCACATCGCCAGACTGTCGAGGTGCTTGTGACCGTCGCAGCTCCCGTCGTTGACATTCCGCTTGTGAACCTGTCCGCCCCCGAAGTGCGCGCGGACCCGTATCTGCTGTATGCCCGCCTGCGCGAAAGCGCCCCGCTGGCCCAGGCCAAGGTGCCGATGTTTGGGCGGGTTTGGCTGATCAGCCGCTACGCCGACGTCGTCGCGGCGCTGAAAGACCCGCGCTTCTCGAGCGATCAGCGCAACGCCACCGCCGGCGAGGGCACGCCGCGTTGGCTGCCGCGCATCTTTCGCATCCTGGCTACCAGCATGGTCGTCACCGACGACCCCGATCACTACCGCCTGCGCAACCTGGTGCACCAGGCCTTCACGCCCAAGCGCGTCGAAGGCATCGCGGCGCGCGTCGAGGCCATCACGGCCGAACTGCTGGACCGGGCGGCTGCCAAGCGCCAGGTGGACCTGCTGGCCGACTTCGCCTTGCCACTGCCCCTGACCGTCATCTCGGAGATGATGGGCGTGCCAGCACGCGACCGGCTGAACTTTCATCGCTGGACGGCGAAGTTCCTGGAGACCCCCTCTGCCGGCCTGGGCGCGATGCTAGCGCAACTCCCCAACGGGGTTCGGCTGCTGCGCTTCTTTGAAAACGTGATCGCGGAGCGGCGCGCCAACCCGCAGGACGACCTGGTGTCGGCGCTGGTCGCGGCCGAGGAGGCCGGCGATCGCTTGAACGAAGAAGAGCTGCTGTCGATGATCTTCCTGCTGCTGCTGGCCGGGCACGAGACCACCGTCAACCTGATCGCCAATGGGACCCTGGCGCTGCTGCAGCACCCCGACCAGCTCGAGCGGCTGCGCGCTGACCCCGGCCTGATGGCCCGGGCCGTGGAAGAGCTGCTGCGGTTCACTAACCCGGTTGAGCACGGCACCACGCGCCACCTGCTGGAAGACGTGACGCTGCACGGCGTCACGCTCCCCAAGGGCAGCCGCGCCTTGGCGCTGCTGTCGTCGGCCAACCGTGACGAGACGGTCTTTGACAACGCCGGCCGGCTCGACCTGGGGCGCCATCCGAACCGCCACGTGGCCTTTGGCCTGGGCATCCACTACTGTCTGGGCGCGCCGCTGGCGCGGCTGGAAGGCCAGATCGCCTTCCAGGCCTTGATAGAGCGTTTCCCGAACATGCAGTTGACCATCCCGCCCGAGCGGGTGCGCTGGCGCAGCGCCTTGGCGGTGCGCGGGCTCAAGGCGCTGCCGGTGAGCCTGGGCTGACAGCCGAATCATGCGGCCGGCCCGCCGCACCTGATCTGGCTGGGCGGCTGTTGTCTGGTCCCTTACGTGCTCGTCCGCGCCGGCTGTTCGAGGGCTGGCGCGCCCGGGAAGCCGCGGCCCTGGGTTGGCTCAACTTTCAGTCCGCGCTCTCCTCCCCGAACCAATCCGCGACCAGCGTTTGCAGGCGGCGTTCCAGCACCGAGTAGGAGTAGTGCCGGCGGGCCAACTGATAGTTGGTCTCGGCCATCTCCTGGGCCAGCTCGGGCATCTCGAGCACCCGCCGGGTCTGCTGGAGGGTGACCTCGGTGATGAAGCCGTCGAACTCGACGACGCGGAAACCTTTGGGCTTGATGTCCAAGTCGTAGATCGAGTAATTGTTGACGACGATTGGGCGCCGAAAGTAGACGGCCTCCAGAAAGGCGTTGCCGAAGCCCTCGAGCGTGGAGGGATAGGTGACCAGGTCGGCGTGCGGGTAGAGGTCGCTGAGCGCGTAGATCTTGCGGCCATCGGCGGTGCGGCCGCGCTGGTCGCCGATGACGTCGGCGACGAAGTTCACCGGCACATCCAGCAGCGCGGCAAAAGCGCGCACGTGCCGCTCGTAGGCGTCGCCCTCGTCGCCGGAGGCGTGCGAGATCACCAGGCGGGCCTTCAACCCCAGGCGCTTGGTCAGCTCGATGGCGTGCTCGATGCCTTTGCGCTGGACGACGCGCGTGGGCTGCAGGAAGAAGCACTCATCCGGCGCCAGGTCCAGCGCGGCGCGGACGTCCTGGGCGTAGGCGTCGGGCGGCGCGGGCGGGTGATCAAAGTCCATGACGTTGGGGACGACGAGGGCCGACAGAGCCGCGCGGCGGCTCAATTCCTGAGCGGCGGCCGAGTTGATGACCACGTGCCGGATGGTCGACAACACCGGGGGAAAGGCCATGCGCAGATAGTCGTCGACGCAGCTGACGAGGTAGCGCTGGCGCTCCCAGTAAAAGTCGTGGTGGTGGGCGATGACGGGCATCCCGGTCTCGGCGATGAACTCGGTGAGGGCCACGCCCAGCGGAATGTTCATGGGGATGGCCAGGGCGTTCTGCACGACGAGCAGCTCGAGATCGAAATGGCGCACGAAGGCGTACAGCTGGTCTTCCAGATGCCGAGCCAGATCACGGATCTGATCGGTGAGCCGCGGCGGGCGGACCCGGTAGCGCAAAGGATTGCGCATACCTGGCGGCCGGGGATCGAAGGCGGCCTGCTGTTCGGCGGCGTCCCCGTTCTCAGGGAAGGCGGCGTCGTCCACAGCCACGACGTCAGGATGGCTGAAATGCGCCTCGGGCACGACCTGGCTGCGCTCGGGCGGGCGATCGGACTGGCCGGCGAAGTAAAAGCAAGTGTGGCCCAGCCGTTCCAGGACGAGCGCCCATTTGGCGGTCTCGAGCGAGACTCCGTCGGTTCCCGCAAAGCGCGTCGACACAAAGCCGATGCGCCGTCCCCTTAATGGCTTGGAATTCGACATGGCGTCAACCCCGGGAGATAGGATCAGTGTCCGAGATAGACCTTACCTCGCGGGCTGCTGGTCGTCAAGCGCGGCGCGCGCGGCGCCCGACGGCTCGAGAGGAAGCGCGACGCCGGTATCCTGCGCGTGCACCTGATCTCGCGCGCCAGCCCGGAGCTGTGCTTCGAAGTCCGCCGCTATCCTGCTTTGGCGCCAAGCGACGAGTATACGCGCCACGCGGCTTGCCGGCCGGCCAGCGCTGAGCTATACACGTCAATCGGACCAGAAGACGCACGTGGTCGTGCTGGCCCTAGAGCCAGGCGCGCTATACCGCATCATTTGCGACCCGCGGTCCGGCCTCAACGCGCAGGTGCTGGCAACGGTGGAGTTCACCAGCCAGGGCTGGCCCGCGGCGCCACGTCATCGGTCGCCGCCGAGGCCGATGCGATCCCTGCGCATATTCGGCCCCAACCTGTTGGCCCGGCTGCGCCAGCGTTGGGGCGCGGTGCTGGCGGTGCGGCCAGCTAGCGCCGGGCTGCTTCAGTGCTATGCTTCAGCGACCTGCCCGAAGTGTTCGGCGTTCGCCGGAGCCGGGCGGGTATGTGCACGACATGGGCCAATCCGGCTGGCAGAGGACGGTTGATCAGGTGGACGCGGCCACGGCCTACGCAGCGCCGGCCAGCCGGTGGGAGGCGCGCGCGGGAGGGCCTGATGATGGGGTGGGCGCCGCGCTGATGCTGCTGGCGCACTGTGCCTACCACCTGGGCGAGAGCCGGCGGATCCTGGGCGTGCTCCGGGCCGAATCGGCAGAACCGCGGAGCGAGGCATGAACAAGCGCGAAACCCTCCTCGGCCTGGCTGCCGGCCAGGCCCCCGATTACGTGCCGGCCGCCTTCTTCCTGCACTTCGGCCCGCAATTCCACCAGGGCCAGGCGGCGGTCGATAAGCACCTGGAGTTCTTCCGCTACACCGGCATGGATCTGGTCAAGATCCAGTACGAGCAGATCCTGCCGCCCGCGCCGCCGCCCGTACGGCCGGCCGATTGGGCTAACGCTGCCCGCTATCCGCCCGAGTTTTTCCTGGCGCCCGTGGCTGTTGCCCGCGGCCTGGCCGAGGCCGCCAAACGCGAAGCGCTAGTGATCATGACGGTCTATTCGCCCTTTATGTGGGCGCGGCGCTGGGGCGGCGAAGCGGCGCTGACGGCGCACTTGCGCCAAGACCCGGAAGCGGTCAAGCCCGGGTTGGAAATCATGACCGAGAATGTCATCCAGCTCGTGCGCGGCTGCCGGCAGGCCGGCGTGGACGGCTTTTACGTTTCCACCCAGGGCGGCGAGGCGCACCGCTTCGGCGGCAGGGGCTTGTTTGAGAAATACGTCAAGCCCACCGACCTGGCCGTGTGGGCCGAGATCGGCGACTGTGCCTTCAACGTGCTGCACGTCTGCGATTACGAAGGCCCGTACGCCGACCTGACCCCCTTCCTCGACTATCCCGGCCACGTGGTCAATTGCAGTCTACAGGTGGGCGGCCGCGCACTTAGCCCGCTCGAGGCAGCCCAACTCTTTGGCCGGCCGTTCATGGGCGGCCTGGAGCGCAAGGGCGTGCTGGCCGCCGGCAGCCCGGGCCAGATCCGCGCCGCCGCTCAGGCCGTTCTGGCCCAGGCCCCGGAACGCTTTATGCTGGCCGCCGACTGCACTGTGCCGAGCGAGACGCCCTGGGGCAACTTGAAGGCCGCGATTGAGGCGGCCCACGCTTGGCGCCATGCTTGAGCCGCCCCAAATCGCGGTCGAGGCGCTCCGCGCGGCGGTGCGCGCCGAATACGGGCTGGAGGCGGCGGCGCTCGAATTCCTCCCCCTTGGCGCGGATGCCGCCGCCTGGGTCTTTCGCCTCCAGACCAGCGATGGCGCTGCCTACCTGCTCAAGCTGCGCCGGGGACCAGTCAACCAGGCCGGCCTGCTCGTGCCGCGCTGCCTGACGGACCAGGGTGTGCCGCACGTCCTGGCGCCGGTGGCCACGCAATCAGGCCAGCCGTGGTGCGCTGCCGAGGGGTTTGCGCTGATGCTCTATCCCTTTATCGCCGGCCGCACGGGCGCCGAGGGCGGCCTGAGCGATGAGCAATGGCGCGCCTTTGGCGCCACGCTGCGGCAGGTGCATGCTGCCGTTCTGCCGCCGGCCGTGGCGACCCAGGCTGCCCGCGAGACGTTCTCGCCCGCCGGCATCGAGGCGATCCCGGTCCTGGCGGCCCACATTGCCAAAGCCGCCCTGGCTGGCCAGGCCGAACGCGCCCTGGCGGTGGCCTGGCGCGCGCACCAGGCCGAGATAGAAGCGGTGGCCGGCCTGGCTCGGGCGCTCGCCCAGCCCACGCCGCCCGGCGAGTGGGTGCTGTGCCATGCCGACGCGCACACCTGGAACGTGCTCGTCGACGAGGCGGGACAGATTTGGCTGATCGATTGGGACGAAACGATGCTGGCGCCGCGCGAACGCGATTTGATGTTCGTGATCGGCGGGATTTCGCGCAAGCTGGTCGGCCCGCGCCAAACCGAGCATTTCATGGCCGGCTACGGCCTCGCCGAGATCGACGCGCGCCTGCTGGCCTACTACCGCGCGGCCTGGGCGGTCAGCGACATCACGGCCTTTGCCCGGCAGATCTTGTTCTCGGCCGAGCTCAGCCTGCCCGACAGGCAGGCGGCGGTGAGCTTGTTCATGAGCTTGTTTGAGCCGGGCGAGATCGTCGACCAGGCGCTGGCGGCCAGCGCGGCGAGGTGAGCATGCGCCACGTGGCCTTTCTGCGCGCTATCAACGTCGGCGGGCATGTCGTCAAGATGGACATGCTGCGCCGCCTGTTTACCAGAATGGGCAGCGCCCGGGTCGAGACCTACTTCGCCAGCGGCAACGTGGTCTTCGAGGCGCCGGCCGGCGCGCCTGCCCGCTAGGCTCGAAAAGGAGATCGAGGCGCGCCTGGAGGCGGCGCTGGGCTACGCGGTGGCCGCTTTCTTGCGCACCCTGCCCGAGCTGGCGGCTATCGCCGCGCACGACCCTTTTGTCGGCGTCTCGGTGTTGCGGCCAGAGGTAATCACTAGCGAATTCAAGGTCAACCACCTGCGGCCGGGGCGCGGCAGCCGCCTGATTGCGCGGGCCCGCGTAGTCCATGCCGGGGCACGCCAGGCGGTCTGTGCCTGCGAGGTGTGGGCCGCCAGCAACGAGGAGGCGCTGTACGCCGCGGCCCAGGGCACGATTGGGACGTACTCAGCCGCGGCACGGAGCGCCAAACCGGGCAGCGAGTGAGGACGACCTGTGTCGAAAGGGGCGCGAAACAATGGCCGAACTAAAAACCAGGCAAACCGGCGCGGACGTGACCGCCTTTCTGAACAGCGTGGCGGACGAGCAGCAGCGCCAGGATGCGTTCGCGCTCCTCAAGCTGATGCGGCAGGTTACCAGGCTGGAGCCCAAGCTGTGGGGCAGCAGCATCGTGGGCTTTGGCCGTTATCACTACAAGTATGCCAGCGGGCACGAAGGCGATACGTGCCTAGTGGGTTTCTCGCCCCGTAAGCAGAACCTGACGCTCTACCTCACACCTGGCCCGGACCACTATCGTGACTTTCTGGAAACGCTCGGAAAGCACAAGACCGGCAAGGGCTGCCTGTATCTGAAGCGGCTGGACGACGTGCACCTGCCCACGCTGAAGGCCATCGTGCGTGAGTCGGTCAGGGCAGCCAGGCGGCAACAGGCTTAGGCCGCCACGATGCGATTGCGCAGCACGCCGATCTGGTCGATTTCCGCTTCGATCACGTCACCCGGCTGGAGATAGCGCGGCGGCGTCATGCCCAGGGCCACCCCGCTGGGCGTGCCGGTCGAGATGATCGTGCCCGGCTCAAGCGTCATGCCCAGCGAGAGCGACTCGATCAGGGCCGCGGGCTTGAAGATCAAGTCGCTGACTACCGAGTCCTGGCGGATCTCGCCGTTCACGCGCAGGCGCAGCCCAAGCGCGCCGGGGGCGGGGATTTCGTCGGCCGTAACCAGGCACGGGCCCATCGGGCAACTGCGATCTAGGCTTTTGCCTTTGAAGTATTGCTGGTGCCGGTTCTGCAGGTCACGCGCCGAGATATCGTTGACGATGGTATAGCCATACACGTGGCGCATCGCTTGCGCCGCGGAAATGTCGCGACCGCCGGGGCCGATGACAAAGGCCAACTCCACTTCGTAGTCCAACTGGGAGGTCACGCGCGGGTCGAGCGGGATTTCGGCCTCAGGGCCGCAAACAGCTCCGGCCGCCTTGGTGAAGAACACCGGCACTTCAGGCAGCTTGGGGGCGCGGCCGCGCGCCACGGCCGCCTCGATGGCGTGGGCGGCGTAGTTCAGGCCCACGCAGATGATGTTCTGCCTGGGGCGCGGGATGGGCGCGAGCAATTGGACGGCGGCCAGCGGCCGCGCGTTCTCAGCGCGCTCCGCGATCTGGGCTGCACGGGCCAGCCCCTCAGCGCCCAGGTCGATGAGCGCCAGCATGTCGAGGGCTAAGGCATCGAGCGCGACGACGCCGTCCGCGCCGCGCCGCGCGCCCACGTGCGTGCCGGCCTCGTCGCGGTAGGTTACCAGGCGCATACAGCCTCCTTAATCATCAGCATCAGGAGAATCAGGCGCGGCCTGGCGGGTCGCTGGGTGTCGGGCCCGCCGGCCGTGAGGACTACGCAGCCTGGATACTACCGCAAATAGCGGCCGTACGCCACAGCGCGATCGGAAGCGCGGCAAGCCGGCGAGAAATCGGGGCGCCCCCGGCTAAGGCAGCGCTGGAGCCGGCCTAGGACGGCGCCTCAGGCGACGTTGGCAGTTGAAGGCCCGTGCGGCCGGCAACGAGGCATTGCTTGGCCGCACCGGGCTGGTCTCAAGCTGGCCGCGTCACCTAGGGCACGCTCGTCAGGTAAAGGTACGCGGCCGCCAACTCTTCATCGTCCATGCGGCCGACGTTGCGCCAGGGCATAATGTCGCCCAGGGGATGGCCGGTCGGATTAACGCCCGTGCGCAGCGTGGTGATGAACTCTTCCTGGGTCCAGTCCTTGACAACCTCCAGGCTGGGCCCGATTGGTGGCAACTGCCCCTCCACACCGCCGCGCAGGTCCTCACCGTGGCAGTCGCGGCAGTCCTGGTAGCTGAGGATGTACTCGCCATACTCGGCCGTGGCGCCCTTGGGCGGCGCGGTGATCACGGCTTCGCTCGGCGGCTTGCCCTCTGGCAGCATCCCGACGCTGAGCATGACAATTCCCAGCATCGACAAGCGGTCGGGCGGGTTGGGCGTGTCATTCTCCACGGCCGGCTGGCTGCGCAGATAGGCGATCAGCGCCTCAGTGTCTTCATCACTCAGGTTGCGGCCACGGAAGGTTGACATGATCACCAACGAGCGCCCATCGGCGCCGATTCCGTTGCGTAGGGTCCGGAAGATTTCGCCGTCGGACCAGTCCTTCAGTGGTCCGGCCGGCGTAAGATTGGCCGCGACGAACGAGCCCAGCGGGATGGGGATGTCGTTGGCGAGATCGAACCCGCCGGATAAGGGCAGCTCGCCGGTCAGCGAGTGGCAGCTGGCGCAAAACGTGTTGGCCAGGTGCTGGCCGCGCGCGATCTGCTCGGGTGTGCCCGCCACCTGTAGGTCGCGAACCGGGCTGTTGCGCGGCGAGTAGGCCTTGAACAAGCCGATGAGAGTGACCACGCTGAGCAGTCCGCCGGCGAGGGTCAGCAGCCCGCCGATCACCAGGCCGCCCCACTTGACAGCGGCGGACTTCGCCCGCCAGGCTCTCCAGGTCAGAAACGCCAACCCGGCGGACACAAGGACGATCACAAGCCAACCAACAATGTTGCCAGCCATCGTTAACTCCTTTGCGATCCGTAGTGGAGTATTCAGAAAACTGGCGCGATTATACGCGACGTCTGCAAATCAGGCTAAACTTGATCTTAATTATATGCGTTCTGGCAACGAATAGGGTCACAGGCCGGGTAGGCCCCAAGGTATAGCCTGGGCTAGGCCGGCCGGCACTGACCCGGCGAGAGGATTCACGCTACAATCGCCGCCAGGAATGGACCGCGCCCATCCGCCAAGATCGCTCTACACTTGGAGCTTCCTTGGCCCCTGGCTGCTGCTCACCGCGGCCGGCGGGGCCATGGGGGTAGGCCTGGCGCTGGTGTTTGACACCCCCTGGCTGGTTGGGCTGGCGCTGGGGCTGATCGCGGGCAGCCTGGCCGGCATGGCCCTTTTCGCCCGGCGCAGCCAGGCGCCAGCGGCGCCACCGCTGCCCGACCTAAACGTCCGCCTGCTGCGTTGGGTGCTGCGGCTGATGGCCATCGGCGCGTTGGCTTATTTGTTAGCCGGTTGGGCGGGGGTGCCCTTCAACCGGCTATTTCCCTGGGACGGCCTGGGCCTGCTGGCGCTGTGCGGCCTGGCCGAGCTGCTGCTGCGGCGGGGGCGCTCCTTTTGGGCCTCCAGCGCCGTGCTGGGCGGGTTCTGCATCCCGATCGCCTTCAACGCCCAATACTACGGGATGGCCAGCCCGGTCAACGCGCTGTATGGGCTGGGGCTGCTGGTTAGCGGCCTGGTCGCCGGCTCCAACGGCTTCTTGGGGATGCTGGCCGCCATCAGCATGTTGACCGCGCTCTTCGCCATTGGCGAGCAGCAGGGCATCGTCGAGCCGGTCTATCCGGTGGGCGCCCCGGCGCAGAGCGCCGGGCTGGTGCTGTTTTGGTGGGCCGTCTACGGCGCCACCGCCTGGCTAAGTTGGCTGTTTGCGCGCACGCTGGAGCGCGCCGTGCATGCCGCCCGCGGGCAAACCCTGGCGCTGGCCCACACTCTGCAGACGATCACGCCCGACTCATCGCTGGAGGCAGTCTTGGCCCAGACGCTGGCGGCGATTACCGAACAATTAACTGCCACGCGGGCGCAGCTGTGGTTGCGCGCGCCGGATGACGACACGCTGGGCCTGCGCCTGGCCTATCAGCACGGGCAACTGGTGGCCGCCGAGCAAATGCCCAGCAGTCCGCCGCCCCTGCCCGCGGCCGGATTGCCCGCGTGGCAGGCGCTGGTTGCGACGCGGCAACCCGTCGTCATCGACCACGTTGCCAATGACCCGCGCGTCGTGCAGCGCGGGTTGGCGCTGGGCCGGGGCACGCACACCCTGCTGTATGTGCCGCTGCTGGCCGGCGGCGAGGTGACAGGCTTCTTCAGCCTCGAGAACATCGAGACGCGGCGGTATAGTCCAGAGGAACTGGAACTGGCCCAAGCGCTGGTGCAGCAGGTCACGCTGACCATGCAGCTGGGGCAATTGGCCGAGCAATCCCGGCAGAGCGCCATCCTGGCCGAGCGCAACCGCATGGCGCGCGAGATCCACGACACGCTGGCGCAAGGCTTCACGGGCATCGTGGTCCAGTTGGAGGCCGCCGAGGACGTGTTGGGCGAGGCGGGCCCAGCCGCGCGCCAGCACCTGAGCCGGGCGCGGGCCCTGGCCCGCGAGAGCCTGGCCGAGGCGCGCCGCTCGGTGTACGCGCTGCGGCTGCCGGCCCTGGAGCACGCGCCGCTGCCCGCGGCCCTGCGCGCCTCGGTTGAGGCGCTGGCAGCGGCCGCGGCGCTGGCCGTCGAATGGAGCGTGGACGCGGGCTGGCCGGCGCTGCCGGTGGATTTGGAGCTCGACCTGCTGCGCATTGGGCAGGAGGCGGTGACCAACGTGCTGCGCCATGCCCAGGCGCGCAGCATATGGGTGGCGCTCAAGGCCGAGCCGGAACGCTTGACGCTCGAGATCAGCGATGACGGGCGCGGCCTGGATCCGGCCGGCCCGAGGGGGGGCCTTGGCCTGCTGGGGATGCAGGAGCGCGCCGCCCGGCACGGCGGCGTGCTGGCGGTGCGGTCCCGGCCCATAGGTGGCACCACCATCCGCTGCCAGGTGCCGCGGCCCACGGAACCTGGCCAGTCTGACGCCCACGCAGGCCAGCGTGTCTGAAACCCCCATCCGGATTCTTATTGCCGACGACCACGCCGTGGTGCGCGAGGGACTGGCCGCCATGATCCAGCGCCGGGCCGACCTGCGGGTGGTGGCGGAGGCCGAAGACGGCCAACGCG
>JADLEU010000040.1 GCA_020845955.1 Anaerolineales bacterium
CCCTGCCACGGCCCGGCGGGCGCCGGCGGCGGCAGCATGGCGGCCCAACTGCCCACGACGCCCCCCGACATGTCGGATCCCGAATTCGTGCGTGCCCGTACGCCGCTGGGCCTCTTCACGGCGATCAGCGCGGGCAACATCGATGCCTTGATGCCGCCGTTCAAGGACAGCCTGTCGGAAGCCGAGCGCTGGAGCCTGGTTGCATTTCTCTATACCCTGAGCACACCGCCCCAGCAGTTGGAGACCGGCCGGGCAGTCTACACGGCCCAGTGCGCCCAATGCCACGGCGAGGGCGGGCAGGGGGATGGTCCTGCCGCGGCCGGGCTGGAGGTGCCGTTGCCTGATTTTACGAATCAGGCCTCCATGGTGGGGCGCAGCCAGCAAGAATTCTTTGCGCTGGTGTCGGGCGGCGACGCGCTGCACCCCTTTGCCGAAAGCCTGACTGACTCCCAGCGCTGGGCCGCGCTCGATGCGGTCCGCGCCTTTGCCTATGCCTACGCGCCGCCGGGAGATTTGTTGGCCGAGCGTTCGGGTGAGGTCACCGGTCGAGTGGTCAATGGCACTGCCGGCGCAGCGGTGCCGGCCGGGTTGGAGATTAACCTGCACGGCTTTGACAGCCAGAGCCTGGTAGAGAGCTTGACGACGACCGTGAAAACGGATGGCGCCTTTGTCTTCGACTCTGTCGCTTATGTGCCCGGCCGGCAGTTCGTGATGACGACGATCTACGAGGATGTGACCTATAGCTCGGAGGTGGCCAGCTTCGACGCCCAGGGCCGCCCGCTAAGCCTCAGCCTCCCGATCTACGAGACCACCAGCGATGCCTCCGTGCTGACGGTCGAGCAGATGCACATGTTCCTGGAGTTCCTCAACCCGGGCGAAGTGACGGTCGGTCAGCTCTATATCTTCTCCAATGCCAGCGACAAGACCTTCACCGCCTCAGGCGGCGACCTGCTCCAGTTCAACCTGCCGGCCGAGGCGACTGGGTTGGATGTGCAGAATGCCGTGCTGGATCAGGATTATTTCCGCAACGCCGATGGCTTTGGTATGCTGTGGCAGGTGACGCCCGGCGCCGGCACAAGCCAGGTGCTGTTCTCCTTCCGGCTGCCTTACGACGGCGCCCTGAGCTTCAGCCAGGTGATGCACGCCTCGGTCAACAACGTCAATGTGCTGGTTTCTGACCTGGGTGTCGAGCTGAGCGGCCCGAGCCTCGTTAGCCTGGGCACCCAGACCTTCGAGGCCCAGTCGTTCCAAAACTTCAGCGCCGCCAGCCTGGCCGCGGGCGAGACCCTGGCCTTTACGTTGACGGGCACGGCTGGGACGGCTGGGAACCCCGGATCCGGCGGCGCGGCCCTGGCGCCCTCGAGCTCTGTCAGCCTGGCCGTCGGCTTGGGGGCCTTGGCCGTGGCCCTTTTGGGCATCGGCATCTGGCTCTACCGGCGGCCGGTTCGTCTGGGTCCCGCCGCGCGGCGTGAAGAACTGCTGGATGCCCTCGCCGAGTTGGATGACGCCTATGCCGCCGGCGAGCTAGACCAGGCCGACTATATAGCCGAGCGCTCCGACCTCAAAGCCGAGCTCAGAGCGATCTGGGACGAGCAAGGCTAAATGATCGAGGCGCGCGGCCTTAAGAAGGCCTTTGGCCTGCGCCCCGTGCTGCGCGGGGTCGATTTGGAGATTGCCTCTGGCGAGTTTGTGGCGCTCATGGGTCCCAACGGGGCCGGCAAGACCACCCTGATGCGCATCCTGGCGACGCTCTCGCGGCCCAACGCCGGCCTGGTGCGCGTGGCGGGCTTCCTTCTGCCGGCCGGCGCCGCCGAAGTCCGCCAGCGGCTGGGGGTCGTCACACATCACACGCTGCTGTATAGTGACCTGACGGCTGAGGAGAACTTGAGATTCTACGCCCGGCTGTATGCGCTGGGCCGCGCCGATGGCCGGATTGGCGCGGCGCTGGCGCAGGTCGGTCTTGAGCGCCGCCGCCGCGACCTGGTTCGGACGTTTTCGCGCGGGATGCAGCAGCGCCTGGCGATTGCCCGCGCGCTACTGCCCGACCCGGCCGTGATGCTCTTCGACGAGCCTTACACCGGTCTCGATCCGGATGCCGCGTTGATGCTGGATGAGGTGCTGCGTTGCGTGGCCCAGTCTGGCCGGACCGTATTGATCTCGACGCATGACCTGCCGCGCGGCCTGGCTTTGGCGCACCGGGTGCTCATCCTGTCTCGCGGCGTCATCGCCCACGCGGTCCCGACTGCCGGTTTGCGCCCGGCCGATTTCGCTGACACCTATGCCCAGGTGGTCCGCCAGGCGGCCTATGCAGGCTGAGCCGCGGCCGGCCGCGCGGCCGGTGGCGACAGACCTGGCCCAACCAGCCGGGCGCGCCCGCCACTTTCTGCGGGTTGTTGGCGCCATCGTTTGGAAAGACCTGGCGGCCGAGCTGCGCAGCCGGGAACTGCTCAGCGCCATGATCGTGTTTGCGCTGCTGGTGATCCTCACGTTCAATTTCGCGCTGGAGTTAGACCGGTCGCCGGCGGCGCGCGAGCGGACGGGCGCGGGCGTTTTGTGGGTGGCGACTGTCTTTACCGGCACCCTGGGCCTCAACCGCAGCCTGGCGATGGAGAAGGATCGCGGCTCGCTGGACGGGATGCTGCTGGCGCCGATCGACCGCAGCGCGCTCTACTTGGGCAAAGCGTTGGGCAACTTGCTGTTTATTCTGTTGGTGGAGGCCATCCTCCTGCCCGTCCTGGCCATCCTGTTCAATCTGCCCATGCTGCGGCCGCTGCTGCTTGGGGTCGTCGGCCTGGGAGCCGTGGGCTACGCGGCGGTGGGCACGCTGCTGGCGTCGCTTGCCATGCACAGCCGCTCGCGCGACGTCATGCTGCCCATCCTGTTGCTCCCGGTCGCCGTTCCTGTCCTGGTTGCCGCCGTGCGCGCCACCAGCGGTGTGTTGGCCGCGTCTGCCTGGGACGAGATTGCGCCCTGGATCAACTTGCTGATCGGCTACGACGTGATCTTCATCGCCGCGGCCTTCATGTTGTTTGAGTACGTTGTCGAGGAATAGCGCGCCGTGGCGCGCCCGGCTGCTTGCCTGTTTGCTAGGAGGTTTCGATGCCAAAAGCCAGCCGTAGTGTGCAGCTTCTGAATATCGTCACCGCTGTCCTGATGCTCATCGCGCTTGGACTAGTGTTCCTCTATGCGCCGCGCGAGCGCGTCATGGGTGAAGTCCAGCGCATCTTCTACTTCCACGTCCCCTCAGCCTGGTTGAGCTTTACGGCCTTTGTCGTCACGGCCGTGGCCGGCGCGGTCTACCTGCGCACCGCGCGCCCGTTCTGGGACCAGGTTGCCAGTTCGTCGGTGGAGATCGGGCTGCTATTCACGATCATGGCGACGGTCTCCGGCTCGATCTGGGCGCGGCCGGCCTGGAATACCTGGTGGACCTGGGACCCGCGCCTGACCACCTACACCATCATGGCGCTGATCTACGTGGCCTACCTGATGCTGCGCCAGGGCATTGAAGATCCCGAGCGCCGCGCGCGCTTCGCCGCGGTTTACGGCATCGTGGGCGTCATCAGCGTGCCGATCACCTGGTTCTCGATCCGCTGGTGGCGCACCATTCACCCGGTGGTGATTGGCAGCGGGTCGGCCACGGCCGAGGGCGGCTTTGACATGACCTCCAAGATGCTGACCACCTTCTTATTTGCCAACCTCGCGTTTACGTTCCTATACGCGACTTTGCTGGTCAACCGGGTGCGGCTGGCGCGTTTCAGCGAGCGCGTCGAGCAGCTAAAGGCCCGGCTGTTGGCCGCCTGATGGGAGACCGATGATGCTGCCTTTGCCCCTGCTGCAAGAGACCGCCGACACCGTGGGCTACATGCTTTTCGGTTATGCCGTGCTCTTAGGTCTGCCGGCTTTGTACATCGTGAGTTGGTTTATGCGGCGCCGCAATCTCGAGCGCGATTTGGAGACCCTGGAGACCCTGGCGCAGGACGAGAAGAAGCGCGCCGAACGGGCTCGGCCGACCAACGCTTCTCCTGTTGAAAGCGCCAAACCGGCTGACCGCCCCAGCCGTTCCTGATTGCCCCTGGGCTAAAACCCAAACGGGCCACGCGAGCCTGCCTGTCAGGCCCACGTGGCCCGTTCGCATTCGAGGCGTCGCTGTGCCTGCTCGGCTGCCAGGGGCAGGCTCTCAGACTCAATGCCACGCTATAGCCGCGCCAGCAGCTGCCCCTTCTTGTTCTGGAATTCGGCCTCCGTCAGCACTCCGGCCTGGCGCAGCTCGTCCAGTTGGCGCAGCAGCTCGGGCACGTTGGCAGGGGCGGGCGGTGGCGCCGGCGCGGCGGCTGGCCGCTGGGACTGAACCTGTTCCAACAGGCTGGCGCGTTCGGGCTGGTCGGTGGCTGCCGGCGGGCGTCGCGCCACGTGCAGGTCTTCGCCGTTGCTTTCCAGCCGGTGCTTGGCGTTGAGCATGGCGGTCTTGAAGCCGATCGGGTCGGCGATGATCTTGAACTTATTCACGCCGAGTTCGCTGGCCGTGAGAATTTCCACGGTGCCGTAGTTCAGCATCCGGCCCCACAGGCTCTGTTCGAGCTTGACGTCGTTGACCTTTTCGAGCGATGAGTCGGTAACGTCCTTGTTGAACAGGCCTTCCAGGTGAATGATGCGGCGCGTGGTCACAACGTACTTCCGATTGTACCAGTCCAGCGTGTCGCGCGTCAGGCTGGCCAGTGGGAGCAGCAGCAGGAGATAGCCCAGCGCCACGAACAGGCCGACCGCTGGAAACATGACCAGGATCACCGTGACCAGCACGATCAGCGCGATGGTCAGGACCGACTCAGTCAGGATTTCGGCCATCAGGACCAGCCAATGCCGCCGGGTGATGTAAAGGATCTTCTCGTTCTGCGCGAGCAGGCTGTTGAGGTAGGTGTCTGCCATGAATGTCTTCCCCGCGACGCTAGGCGCGGCAGGAGCGCCGCGCGCTGAAAGTCTAGGCCCGCCCGGCGATCCGCGCAACTGCTCCGCGGGCGGGGGGCCGGGTGCGCCGCCGGCAGCGGCCGGCGCCATTTGAGCGCACCTGCCGGGGAAGTATATGGTCGGTAGGTTCGCGATTGGCAGCCCGGAGATCTGGGGCAAATTCCCGATGAGTGTCAGGCGCGGATTCGGCGTCAACGGTGTCAACGGATGGGCAACGGACCAACGGATCAACCCCCGCGGGGGCGGTGTGAGTCAACGGATCAACGGATAAGGTATGCCGTAAGCGCGAGCGGAGATCGCTATAGCGATTTAGGCGGCGTGACGCCCGTGCCCATCCAGGCGGTGATCAAGAGCTTGAGTGGCGCGCGGCCGAGCCTTGAGCAGGGAGTACGGAGCGTGCTATCGCTGGCGATTCCGCGCTGGCCAACTCGCCGCGGTTGTGGCCCGCCCTAGTTGGGGCTGGGCTGCCGCTGGATCTCGACAGCCAGGCAGGTGAGCGTCTGGGCGATGCCCGGGATGGTCTGAATATGCCAGGCCACCAGGTTGGCGAGCGAAACCAGGTCGGAAGCCTCGACTATGGCCACGGCATCGTAGGGCCCAAAGGTCATCTCGGCCCGCTCGACGCTCGGCGTGCGCTGCAGTTGCTGTATCGCCTCGCCAACCTCGCCTGCCTGGATTTTCAATAGGACATAAGCTCTCATCGTGACCTCAAATGGGATGTCGGCTCAGTGGCGCTCGAAGATTAGTTGTTGGCGCGTTACGTGCAGCCGCTGGAGCGCCGCTTGCGCGGTGGCCCGCAGCAGCGCCCTCTCCAGGCTGTAGTCCTGGGCGCAGGCCTCCCGCAGCGCCACGGCGTCCAGTCGCAGCAATCGGGAGGATACCAGGGCGCGGGCGGTGGCTGTCCGCTGGTAGGGCGGTATCAGGGCCGAAATGCCCAGAATTTCGCCGGGGCCAATCTCGCCGACGCTGATTTCGGCGAAGGCCTCGCTCTGGCCCTCCAGCATCGGAATAGGCGCGCCTTCCTCGATCAGGTGATAGATCGCCTCCGTGGTGCGTGTATGGGCGACGCCCGCCCCCTCGGCGGCGTGCCGCAAGCCGACACGGCCCCCTAGCACCAGCCAGATGGTATCGGCAGGCTGACCTTCGTAGAAAAGGGCTTTGTCGGCCGGCTGGTGGACTTCGTCCGCCAGGGCGGCCAAAGATTGCAATTGGCGTTGGGTCAACGCGTCGAAGAATGGGCAGCGCAGCAGCAGTTCAAGCTCGCTCATGGTTTTGGCCTCCAGGCGTGATGAGTCCAGCATAATCCACACGCCTTGACCCATTAGTGTCAGATGTCACCCAATTCCGGTAGAACGTCATCGCGAAACCAATCACTGCTGGCCTTGCCGTATCCCGGCGATGGCAGCTCGTTGGGCCGATCATCACGGGAGCGTCCCCACGTTGCTGGCCTGCCAGGTCTCTCCGCCGGGCTGGACGCCGCCGTGGCGCCGGGCGCGCGGATCCGAAAGAAGATCAAGCGCTGGCCCGGCCCTGGCGCACCTGACCACGCTTGCCTGGAGCGCTGCCGGACGACAAAGCGGGCCAGGAAAACGCCCTGATCCAGCGCGGCGGCCTCGCTCAGCGCGGCCGCGCGGGCCTCGGCGGGGAGACCCTCGCTCGCGTGGAGGCGCTGCTCGAAGCCGGCCAGCTCGCCTCAGGGCCGGACCGCCAGCGCGTCGCGCTGGCGCGGGCGGCGGGTGACGGCCAGATGGGCCAGGAGTTCCGCCGTCGCGCGTTCTCCAGCAAATGATTTCCAAATGCTGCATTGTGTAGGATGGGCGAAGTCCGTCATCGCCAACCCATGCCGCCCAACGCCAGTGCCCGGCCACCGCGCTATCACACTTTCCTGCTTCGCCTGTGGGAAGAGGGTGGGAGCGCGCCGGTCTGGCGCTACAGCCTGGAGAACCCGCACACGGCTGAGCGCCTGAGCTTCAAGACGCTCGACGAACTGGGGGCTTTATTGAAGGAGTGGGCGCAGAAGCCGCTGTCCGAGAAGCCGATAATTGATTGAGGGACGGAAGCTCAGCATCCATGCACCCGGCAAAAACCAGAAAGGACAACACAATCGTGGGAGGTCGCATCACTAATCCTTGGATATGGCAGGCTGAGTTCGGCAATGCGCGGGCCAACGAGGTCAGCTGTGCGCAACGGACGCTGTACTGCTCCGGACATAACCCCAACGACGCTCCCGGGGCGGCAGTGCATCCGGGCGATATCGGCCGGTTGGCGGAGGCCGGTTGCCGTCACACCCGATCGTTGATCGGCGTGGCCCGTCTGGCTTTCCGCGAAATAATGATCAAGATCGAGGCTACAGCCCCGGTCTAGGCCCAAACCGTACCATTCAGGTCACTTCTAAATCGGAGGACAACGTGACGATCAACATCATTATCCTGATCGCTCTAGTGGCGCTCACCATTGGCGCGGGCTGGCTCACCTGGCGGGCGGTGCGCGCCAAACGGCTGTGGGTAAAGGTCGCCGGCGGGCTCGGCGCGGGCCTGCTCACATTGATATTGGCCGCCGTCAGCTTCGCGGGCGGCAAAGGCATCGCCATGCTCTACTTCCCCGGGGCCAGACCAGCCACTGACCTTAAGGTGGCAGGCACGCCGGAGCAAATCGCCCGCGGCGAGTATCTGGCCGGCATCGGCTGTGTCGGCTGTCACGGGCAGGTGGACGCCGAGGGGAATCCGACCGAATCGTTTCCGCTGTCCGGCGGCTTCAACATCGGCGAAGCGGAAGGCTTCGGTTTCATCGGCCAGATTGCGGTTGAGAATTTGACACCGGGCGGCAAGCTGGCAGGTTACACCGACGGCGAAATCTTCCGGGCCATTCGGCATGGGGTAAACCAGGACGGCCAGACGCTCGTGTTCATGTCCCTGCTGTCCTACGGCCAGTTGAGTGACGACGATACGCAAGCCCTCATCGCCTATTTGCGCTCTCAGCCTGCTGTCACGACTGGCCGGCCCACTGGCGACAAGCCCAACTTCCTGGGCGCGCTGTTGTTTGGCGCGGGCATGTTCCCTAGCCCGACGCCGCAGCTGGAGACCATTAGCGCGCCGCCCGCCGGGACGACTGCCGAGTACGGCAAATACGTCGCCACTTACGGCGAGTGCCGGGGTTGCCACGGGCCGGACGCCACCGGTGTGGAGGCTTCTTCGATGGCCCCAGCCGTCCCCAATCCGCGCCTTTTGGTCAGCACGCTCACCCAGGAGCAGTTCTTCGAGATGATGCGCACCGGTGTCCGGCCCGACGGGTCAGCCTTCCCTCAAACCATGCCGTGGAAGAACGCCGCCATGATGACCGACGACGATCTGGCCGCGCTGTATGCGTATCTCACCGCGCCGGTGAAATAGGCAGGGCCTCAAGGAGAAAACACCATGACAAGCGCCACTGCCGCCCTCCACAGTCTGAACGGCGTGGCGGCCTCGCCGCCGTCCTCGGCATTCTGACCATTTTCGCGGGCGGAACCTTGCCCAGCCTCGCGGCGGTCGGCCTGCTGGTGGCGGTTGTGTACCAGCCTGCCTTTGACCGCGCCGACTCGCCCGTGGCGTATCTCGCCGCGGCCTTGCTGGCGGCCGGTGGATCCCTGACGTTGTTTCATACGACGTTGGGCCAACGTTCGGCTTCGGTATTGCCGTGCTGGTCTGGCAAGTGGGGCGGCCTTCGTCTGCTCCGCAAGCCGTGATGGTTAGCCGAGACCTCGCGGGTCTGCTTCGCCAGGCTCGCGAGGCCTCGGCTGGGCTATGGGCGCCTCATGAAGCAGTTCTACAATCTCCTTTACAGCCGTTTCCGCGCCCCGTGGGACTTGGGGCCGCGTCGGGAGTTGGTGGAGGTCGTCGAGAGCGGCCGCATCCGGCCCTGCAAGGCCATTGACCTCGGCTGCGGCACGGCCAGCAACGCCATCTTCCTGGCCCAGCGCGGCTTCGACGTCACCGGCACGGACTACTCGTCCGCCGCCATGGCCCTGTGCCGCCAGCGCGGCGCGCAAGCCGGCGTGTCGGTCCACTGGATTGAAGACGACCTGACCAACCTGCAGCAAGTCAAAGGCACGTTCGACTTTCTGTTGGATTGGGGCGTTTACGATGACCTAAGCC
>JADLEU010000041.1 GCA_020845955.1 Anaerolineales bacterium
CACGAACAGCAGCGCCGTGAAGGCGTCGAAGAAGGCCCGGCCGGGCAGGTTGTGGCGCGCCAGGGCGTCGCCGGCGCCAGGCCAGACCAGGCCCGCCAGCGTGTGGAGTGTGCTGATCGCCAGGGCGGCCGGTAAGCCGGTCTGACCCGTGCGCAGCGCTTGGCTGGTGGTCAACGCGCGCGCGAAGAAAATGTCGGGGTGTTGCCAGAAGTAGGCGCCGAGGGGCAGCGCGGCGGCCAGGGCCGCTCCTGCGGTCAACAAAAGGCCGGCCAGAGGCCCGCGGGCCGCCGGGCGTTCGGCCCACGCGATCCACAACAAGGCGCCGGCCACTCCGAGCGGCAGCAGGCGCGCCGAGTAGTAGGTGTAGAGCGAAAGACCCAGGGCCGCGCCGGCCGCCGCGAACATCCACCGTTTGCTAGCCCGCAGGCCGGCAGCCAGGCCCAGGTAGGTGAGGGCAGCCAGAGGGGTAGTGAGCGTCATCTCCGCGCCCCCGCGGCTGATGATGGCGTCGGGCACCGACACGGCGACGACGCCGGCCGCCAGCAGCGCCAGCCCCGCGGCGCGCGGGCGCGGCTCGTCCAGGGCGAAGATCGCCCGCAGCGCCAGGAAGATGAGCGGCAGGCTGAGCGCGCTGAGCAGGGCGACCCCGCCGCGCGCCGCCAGCGGGTGCCCGCCTGAGAGCCAGCGCGCCAGGCGGGTGAGGTAGATGATGGCGGGGTAATAGCCCCCGCCGCCATGGCCGATGTAGACGGGGAACTTGCCGGCGGCGGCCAGGTCACGGGCGATGATGCTGACCAGCGACTCGTCAAGGAACTGGCCCGGCGGAACTTGCGCCAGGCCGGCCAGCCGGAAGACGCCTCCCAGGATCGCCAGACCCGCCAGTACGGCCCAGGTGGCCCGGGAGGACAGCGCCGGCCGGGTCAAACGAGGCGTCCAAGAAGTGTAGAAGTCCGCATGCGGTCTATCCTGATAACCTTTGGCGATCGTGGCTGGAATTGGCTGGGCCCCTGATCGCTGTGCCGCCCTCACGCGCATTCGCCGGCGGGCCCTGGCCGTCACCCCATGCAGCAGCGCCGTGCAGCCCGCGCGAGCCGCCGCATCATAGCGCAGGCCGGCGGGAGGACCAAGCCCAACCAGCAGGTTAGAGGACCGTGGGCGAGTACCTTTTCGGCCGCGTCGGTAGTATAGTAAGGACATGGCCTCCGCCCCAAACGCGGACTCCCCGTTCACCCATCTCACGCCAGCGCCCGCGCCGGAAAACGCCCAGCCCACTGCCACGGTGCTGGTGGTGGACGACGAGCCGTGCAACGTGGAAGTCATGCAGACGTTCCTGGAGATGGAGGGGCTGCGGGTGGTGACGGCCTGGGACGGCGAGACGGCGCTGGCGGCCGCGGCCGAGCATCGCCCCGACCTGATCCTGCTGGATGTCATCATGCCGGCGCCGGACGGCTACGAGGTCTGCCGGCGGCTGAAAGACGACCCGGCCACGGCCTTTATCCCGGTGGTCATCCTGACGGCGCTGCGCGGGACGCAGGAACGGGTCCGCGGGGCGGAGGCCGGCGCCGATGAGTTCTTGTCGAAACCCTTCGATCCCATCGAGCTGCTGGCGCGGGCGCGGGCGCTGCTGCGCGGGAAGTGCTATCACGACCAAGTGCTAGCGGCCAACGCCGCCCTGGAGCAGCGCGTGGCCGAACGCACCGCCGAGCTGGCGCACGCGCTGGAGACCCTGCGCGGCCTGGACCGGCTGAAATCGGACTTCATCGCCAACGTGTCACATGAGCTGCGCACGCCGCTGCTGCACATGAAGGGCTTCATCGACCTGCTGGCCGACGGCGCTATGGGCGCGCTGACGCCCAAGCAGGTAGAGGGTCTGCGCGTCGCCCGGGAAGCGCTGGAACGGCTGGAGATCGTGGTCGACGACGTGATCGACTTCAACACCCTGAGCGAGCAACGCCTGGCGCTCGAGCCGGTCTATCTGCCGGACGTCTGCCAGAACGTGGTCCAGGGCATCGCGGCCACGGCCGCGCGCCGCCGGGCCCGCGTCGCGCTGGCCCTATCGTCAGACGTGCCGCGGGTCAAGGCCGACCGGATCGCCCTGACCCGCGTGCTGCGCCACTTGCTGGACAACGCCATCAAGTTTGGGCCGGCGCACCAGATCGTGCAGCTGCGGGCCGAGCCGGTCGGGCAGCGCGTGCGCGTGACCGTGCGCGACCAGGGGCCGGGCATGGCGCCGGATGACCTGCAGCGGGCGTTCGAGGTCTTTTACCAGTCGGATGGCTCGGCCACGCGCAAGGCCGGCGGGTTGGGCCTGGGGCTGGCGCTGGTGAGAAAGCTGGTCGAGGCCCACGGCGCGCAGATCCAGGTCGAGAGCGAAGTGGGGTGCGGGAGCCGCTTCTGGTTTGAACTGGCGGCGGCCGAATAAGAGCGGCAGCCGCTCGCCCTCACCCCAGCCGGTCTCTGACTATCGCCGGGATTGGGAGCGCGGACCCTGGTGGGGTCCAGGTAGGCGAGGCGAGCTGCCTCGGCAAAGGGCGCCTCGCCAGGACCAACACGACAGGGCGCGCTGAAAGCGCGGCGCGGGCGGCTCAGTGAGTGAGCCGCTTTTTTGTTTGCCGGACCTGGTCGAGGTGGATGCGGTCGTGGTCGAGCACCCAGCCGACGATCTCCGAGAGCAGGGTCGGGCCAAAGATGGCGTGCCGGGCGGTGCGCGACCAGATATTGGCCGGCTGAGCGCGCAGGAAGCGGATCGCCTCCTGGCGCGCGGCCGAGAAAGCGATCAGGGCCTCTGGGCCGGACTGGGCGCCGTAGTCGCGCTCGGTGGCCCACGGGTCGGTGTCGGCGCCGGCGATGAAGGGGTTGTTGTTTTCGACAACGGTCCGCAGGCGAGGCAGGTTGACCTCGCGCTCGACGTCGCGCAGGTGGCAGACGATTTCGGTCAGCGACCACTCAGAGGGGGCCGGGCGCGTCGGCCAGCGCGGCGCGGGCAGGCCGGCCAGCGTGCCGTGCAGCGCCGCCAGGCTGCCGGCCAGCAGGTAGGGGTAGGCGCGACCCGGCGGCACGGGCGCTTCGGGCAGGCCGGGCACGTGGGCGGGCGCCCAGGCGGCGAAGTCGTCCAGGGTGCCCTGGCCGACCGGCTGCGCGTCAACCCAGTCCAGCCGGGCTGCCCGCGCGGCTTGCGGGGCTGTGCCGGTGTCCGCGGCACTCGCGGCGTTGATCCAATAGGTCGGCATCCCCAGGGCGGCGGCCGGCAGGATGTCCTTGTGCCAGTCATCGCCGACCACCAGGGCCTGCTCGGGACGCCGCCCCAGGCGCCCCAGCACTTCGGCGAAGTATTCGGGGTGAGGCTTGGCGAAGTGACTGTTGGTGGAAGCGGTGACTAGTGCGAAGGCGTAGTCGTCCACCCCCGCCCAGCGCAGACGCCCGCGCAGCGCGGGCAAGGTGAAGACCGGCCCGGTGGTAATGGCGACATCGTAGCCGCTGGCGAAAGCCCAATCCAGGATGGCGCGGGCCGCGGGACGGCGCGTGGTGAGGGGTTCGAGCGCGCCGTATGGGCCGGCATAGTAGGCGTCGAATTTCGCCATCCACGCCTCGGGCGTCCAGCCCATGGCCGGCGAGAAGCAGTCGCTGAACACGTCCAGCAGCACGCGGGCGGGATCGGTGTTGGCCATCATCGCGCGCGTGGCATTCAACATCTCGGCCACTAGGCGCTCGGCGCGCGGCTCACCGGCGAAATGCTCGGTGATGGTCTGGAAGTAGGCGGGCAGAAAGACTCCCATGTCGTTGCCGAGCAGGGTGTCGTCCAGGTCAAACAGCAGGGTGGTGATCACGGGTTCTCGGGCAGGCGCAGCTTGCCGAGGCTCTCGTGGCAGCGGCCGCAGCCGGCCTGCGGGTTCGGGACGTCGGCCAGGGTCTTGGTGCACGAGGCGCTGACGGCGACCTTGCGGCCCAGGCCGCCCCAGGTCTTGACGACGCGCGCGTCGAGCACCAGGTGCTGGCATGCGTTGGCGCGCAGCAGCTTGGGCACGGGGCAGTCGCGGCACAGACCCGGCGTCCAGCGCGCGCTAGCCGGATCCCGGGCGACCAGCCGGCACTCCTGCTGGTTGCGGCCGCGGTAGTAGTTGGCGTAGAAGTACCGGCACTCAAATCCGGCGGGTGTGCGCATGGCGGAGCGGCAGCCTTTCCAGCGCGCCGGCGGCCCCGGCACGGGCGCGGATTCAGGTCGTTCGGGGGAAGGCCCTGGTGATCATGCCCGGGTCAGGTAGGCGCCTGAGCGCGTATCGACCTTGATTGTATCGCCGACGCTGACAAAGAGCGGCACCTGGACCTTGAGGCCGGTCTCGGTCGTGACGAGCTTGTTGGCGCCAGTGGCGGTATCGCCGCGCACGCCCACCTCGGCCTCCACCACTTTCAACTCGACGGCGGTCGGCAACTCGAGCTCGATCGGCTCGTCCTGGTAGAAGGTCAGCTTGACTTCCAGCCCCTCTTTCAGGTAGCCGGCATCGTCGCCGAGCAGCTCGCGCGTGAGCATCGGCTGCTCGTAGGTCTCCGTGTCCATGAAGTGGTACAGGCTGCCGTCGCGGTACAGATACTGCACCTGGTGATGGTCGAGCCGGATATCCTGGACGCGGTCGCCGGACTGGAAGGTGCGGTCGATCGTGGCGCCCGAGCGCAGGTTGCGCAGCCTGGTGCGGATGGTGGCGTTGCCGCGCCCCGGCTTGTTGTGCGAGTACTCGAGCACCTTGAAGATCTGACCGTCGACTTCAAAGGTGACGCCCTTGCGCAGGTCGTTGACGTCAATCATAGCGGACTTTCCTTACGTTAAGATTAGAAGCAGTTGGGCCCGACTCAAGAAGCGGCGCAGGCTCACCATCAGCCTGCGCCGGGTTGCGCGGCCCGAGTGAGACGCATTATAGCGGCTCGCAGGCAATTCTTCCAGGCAACGCCTGTTCAGGGTGTCTCGGGGGCCTTATCCGGCCAAAACTCCTGGATACCGCTCCTGTTGAGCCTGGCAGGTTTCAGCCGCCATCGATCCAGCGAGCGGCGTCGCGCGGCAGTTGGGCCAGGGGCCCCTGGCGCACGGCGCAGGCCGGCAGCGAGTCGAGGAACAGGCGGCCGTACTGCTTGGTGAGCACGCGCCGATCGAGGAGGACGACCACACCGCGGTCGCTGCGCGAGCGGATGAGGCGGCCGAAGCCCTGGCGGAACTTGAGGATTGCCTCGGGCACGTTGTACTCGTTGAAGGCGCGCTCGAAGGTCTCGGCGCGAGCGGCGATGATGGGGTCGGTGGGCACGTCGAAGGGCAGCTTGACGATGACGAGCGCCGAGAGCGCCTCGCCGGGCACGTCGACTCCCTCCCAGAAGCTCTTCGTGCCCAGCAGCACGCCGCCCACCGAGGTCTTGAAGGAATCGAGCAGGGTGCTGCGCGGCGTGCCATCCGACTGGTCGTAGACGTCCACGTTGGCGCGGGCCAGCGGTTCACGGATGGCCTGCGCCGCCTGCTTGAGCTGAGCGTAGGAGGTAAACAGCGCCAGGGTCCGGCCGCGCGTGGCGGTGCACAGCGAAATCAGGGCCTTTTCGACGGCCTGCTGATGCTCCACGCGCAGGTGCGGCTCGGGCACGTCGTTGACCAGGTACAGCAGGGTGGAGGTCTCGTAGTCAAAAGGCGACCCCACGGCCAGCTCGTCGGCCTCATCGGCGTTCAGGCGCCCGCGCAGGTAGTCGAACTCGCCGGCGGTGGTGAGCGTGGCCGAGGTCAGCACCACGGCTTCCTTGGCGTGCCACAGGTGTTTTTCCACCAGCGACCCGACGTGCAGCGGCGCGGCGTGCAGCGAGACGCGGTCGCTTTCGCGGCGCGCCTCGGCCCAATAGATCATGGCTGGGTCGGGCTTAAGGACCAGGCCGTCCAGGTTATTGATCAATTCTGCCAGGTGGCGGCCGGCAGCGTGGGCGGCCGACATTAGGTCGTCGCGCTCGTCGATGTCATACTCGGGCAGCTCATCCAGGGCGCGGCCCAGGCGGGCCAAGGTTTCCGCCAGGGGGGTCAGGGTGCGCCGGAGCTCTTCCCAGTGCAGCTCCACCTGCTCCCAATATGGCTGGCTGCGCGTGGCCGGGATGATGCGCACTTGCTGGGTGTATTCGCCCAAAGCCTGGGCCTCGCGCTGCTCTTCCATGAAGTGGGCCACCGCCTGGAAGAAGTGGCGCGCCACCGCCAGGGCGGTGCTGGCCCGCTCGTGCGCGTAGTTGATCTCGTGGTCGAAGCGCGCGAAGATGTCGGGCGGCACGCTCGCGCGCGTGGCGCCGGCCAGCCGTCCGAGCAGGCCCGCGCTGGGGCCGCCCAGGTCGCGCAGTTGGCGCTCGAGGTCTAGCCGGTGGATCTCAAAGCTCAGCCCGCCGGTGGTGGCGGCTTCCAGGTGGTGGGCCTCGTCCACCACCAGGTAGCGATAGTCGGGGATCACGCGGTTGTCGGAGGCGATGTCGGCCAGCAGCAGGGCGTGGTTGACGATGATGAGGTGGGCGGCCTGGGCCGCCCGGCGCGCGCGGTAGAAGGGACAACGCCCCTGCATCTTGCTCTGGCACATGTCGCCGGTGCAGCCCTCGTCCTCGGCCGAGATGCGCAGCCAGATGGCGCGCTCCTGCGGGCCGAGAGAAATGTCATTCACGGGGCGGCCGACGGCGTCGTTCTGGCCCTGGGATTCGTGCAGCCAGACGAGGACTTTGGCCAGCACGCGCATCTCGTCGGCCGTTTTTGGGCCGTGGCGCCGCAGGCTGTCGAGCCGGCGCGGGCACAGGTAGTTGCTGCGGCCTTTGAGCAGGGCGGCGCGAAAGTCCAGGCCCAGCGCGGCCTGCAGGTCGGGCACGTCCTTGCGGATGAGCTGGTCCTGCAGGTTCAGCGTGTTGGTCGAGATGACGACGCGCTCGCCGTTCTGGAGTGCCCACCGCGCGGCGGGGATGAGGTAGCCGACGCTCTTGCCGGTGCCGGTGCCGGCTTCCACGATCAGGTGGCGGCCCTCGGAGAACGCCCGCGCCACCGCGCGCAGCATTTGCACCTGCTCGGCGCGGTACTCGTAGTTCGGGAAGTGCCTGGCAAAGGGACCGGCGTGCTCGAGCAGCGCGGCCAGCTCGTCGATGTCGAACGGGGTGACGGCGGCCTTGCGCTGGAGCGGGCGGTAGTCATCGCGGGCGCCGCTGGCGCTGGCGAACAGCGGGCCGGCCGCCTCGCCACCCGCGCGGGCCGGCACCCGCTCCTTGGAGCGAGCGCGCAGGGCCTCTTCAAAGACCAGTCCGCCGCCCCACTCGACGTCGCGGCCGAGGTGCACCAGCTCGGCCAGCAGGTTGAGGGGCAGCTCGAGCGCCTTCTTGAACAGGGCCCGGAAGACGCCTAGGGTGACGCGGCAGTCGTCGAGGGCCCGGTGCGTGGCCGGCAGGCTGATGCCGAGGGTCTTGCCGAGCGAAGCCAGGTTGTAGCGCCCCGCCGTGGGTAGCAGCACCGAGGCCAGGCCGTAGGTGTCGAGCGCGCCGTTGTCGCGCAGGCTGCCTTTGGCGCGCAGGAAGCTTAGGTCGAAGCCGACGTTGTGGCCGATGACGGGCGCGCCGCCCACAAAGGCCTCTAGCTTGGGCAGCACGGCCGGCAGGCGTGGGGCGTTGACGAGCATAGCATCGGTGATGCCGGTCAGGCGCGTGATGAAGGGTGTCAGCTTGCGATTAGGATTGACCAGGGTGGAGAACTCGGCCTCGATGCGCTCGCCCCTGAACTTGATCGCGCCAATCTCGATAATGGCGTCGCGATCCGCTTCGAGGCCGGTCGTCTCAAGGTCGAGCGTGACAAAGGTTTTGGTCATACAGGCGGCCCAGGCTTGGGGGCGGAAGGATTATATCACGCGCGCTGGCGCGCCGGCCGTGGGGCCAGATCTTAAGCAGATGTTTATACCCCGGCCGGCGAGGTTGGGGTATGCTTGTCGGGGCTTGGAGCGCCATGCGATCGTGCGCCTGTTGCCGGGCTGGCGCGCAGCCAGGCCGGGCGTTAGCGCCCAGCCCGCCGGGACGCGATCCTGGGCCTCCGAACGAGGCGCCGCACGCAGCGGCGCCCCTGTGCTCATTTGTGTGATCCAGCGTGGACCGGCCGGGACGGCCCCTGGCTCCCCTGCTGGAGGATAGCCAGCCGCCTGGAGCGGGCTTATACTGTTGACTGCCGCAGCGGGTCTCAACCAGCTGCAATCCGGGGCTAGACTCAGGTGATTAGCATTAGTCGACAGACTCCTCAGCCGCTGCTGCCCCGACAGCGCCGGCAGCTCATTCTCCTCACCCTTCTCTTGGCCTGCGCCCTGCTCGGCCTACTGCGCGTGGCGGTCAGCGCCACCAGCGGCGGCCAGGGGCTGCCCAACCTGGAGACGCTGTTGGCCGGCAACCTCGACTCGCAGGCGACGCGCACGCCCGTGCCTACCGCGCCGCGCATCATCCAGTGGCAGTGGGCGCTGGGCACCGCCACCCTGGCCGAGGATCCCGGCCCGGCCGCGCCTGAGGAATATGTCGTCTACCTGCCCGGCGTGTTCCGCAGCGACCCGGTCACTTGGGGCCAAATCGAGGTCGAGCCCGAGCCACCGCCGGCCTCGCCGACGCCCAACTGGCCGAACGGCCTGGATCGGCTGACGAACAGCAAGCTGGGCCTGCACATCGTCGTCAACAACGACCCATTCATCATGGAGTTCATCCGCCGGGCCCGCCCGCGCGTCGTCAAAGCGGTGGACGACCTGGGCTGGCTGGCGGACGTCAAGCAAGTTTCGCCGAACACGATCACCCTCGGCCGGATCCAGGGGCAAAACGAGGATCTGGTCCTGGTCAAAGACCCCGTGGCGGCCGCCGACGAGTACATCGCCTCGCAGCTGGAGAAGTACCGGCTTAATCCGGGTGTTGATTTTTGGGAGGGCTGGAACGAGTTCGTGCCGGTCAACCACGAGCGCCTGGCCTGGTATGCCAAGTTCGAGGCGCGGCGCGCGTGCGCGATGCAGTCGCTGGGGTACCGCGCTGGCGTCGGCGGCTTCTCGGTCGGCGTGCCCGAGTTCGCCGACATGGCGGTCTTCATGCCGGCCCTCGAAGCGGCCTACCGCTGCGGCGCTATTTTCACCCTGCACGAATACAATTCACCCACCATGGCGTGCGGCGTGGGCGTGGGTGGCCAGAGCTTGATCCCGGGCGCGGCGCCCCTGGGCGTGCCGGCCGGCTACCACACGTTGCGCTATCGCTACTGGTACGAGTCGTATCTCAAGCCGCTCGGCATGGGCGACCTGCCGTTGGTGATCAGCGAGGCGGGCGTGGAAGGCCGCCCGACGCCCGGCGGGCCGTGCAATGACCCGGGCGGCCGGGCCTGGAAGGCGTACGGCGACTGGTGGGTGGCGCAGGGCTACGGCCCAACCCCGGCCGAGGCCTACGTGAACGTGCTGTCATGGTATGATGAACAGCTGCGCCAGGACCCGTATGTGCTCGGCGCCACGCTCTTTACGGCCGGAGCGATCCACGGCGATGCCACCTGGTTTCCCTTTGACCTGCACGACGCGCTGGTGCCCCTGGCCCATTATGCGGTTGGCCTGCCATGAGACGGCGGCGCGCCAGCCGGTCACGACAGCGGAATTTCGGGAAGCGCGGCTCCTTGTGAGCCGCGCTCCCTATTTTGCGGAGTGACTCGCATCATTTGTTGGGAGGCGACGCATGACGAAGTACATCTTTATTACCGGTGGCGTGGTCAGCTCGGTCGGCAAGGGCGTCACCGCGGCAGCCATTGGGCGCCTGCTCAAGGAACGTGGTTTTCGCGTTTCAATCCAGAAGCTCGATCCGTATATCAACGTCGATCCCGGGACGATGAGCCCCTACCAGCACGGCGAGGTCTACGTGCTGGAGGACGGCGCCGAGACCGACCTGGACCTGGGCCACTACGAGCGCTTCATCGACACCAATCTGAGCCGGGTGTGCAACATCACGACCGGCCAGATCTACTCGGAGGTGATCGCCAAGGAGCGCCGGGGCGATTACCTGGGCGGCACGATCCAGGTCATCCCGCACATCACCAACGAGATCAAGAAGCGCATCGGGCTGGTGGCCAAGGCCACCGGAGCCGAGGTGGTGCTGGTGGAAGTCGGGGGCACGGTTGGCGACATCGAATCGCAGCCGTTCCTCGAAGCCATGCGCCAGATGCGCACCGACGTGGGCCGCGACAACGCCGTCTTCGTCCACGTCACTTGGCTGCCGCACATCGGGGCCACCGGCGAGCTGAAGACCAAGCCGACGCAGCACTCGGTGCGCGAGCTGCGCTCGCTGGGCATCAGCCCTGATATCATCGTGGCGCGCTCAGACCATCCCGTGAACGGTGACCTGCGCCAGAAGATCGCGCTGTTCTGCGACGTGGAGGAGCGCGCCGTGGTCCCGCTAGTGACGACCAGCGTGCTTTACGAGATCCCGCTGGTGCTGGAAGAGGCCCAGGTGGCCGACATCATCCTGGCGCGCCTGCAGTTGGAGGCGCGGGCCACGCCCGACTGGCGCGAATGGCGCGCGCTGGTGGAGCGCGTGCGCAAGCCCAAACCCGCGGTGCGCGTGGCGCTGGTGGGCAAGTACGTCGAGCTGCAGGACGCTTACATGAGCGTGCGCGAGGCGCTCAAGCACGCCGGCCTGGCGCTGGACCGCGAGGTGGAGATCGAGTGGGTGCACGCGGCCGACCTGGAAAAGGGCCGCGGCTGGGAGCAGGTGCGCGTGGTCGACGGGATCGTGGTGCCGGGCGGCTTTGGTTCGCGCGGCATCGAAGGCAAGATCGCCGCGGCCCGCTATGCGCGCGAGAACGGCGTGCCCTACCTGGGGCTGTGCCTGGGCATGCAGACCATGTGCATCGAGTTCGGGCGTTATGCGCTGGGGGCCGAGGACGCCAACTCGACCGAGTTCGACCGGGCCACGCGCCATCCCATCATCGACCTGCTGCCCGAGCAGCGCGACATCGCCGACCTGGGCGGCACGATGCGCCTGGGCGTCTACCCCTGCAAGCTGGCGCCGGGCACCAAAGCCGATGACGCCTACGACCTGCCGGCCGGCGTCGTGGCTAACGAGCGCCACCGGCACCGCTTTGAGTTCAACAATATCTACCGCGAGAAGCTGGGCCAGGCCGGGATGGTGTTCTCGGGCCTCTCGCCCGACGAGCGCCTGGTGGAGATCGCCGAGTTAGCCGACCATCCCTTCATGCTGGGGACTCAATTCCATCCCGAGTTTCTCAGCCGACCGAACCGGCCGCACCCGCTCTTCCGAGCCTTTGTGGCGGCGGTCGCGGCGCGGACGCCTCCAGCCGCCGGTCAGCCAGCGGCTGGCGCGTCCCAGCGCGGGAATGGGCGCGTCGAGACTGAAAAGAAGACGGGTTAGGCCGGGGCGGCTCACCGCGGCTGCGGCTCGTCATTGAAATGCTGCCAGAAGCTCCCCCGGTCACTCTTCGACTATAATCACCGCGCGGGCCGGCGCGGGCAGGTCCGCCAGCCACCGTCTCGGGCTGCTGGGCCTTCAGCTGGTCCGTGCCGCCGTTTGTCCAGCCCCACCCACCGCCGACCGCTTACATCTGAAATGCGTCTCTCTTCTTTCGTCAATCTGGGCCTGATCGCGGCGGGCGCCGCGGCTTCGGTGCGCACGCTGCTGGATCGTCACCGCTGGGAGCAGTCGAACCGGCGGGCGTTCATCGTGCTCGATTACGACGACGCCTTGGCCGTGTGCACGCGCGCCGGCTTGGAACTGCCCGAATTTCTGCGCGACGCCCACCACCACGGCGCCACTCATCTCTCGCTGCCCGAGCTCACTCTCAGCCGGCTGATTGAGAAGGGTCGCCTGGTCCCAACCGTGGTGGCGCCCGGCGCGCAGCCGCGGCCCGCCGGGCGCTGGCACACCTTGGCCAGCGGCGAGCCGGCCCTGCTGGAGCACGTGCTCCGCGAACTCAGCGCGCGCGTGCCGGCGTCGCGGCCGCACCGCGTGGCCGAGGCCGATGTGCCGGTCATCGCGCTGGCCGGCGACTGGCCGACCCTGGCCGAGATGGGGCTGGGCTTTGAGGCGGAGGCCGCCGCGGCCGCGCTGGCCGCCGGGCTGGGTGTGGTGCCGCAACCGGTCGGCTTCGCCTGGCCCGAGGGGCGCCTGGTCGAGCGCAGCCTGCTGCAGGCAGCCGGGCTGCAGACCACGCCCAATGACCCCATCATCCTGGCCTTTGAGGGCGACATCATCTTGGGGCATGAGATGCACCTGGGCGCGACAGTAGACTGCATGCTGCGCCACCGCCTGTACTTCGCCTATTTTAGCGAGACCCGGCACCAAAAGGGGGACTGGTTCATCGCCAAGCGGTTGGCCTCGACCGGCCAGGTGATCCCGGCACATGCCTTTACGCCGGCCGCGATGGTGCCCGAGGACTTTCACTCCGCGGCCCACCATTGGGGCATGCTGGCGCGCAGCCGCGGCATCCGGCTGTGCTACGTGAACGTGTTCCGGCGCATTCACGCCACGGAGCCCCTGGATTGCTTGCGCTACCTGGAGCACATCAAGGGCGAGCTTGAAGGCTTGGGACTGCAACTGGGCAGCGGCACGCCTGGCGCGCGGCCGTTGGCGGCGCCGCAGTGCCGGACGCTGGCGGCGGCGGCGCTCGCGCCGGCCGGCGCGGCCGCCCTGGCCGCGAGCCGGACGCTGGCCCTGCCCGAGCCGGCCGCGCTGGCCGTCTCAGCCGCCAGCGTGGCGGGCGCCATCGCCTTGCCCTACCTGGACCGTCCCCGCGGTCACCTCGAAGAGGCCTATCCGCCCTCCTATGCGCCCAAACTGCTGGCGCTGGCCGGGGCGGCGGCGGCGCCCGCGGCGGCCGCGCTGGCCGAAGACGGCTTGGCTGGCGCGGCCGAGGCGGCGCTGATCCAGGCGGCGTTGGCGGCGAGCCTGGCGGCTTTCACAACCGGCCAGGACTATGCGCTGCGCATCGAGCAGTTCCGCTCGCTCGACCTGGACTGGGCCATGCCGCTGGCGGCCGTGCTGCTGCGGGCGGGGCAGGGGCGCGGCCAGTGGGCGGCGCTGGCAGGGCTGGCCGCGGCCTGGGGGCTGGCGCGAGCCCGCACGCCCGATGTGCTGGGCCAATTGGATCGCGACCTGCCGGCCGGGCACACGCACCATCTTTCGGCGGCCCAGCGCGTGTTGGGCGACAGCCTGATGGCACTTGGGCCGCGCCCCGGTCGAAAGTGGTCCGGGCTGGGGCTGGCGGGGCTGGCTGCCGCCGGCTGGCTGCGCGGCGCCGGCCAGCGCAACCTGGGGCTGGCCGCGGCCCTGGTTGGCGCCTTCGCCAATGCCATGACGCTGGCCGCCTTCCGGCAGCCCGAGCGGCCCTTGGCGCAGACGGTGGAAGGGGCCGGGCGCAGCTGGGCGCGCTGGGGCCTGGTGACCGCCGGCCTGCTCGCCGCGGCCGGGCTGCTGCGGCCCGTGCCCGGAGATCGCCGGCGCCCGCCGGCTGGGGCCTGAGACAGACGCCTGACGGGCGACCGATGAGCACGCCCGAGGACCACAATAGCGCCGCGGCCCAGGCGGCCGCCCGCAGCATCTGGGCCATTGCCTTCAACCAGGTTGCCCAAGTGGCCGGCAGCGTGCTCTTCGTGGCGCTGGTGCCGCGCCGGCTGGGGACCGAGGTCTATGGGCAGTTAGCCTATGCCTTCGCCCTGATCACTATCTTGCAGATGCTGGGCGAGCTCGGTTACCAGGAGATCTTCAGTCGCTTCCTGCCGGAGGTGCGCCACAGCCAGGGGGCGGCCGGCGTGCGCGCGCTGGCGCGCGGATTGATGTCCGTGCGCCTGGCGGCAGGTCTCGGGTTGGGCCTGGTCACGCTCGCGGCGGCCCGCCTGGCCGCCGGCTGGCTGGCGCCGCCGCAGATTGCGTTGATGGGCCTGTCAGTCACGCTGCGGGTTTTTGCGATGGGGCCGTTTGCGCTGCTGCTGGGGCTGGGCCAGACGCTGAAGTGGTCGGTCGACACGACCTGGCGCCAACTGGTGGTGACGGGCTTGATGCTGCTGCTCGTGCCTCGGCCGTCGCTGACCTTGGCGCTGGCGGCCCTGGCGGTGCAGGAAGCCCTCTTCCTGGCAATAGGCGTCTGGTGGGCACGTGAGTGGCTGTTTGGAAGCCCGGAGGCCGCACCTCCGCGCGCCAAGACCCTGAAACCCCGGCGGATGACGTCTGATCTGCTGCGCTTTGGGCTGGCGTTCTCTATCGCCAATTTCGCGCTGGTGCTGCTGTTCCGCATTAGCCCCATCATGGTGGAGACCCTGACGGGTTCGCACTCAGAGACGGGCTACTTTGATCTGGCGCTGGGCGGGCTGCTGTTTCTGTACACGCTGCTGGCCCAGGTGGCCTACGCGTTTGTGCCGATCCTGACGCAGCTGCGCCTGGCGCAGCGCCCACTCGAGGCGGCCGCCTGGCTTGGGCGGGTGGTGCGTTACTCGGCCATGCTCATGGCGCTCGGGCTGGGTGGTATGTGGGCCGTGGCCACGCCCGTGGCGCCGCTACTGTTCGGAGCGGGGTTCGCGCCGGCGGCCGGCACTATCCGCATGATGGCACTGGGGTTGCTCCCGCTGCCGATTGCCTGGGCAGGCGTCTGCCTCAGCACGGTCGACAAGCGGCCGCGGCAGAAACTGTGGGCGGCGCTGGCCGGGCTGGTCGTCTTCCTGCTGGCGGCGCTGGCGCTGCGCGGCGGCGCCTCGGCCGGGATCGCGCTGGCAGTCGCGCTGGCGCTGCTTGGGTATGCGCTGGGCTTTGGCCCCAGCGCGGTCGTGGCGGCGCGCACGGGAGGTCCCGGCTGGGCGGCCGCCACGGCGGGCGCGGCCGTCTTCGTTCCCCTCTTCTTCTGGCGACCCGCTTCGCTGCCGCTGGCGCTGGCGGTTTGGGCCGGCCTGGCGGGTGTGTACCTGGCCGGCATGCTGGCAGCACGCGTGGCGACCGCCAGCGAGGTCAGGGCGGTGCTCGGCGTCGTCAGGCGGCGGGGCCGGGCGGCGGCAAACGACCGCGGGGCGGCGGCGCAATGAGCCAGGCGGCGCCTGGGCTATAATGCCGATCACGTTATCCGGCACGGGCGCCGCAGCGTGCCCGCCCACACTTGCGTCACCCCTAAAGACCATGCCGCTGCCTCTCAACCGCCTATATCTTTCCCGATCGATTTCGGAGCCTAGCTTTGGCGAGACGCCGGCAACGCTCTATTACGCCAGGCAGGCCGATGGCCGCTGGAGCATCGTGCGCCAGCAGGTCGACACCGGGCTGGCCCAGCCCGTCACCGCCGAGCCGCCGCCGTTTGGCGGTGTCGGCTATGGCGGCGGCCAATACTCCGTGCGCGGTCAGGCGCTGGTGTACGCCGGGCGCGGCGGCCGGCTGCACGGCGTGGATCTTGTAAGCGGCGAACAGCGGCTCATTTCGCCGGCCTACGAGGGGGTGGCGGCGCCGGCCTTGTCGCCCTGCGGCCGGTTTGTGGCCTTCCTGGCCGAGCAGGACCACCGCTGCAACGTGCTGTTGGTGGACGCGCGCGGCGAGCACCTGCCGGTCAAGCTCTCGTCTGACCCCTGGTATGCCTTCAACCCAACCTCCTCGCCCGATGGGCGGCAGGTGGCCTGGATGGAGTGGGACGAGTACGCCATGCCGTGGGATGAAAGCCGGCTAGTGGTGGCGCGCTGGGCGCGGCCAACGTCCGAGTGGGAGCGGCCGGCGGACGGGCTGCCGCTGTCCGCGCGGCAGCTCGCGCGGGCGGGCGTGAGTTACAGCTCGCCGCAGTTCAGCCCCGATGGCCAATGGCTGGCCTTTGCCAGCGATGAGACCGGCTGGCGCGGGTTGTGGGTGACGCCGGCCAACGCGGACGATTTGCGGGCCGCGGCCGAGCCGGTGGACCTGGGGCCGGGCGAAGTGGGCGGCCCCGATTGGGCGCCGGGCAACATCAAGATGCGCTGGGCGCCGGATGGCTCGGCGCTATTTGCGCTGCGCCGGCACGCCGGCCGCGTGCACTTGATGCGCGCGGCTTGGCCCGCGAAGACGGTCAGCGAGATCGAGACGGGCTGGACCTGGATGAGTGGCCTAGCGGCCGCGGGTGACAGCCTAATCCTGGTGGCCGAGCGGCCGGCGCACCCGCCGGTAGTGCTGACCGTCGATACCGCCACGGGTGCGGCCGTGCCACGCGCGACGAGCGCCGTAGGCGTGACCGCCGCGAGCGATCTGGTCGAGCCGCGCCTCATCGCCTGGACGACCCAGGGTGGCGCGGCCGTCTCCGGCGTGCTCTACCCGGCGCAGGCGGGCGCGACCAGCAGCGGCCCGCGGCCCCTGCTGGTCGTGATCCACGGCGGCCCAACCTCCGAACGGGGCCTGAGCTGGGACGCGGAGGCGCAATACTTTGCAACGCGGGGCTGGCACTACCTGCTGGTCAACTACCGCGGCAGCACCGGTTTCGGCCGCAAGTTCCAAGACCAGCTCAAGGGGCAGTGGGGCGTGGTCGACGTGCAGGACGCGCGCAGCGCGGCGGAGCACCTAGTGGAGCAGGGGCTGGCCGACCCGGAGCGGCTCGTGATCATGGGCGGCAGCGCCGGCGGCTATACGACCTTGATGGCCTTGACTCAAGACCCCGGCTTCTGGACGGCGGGGATCTCCAGCTATGGCATCGGCCAACTCTATGACCTGCAGGCGGGCTCGCACCGCTTCGAGCTGCGTTACGAAACGACGCTGATCGGCCCTCTGCCCGAGAGCGGCCGGCTGTGGAAAGAGCGCTCGCCGCTGACCCACGTGGGCAAGCTGCGCGTGCCGGTGCTGCTGTTCCACGGCCGGCAGGACAAGGCCGTGCCGGCGCAGCAGTCGATCGACTTCGCCGAGGCGGTGCGGCGGCAGGGCGGCACGGCCGAGCTGGTGCTGTACGACGACGAGGGCCACGGGTTTACGCGAGAAGCCAACCGCCGCGACCAGATCGAAAAGATCGAGCGCTTCCTGGACAAGCACGTGCTGGCCCGGCAATGACCAAGGTCGACGATCTGCTCGAAGAGTTTCCGGACAAGTCGCAGCGCCAGCTCAAGGCCATGTGGGCGGCCCTGCCGCTGCCGATGCAGGCCGAACTGGCGTCGTCTCTGACGCGGCTGCCGGGCGACGTCAAGCTGTGGAAGCTGCTGCTGGGCCTGGCGCTGACGCAGTTCAAGATCGCGTTTGGCGATAAGCACACCGTGACCATCGCCGGCCCGGCCAACGCCGGAAAATCCACCCTGTACAACCAGTTCGTCCGTTCCGCGCGCGATCGGGCGTCCGTCAGCCCGGTGCCGGGGACCACGCGCGCGAACCAGTCGGCCGACGCGGGCTTGTTCAGCCTGACCGACACGCCCGGGGCCGACGCGGTGGGGCAGGTGGGCGAGCGCGAGAAGGAGCTGGCGCTGGACGCGGCGGCCGAGGCCGATGTGCTGGTGATGATCTTCGATGCGTCTCAAGGGATCCGCAAGAGCGAGCAGGCCGTCTACCACGACTTCGAGGCGCTCGAAAAACCGATGATCGTGGTATTGAACAAAATGGACCTGGTGCGGCGCGACAAGAGCCAGGTGATCGGGCAGGCGGCGGCCAACCTGGGGCTGGAGGCCGAGCAGTTGGTGCCGATCTCCGCCAGGGACGGCGCCAACGTAGAGCGGGTCCTGGTGGCGATTGCCAAGACCGAGCCGGGGATCATGGCCGCGCTGGGCAAGGCTCTGCCCGAGTATCGCTGGCGGCTGGCCTGGACGGCCATCACCGGGGCCGCCTCGACCGCGGCGGTGATCGCGCTGACGCCGCTGCCGATCTTCGATGTGGTGCCGCTGCTGGCCGTGCAGACATCATTGGTGCTGGGCATCGCCCGCATTTATGAGTACGAGCTGTCCCTGGAACGGGCGCGCGAACTGGCAATGACCTTTGGGCTTGGCTTCCTGGGGCGCACGTTGTTCCAGGAGCTCAGCAAGCTGGGCGGACCGCCGGGCTGGCTGATGTCGGCGGCGATCGCCGCCTCGACCACGGTCGTCATGGGCTATGCCGCCATTGCCTGGTTCGAGCGCGGCGAGCGGCTGACGGGCGAGTCACTGAAGAGGATCACCCAGACGCTGACGAGCGATCTGCTCGAGCGCCTGCGCGGGTTGGGCAAGCGCCGGCCCAGCAAGCAGGGGCTGCGCGACCGCGTGGCGGAGGTCCTAGACGAGTCGCCGCTGGCGGCCGGCCCGGAGGCGTTTGTGAAGGGGCCTGAGGCGGCTGAAAGTCTGAGGAGTCCCGGGGGGGCCAAAGGGCCTGATGGGGGAAATGCAGCTGATTAGCGGGAGGCGGGACACTCAGGATCGCACGGGCGCGCCCGAGCGCTGGCGCGTGTCGGACGGGACCGAATTTGCGCTGGTGCCGGCCGGCCCGTTCGTCTATGGCCCAGAGGAGGTCTACGAGCGGCTGGCGCAGGCGCCGGCGCCTCGCCCGCGCCAGACTCTCGAACTGGATGCCTTCTGCCTGGCGACGCGGCCGGTGAGCTACTCCCAGTGGAAGGCATTTCTCGACGCCACGGGGTTTCGCTGGGGCGGCGAGTGGTGGGCGATTGATCGGCGCTGGCGGGCGCGCGTGCCGTTCGCCGGCCGGCGCTTTGCGCCGGCGCGCACGTACCCGCCCGAGATGGCGCAATACCCCATCGTCGCGGTCAGCCAGACAGAAGCCCTGGCTTACTGCGAGTGGCTGTCCGGCCAGATTGGGCGGCGGTGCGGTCTGCCGAACGAGGCGCAGTGGGAGAAGGCCGCGCGCGGGACCGACGGCCGCACCTATCCCTGGGGCGAGACGAAGCCGCGGCCCGAGATCCAGTGGCAGCGAAGATTCCCCGTGGGGATTGAGACGTATCTTTATAGCCTGGTGGTGCCACCCCGCCGCGAATGGGCCCGCGCCGGCTGGTATTGGCGCAGCGGCACGCCGCTGCCGGTTGGCGCGGCGCCGCAAAACCGCTCGCCGTACGGCTGCCTGGACATGGCCGGCAACATCTGGGAATGGACCACCAGCCTGTATAACCCGAATCTGCCCGGTTTTCACGTTGTCAAGGGAGGGTCTTGGGGGTACAGTATTCACCACGCCAGGCTCTACGTTCGCAGCGCGTGCAGCGTCACGACGCCGAGCCAGGACTACCGGGCGCAGGGCACGGGGTTCCGGGTGGCCGTGGCGGGCTGAGGCGGGGAGGTGGGATGAGGGCGGACCTGATCTACCTGATTAACTTCCGCAACGAGCGCGATATGTATCCGCCGTTCGGCCTGATGTACGTGGCTGACGCGCTGCTGCAGGCTGGGTTCCAGGTCAGGCTCTATCACGAAACCGAAGCCTTTGTGGACGAGTTCGTGCGCGCCACGGCCGAAGCGCGCCCGCTGTTCGTGGGCCTGAGCACCATTACGGGACCGCAGCTGCGGCCCGTCATCGAGACCTCGCGCCGGCTGAAGGCGCTGGGCATCCCGGTAGTCTGGGGCGGGGTGCACGCCACCATCATGCCGGAGGAGGCGCTCAAAGAGGACTACGTCGACTTTGTGGTAGTGAACGAGGGCGAGGAGACCGTTCAGGAGCTGGCGCGCCTGCTGGCCGGAGCGGCGCCGGCCCAGTTTGGCCTCGTCCGCGGGCTGGCCTGGAAGGATCAGGGCCGGGTGGTCGTCAACCCCGAGCGGCCCTTCATCCGAGACCTCGATCGCTTCCGGCCGCGCTGGGACCTGATCCCGGTCGAGCGCTACCTGATCCAGTCGGGCCCCTATGACCGGGCGCTGCCGGTCTACATCTCGCGCGGCTGCCCGTTCCGCTGCGGGTTCTGCTACAACGAAGTCGTGATGAAGCGCACCTGGCGCCAGCATTCGGACGAGTTCGTGCTGGAGCAGGCGCGGTGGCTGAAGGACCACTACCGCGTCAACGCCATCGACTACGCCGACGACTACCTCTTTGGCCGTATTAAGCCCATGCAGCGGTTGGTGGAGAAAGTCGGCATGCCCTGGAGCGGGCAGGTGCGCGTGCAGCTCCTCAAGCCGGAGTTCGTGCGCTGGATGCGCGCCACGGGCTGCCAATGGGTCAACATCGGCGCCGAGTCCGGCTCACAGACCGTGCTCGACTCGATGCACAAAGACCAGAAGGCCGAGCAGATCGAGTGGGGCGTGCGCAACCTGGTCGAGATCGCGCCCGAGGTCGAGGCCAACTTGAGCTTTATCGTCGGTCTGCCCGACGAGAACGAGGCCGAGCGCCAGGTGACGTTCGACCTGATCGAGCGGCTGGCGGTCATGAGCGCCAGGGTGCGCTGCTCGGTGTGCGTCTACATGCCGTACCCGGGCACGCCGCTGTGGCCGGAGGCGCTGCGGCGCGGCTACGTACCGCCGGCCCGCCAGGAAGGCTGGTGCGAGTTCGACCTCAACCGGGGCAACACGCCCTGGATGTCGGACAGCGAGGCCCAGGTGATGAGCGAGATCAACGACATCCTGTTCGTTGGGCGCTCGAGCGGGCACTGGCTGTTGGCGCCCTACTATGGCCTGCTGCGCTGGCGCTGGCGCCACATGTATTTCAGGCACTACTGGGAAGGCGCGCTCAAGAAGTTCCTACTGCGCACGCCCCTGCGCGGCCTGCTGGACTGGATGATGCGCCATTGGGTGCGCTACAACCCGATCACGCACAAAGGGCCGGTGGCCGAGCCGGGCGCGGCGGGAGACTAGCGCAGCCGGCAGCCTGCTGAGTGCCCGAGGCCGGTGGATGATTGAACTGGCAACCGCGCAGCGCGAGACGCTGCGCGCCTGGTTAAAGCCCGAGCGCCCGGGTCCGCTGGTTGGCCCGCACGTCCTCAACACCGGGCACGGCCGGGTTTTCGTTGACGGCTGGCCAGGGGCGCGAGCGGTGCTGGCTGAGGCGGCGGACAACTTCGCCTTGCGCGGCGACCCCAACCGCCTGGCGCCCGATGACCTGCGAGACGTGGTGCGCGGTTTTGTGGAGGCCGAGGCGGCCTGGCTGCCCAGGCTGCGGGCCATTGACCAGGACCTAATCGAGTGGCCGCGCGTCGTCTATGCCCTCGACGCTCCGCGCCGGGTCCGCGGGCCGCGCCGCGCGCAGGTGCGCCCGTTGCAGGCGAGCGACGCTGCCGCGCTGGCTGGCTTGAGCCCAGAGACCGCCTGGGTGTGCAAGACGTGGGGTGGCGCGGCCGGGATGGCGGCGAGCGGACGGGCCTGGGGCGCGTGGCTCGATGGCCGGCTGGCGTCGGTGGCCTGCGTGTTCTTCCAGGGGGATGAGTACGAAGACCTGGGTGTCGCCACCGAGCCGGCCGATCGCGGCCTTGGACTGTGCACGGCGTGCGCCGCGAAGCTGTGCGCGGACGTCGTTCGGCGCGGCCGGCGCCCGAGCTGGAACACATCGCTCGACAACCGGGCCAGCCAGCGAGTGGCCGAGAAGCTGGGCTTTCAGCGGGTGCGGGAAGACTGCCTGTACGTGGTGGCGATGGCAGCTGAGTGGAATGGGGCGCAGTTCGCGTGAGACCGCCGGGCGCCGAGCTGCTGTCTCACGCGGGCAGGGTCGCGGCCAGCAGGGCGGGCAGCGCGTCGAGGTCGGGCGCCAGGCGCAGCCGGAAGGCGGGCGCGCTTTGGATCAGCTGATTGAGCAGGGCCAGGTGGGCGGGGATCAGGGCGCGATCCCACTGTTCGACGGCGTGGGGTAGAATCAGCCGCAAGGCCTCGGGGGCTGGCAGCGGCTCCAGGGCGTGGCTGGCGCGGGGCTCGATCTGCGGGAAGAGGAGGGCGCCGGCCGGGGCCGAATCGGCCCAGACCTGGGGATAGACGCTCTCGGCCGCAAAGAGCACCTTCTGTCGCGCGCCCGGCGCCGCGTTGAGCGGCTGCAGCTCGGGGAAGCGGGCCAGGGTGTCGGGGTAGGCTGAGAGCAGACCCGGATACGCTAAGACCTGCACCCGGCTCGCCTCGCTCCTAAGCATGGGTGAGTCGTTTGACAGCAGTTTCCAGCCGGCGTGGAGCAGCGCCAGGCCGGTGGTGGTCTTGCCGGCGCCGATGCCGCCCACCACCAGCACTGCCCCCCGAGCGCCCGGCGGGCAGGCCGCGAAGGCGTGCAGCAGGAACCGGCCACGGCGCCGCAGGTGCGGCGATAGCCCGATGGCCACGAGGTCTTCAAAGACGCCTTGGGCCGCCAGCGCGGCCGTCGTCAGGACGCCCTCGGTCCGGCCGGCGGCTAGGTCCAGGCGTAGTTGGCCAAAGCGCGGGAAGTGCGCGCTGACGCAGCCCGCGCTCCGCAGGTAGTACGCCAGCAGATCGCCCTGCTGGAAGTCGGGGGCCCCAGCGGGGGGCGGCGGCGGCGCGGCGGCCAGCGCCAGCGCGAGGACCAGGTCGGGCGCGGCCGCGGCGCCGCCCGGCGGGCGCGAGGCGAACGCGGCGCGCCAGCGCTCGCCAAGCGCGAGGCCCGACCAGCGGCCGGCCACGAGCAGGTCGTGAAGCTGCCACCGGCACTCATCCGCTGCCGCCGGACCGCCTGGGGTCATGCGGCGCAGTATAGCACGCGCGGGTGGCTTTCCGCGCCGGCAGGAGGCGAGGCTTGGACGCTCAAACGCGATTGTGCCATTCACCCGACGCGACGTTTCAGATCGTCGCCGGCGAAGCGATCCTCATCCATTTGCAGACCGGCTACTATTATTCACTGAACGACGTGGGCACCCGGTTTTGGGAACTGCTGGACGGCCAGCGCAGCGTTGCCGACTGCGCGACTGTGATCGCCGGCGAATACAATGCGCCGGGGACCGTCATCTTGAGCGACTTGCTGGAATTGGCCACGGACCTTCACACAGAAGGCCTGGCAGCCGTCTGAGCAGGCGGCTGGGCCGCGCTCCGTCCGGCGCGCTGGATCACGACGCCGCGGGGGAGTACGATGCGGGCACGAATTCGCAACTTGTGGGCGGGCCTCGCGGCGCTTTGGCTGCTCTTGGCGCCGCGCCACCGCCGGCTGTGGGTGGAGATGCGCGGATACGTGCGCGCGCTGCCCGCCGCCCTGGCTGGCCCGCTGCCCGCTGCCCTGGCGGCCCAGACGCCGGCCCAGGCCGACCTGGACCTGCGCGAAGCGGATCTGCGCCGGCTGGCCGACGCAGCCGCGCTGTTCGAGCGCCGCTCGCCGCTGGGCTTGTGCCTGCGCCGGTCGCTGGCCCGCTATCACTATCTACGCCGCGCCGGCGTGCCGCTGACGCTGAACTTCGGCGCGCGCTTCACCGGCAGGCGGCCTGATCGCGACGTCACCGGCCACGCCTGGGTGACGCTGGCCGGCCGGCCGTATTGCGAGGATGGCGAGAACTACAGCGGCTTTGCGGTGATGCTGCAATACCCGGACTAACCCCAAACGAACCCGCCCCATGTGCGGCATCCTCGGCTTACTCGCCCCCGGCGCCCACCCACACTTGGCCGAACTGCTTCCCCTGCTGGCCCACCGCGGCCCCGACGACGCCGGCTGCCACGCCGACGCCGACGTCTTCCTGGGCGCGCGCCGGCTAAGCGTCATCGACGTGGCCGGGGGTCATCAGCCGTTGAGCGTTGAAGGCGGCCAGGTCTGGGTGGTGCAGAACGGCGAGATCTACAACCACCCGGCCCTGCGCGGCGAGCTGGAGGCGCTCGGTCACGTCTTTCGCACCCGCAGCGACACCGAGGTGATTGCCCACGCCTACGCCGCTTGGGGCGATGACTGCGTCCGGCGGCTGCGGGGGATCTATGCCTTCGCGGTCTGGGACGCGGCGCGCCGGCGGCTGCTGCTGGCCCGCGACCGCTTCGGGGTCAAGCCGCTGTACTACGCGGAACTGCCCGGGGGCGGTCTGGCCTTCGCGTCTGAGATCCGGCCGCTGCTGGCGCTGCGCCGGCAAGGCGCGCGGGCCAACACGGCGGCGCTGCGGGCGCTGTTCGCGTTGGGATTTGTGCCTTCACCGCTGACGGCCTTCGAGGGCATTGCGAAACTTCCGGCCGCGCACACGCTGGCGGCGCGGGCCGGGCAAGTGCGCCTGGCGCGGTATTGGGACCTGCCCGGGCCTGTCCGGAACGGAAGCAGGCGCGAGTCCGCGGCCGAAGCCGTCGAGGGGTTCGGCGCGCACCTGGCGCGCGCGGTGTCCGAGCAGCGCATGAGCGAGGCGCCGCTGGGCGCGCTGATCAGCGGCGGACTCGACTCGGCGTCGATCGCGGCCCTGCTCGCGGCCGAGCTGCGAGCCGAGGCGGGCGAGCCGGTTCACACGTTCAACATCGGCTTCGAGCAGCCCGGCTACGATGAGGCCCGTTTCGCCGCGCTCACCGCGCGCCGCCTGGGCGTCCGGCATCACCAGGTGCGCTTCGGCGCGGCCGACTTCGACCGTTATCCCGAGATCGTGGCCCGCCTGGAAGAACCCCAGTGCTCGGCCACGGCGCTGCCGATCTACCGTCTGTACCAGGCCTGCCGCGCGGCCGGGCTGGTCGTCATCCTGACCGGCGAGGGGGCCGACGAACTGCTCGGCGGCTATCACTGGTTTCAGGGCGACGCGCGGGCGCGGCGGCTGTTCGTGTGGCCGGCGCCGCTGCGCCGCCTGGCGGCGGCCAGCCCGCTGCCCATCTCCGCCGCGGGGCGGCGCGTGCTGCGCAGCGGCGAAGCCAGCGCGCTGGCCCGCTACGCGCTCTGGCAGCGGCCGGGCGAAGCCGAAACGAGCACGGTATTCGTGCCGGACCTGCGCCGCCAAGCGGGCGGCTTGGACGTGTGGCTCGCCGGGCTGGACGGCGCGGGCGGCTGGCGTGACCCGTTCCGGCAGTTCCAGTACTTCGAGGCGCGCACGCGGCTGGTCGACTTCATCAACTTTGAGGTCGACCGCATGAGCATGGCCCACTCGATCGAGGCGCGCGTGCCGTTCCTGGATCACGAGTTGTGGGAATACGCGGCACGCCTGCCGAGCAGCCTGCTCACCAGCGGGCGGCCCAAATTTCTGCTGCGGGCGGCCATGCGCGGCCGGCTGCCGGCCGAGGTCCTGGCACGGCGCAAGCAGGGGCTGGCCGCGCCACACGCGGCCTGGCTGCGGCGGACCAGGCTGCCGGAGTGGGCCGAGGTGGCACTGTCGCCCGCGGCGCTGGTGGGCACGGGCTACTTCGAAGCGGCCGAGGTGGGGCGGCTGCGGCGCGAGCATCAGGCCAGGCGCGCCAACCACGCGCGGGTGCTGATGGGCGTGCTGAGCACGCAGCTTTGGCACGGCCTTTTTGTCGCCGGCGGGCCTTAGTCGACGGCCTCCACGATCAGCCGATCCACCTTCAGGCCGGCCGTCCCAGCGTAGTCCAGCATAAAGATCAAGGCCTGGGGCTTGGGGTTCTCAAACGAATATTGAAGCGAATAGTAACGGCCGTCGGCGGGGATGCCGGCCGCGGTGAAGTCCCACCGCTGGGCCAGCGCGGCCGCGTCGGCGCCGATGACGCGGGCGCTGCCCAGCACGCTGTCGGGGCTCAGTGGTTCGGCGGCGGGCAGCACGGCCACCGAGATGGTCAGCCGGTAACGGCCGGCGCCGTATGGCTCCGCGAAGCTGTACGCCAGCCTGCCCGGTTCGTGGCCGGCGGCCGGGTCGGCCTGCATGGCCTTGCCCCGGTAGGCCGCGGGGTCCGCCACGGCGTCGCCCACCGTCCGCTGCAGATCCACGGCCAGATAGGTGCGCGGCTGCGGGCGCAGCGAGAGGCCGAAACTGCCGGCCGCCAGCAGCGCCAGGCCCAGGCTCAGCGCGGGAGGCGGCGCAAAGGCGCGCGGCCGCGGCTGGCGCGCCTTCCGCAGCGCCAGCCAGCCCACTAGCGCCGCGGCCAACAGCCAGACGGCCGCCAGGCCCAGGGAGTGAAAGAGATCGGGCGCGATCGACAGCATCCCGACCTGGAGTGCGGCTTGCCCGGTTGCGCTGACGAGCACGGTCGGCGGATGCCCCCAGCCGTTGTACATGGGGCTGTAGAACCCAAAGCGATACAGGCCGTCGGCGGACAGATCTCGGCCCAAGATCGTGGCGGAAAAGTAGTCGCCCGCCTGCGGCGAAAAGATCCTGATGCTGGCGATGGGCGTATCCGGCCCGGCGTCCGGCGCCGCTAACGGCAGGCGCGCCGTGTACCAGCCAAAGGGAAATTCAGGCAGGTCGACCTGGCGCAGCACCAGCCCGCTTTCGCCGGCGGGCGCTTGCCAGGTGGGCGCCTCCGTTAGCCGTGCCCGCACCGCGCCGGCCAGCAGCTCGGATGGTTCACTACCCGGGCCCGCCAGCGGCGTGCCGGCCACGGCACCCTGGCCGGCCGGCAGGAAGGCAAAGCGCGCCATGGCTGGCACCACCGCTTCCAGATCGAGCCGCGGCTTGAGCGCTTCGACCGGGCTGGATAGGATGCCGCGTATGGGCTGCGCCACGACCAGCGCGCCCGACCACAGGCTGGCCGCCAGCAAGGCGGCGATGACGGGCCGCGCCCGCACCGGCGGACCGGCGGCCCACAGGTAAGCCAGGCCCCCGCCCAGCAGCGGCAGCGCGGCGATCAGGAAGCGGGCCGAATATTCCCAGCCCAGCCAGAACCCGCCCCAGACCGCCACCGGCAGCAGCGCCGCCGCGAACGGCGCCAGCAGCGCCAGCCCGGCCAGCGGCCGGCGGACCAGCAGCAGGGCGCTGCCCCACAGGGCGGCGAGGTAGACAGGCGCCGTGATGACCAGGCCGCGCTGGTTGTCGAACAGCCAGCCCAACAGCCCGCGGCCCACGCGTTGGAGCGCGAACGACCGCTCCACCGCCAGCGGGATGGGTCCGGCGTAGGAGGCCGCCGGCGAGGCGCTTCCGTAGAGCCAGAAGCTGAAGAGCATGTAACCGGCCAGGCCGGCCCCCGCCAGGAGCGCAGCGGCCAGCCAGGGCCGGCTGCGCTCGCGCCGAGCGCGCCACAACCCCCAGGCGGCGAAGAGCGCCATGGCCGGCAGGAAGCGCGACGAGAGCCAGGGCAGGATCGCCAGGCCCAGGCCAAACTGCACTATGCCTGTCACGCTCAACGGGCGGGCCGCGGTCTGGTGGGGCCGGTACCCGCGCAAGGCCTGGCGGGCGGCGAGGATCAGGCCCAGCGCCGCCAGCGCCTCCGGATAAACCAGGAACACGTACCACAGCACCGGGGGCGCAAACGCGATGGCCGCCCAGCCGATGACCGCCGCGATCCAATTGCCGGTGAGGTCATAGCCCAGCAGGAACACCTGCGCGGCCAGCAGCGCGCCAATCAGCGCCAGGGCGTAGAGCACGCCGGCCAAGCCGCCCAGCGCATAGGCCGGGGCAATGGCGAAGCTCAGGCCCAGGTTGTGGGTGAGCACCGCCTGGCCGTCGGCGCGCACCCGCACGTGCGGGTTCAGATAATACTCGCCATAGTAGGGGGCGTAGTCGCGTTCGGCGTAGTTGTTGTTCAGGTCCAGGTCGCCGTCAAAGACCAGGCTGTGGGCGGCCAGCAGGTAGTGCGGCTCGTCGCCGCTGCGGGCCCAAACGCGGGCCAGCCAGGGCACCAGCGCGACGTAGACCGCCAGGGTTGCCAGAAAGACGGGCAGGCCGGGCAGGCGGTTTAATCCGGCGGCAAGCGCGCGGCTGGGCGGCCGGCCGGGCGCGTCGGGCGGCTGCCTGGGCGGCGCGGCGCGGGTGTTCATGCGTCCGGACGCGCGATTGGCCCGGCGGGCTCGGCCTCGGGGTTGGCGATCAGCGCGCCGTCCGCGCGGACTAGGCGCGCGCCGTGGACGAAGTAGCGCAGCGTGCCAAGCGCGAAGCTGAGGTTGTTGTAAAGGTAGTAGAGCCAATGCCAGGGCAGCGCGGCCAGGGTGAAGGCCAGGCCGCGGCGCCGGGTCCAGAAGGCGTACAGGTGCGCGTTGAGGGCCAACAGGGCCAGGGCCAGCCCAGCCGGCAGCGGCCACAGGCCGGGGAGCCAGGGCACGAGCGCGAGCGACAGGCACAGCAGGGAAGTCAGGGCCACGCTGGCGCGGTTGGAAGTCTGCAGGTTGAGGTCGAGCAGGTAGGGCCGCCGGGCCAGGGCCGGATCGGGCAGGCGCAGCAGATCGCCCGTGGCCAGCAGAGGCTCGCTGGTGCCCCGGGCGCGCGACTCGCGCCACAGCAGCACGGTCCAGGGAATGCCGCGCTCGCAGATGTCGGAGCGCAGCAGGCTGCCGGCGGTCCAGCGCTTGAGGTGGACGCATTGCATCGCCTTGAGCAGGCGGATCTCGCCGCCGCGCCGGCGCAGCCGGTAGCCCAGGTCGATGTCCTCGATGCTGGGGCGGCCATAGGCGGCGGCGTCGAAGCCGCCCAGCGCCAGGAAGGTGCTCAAGCGCATAGCGCCGCAGCCGGTCCAGAAGGTCGAGGCCCGGGTGTGGGCGTGCTGATGCACGTAATGGTGCAGCAGGTTCTTGTACTGCGACAGGAAGTTCGGGGCGGCTGGGGCGTCGTCATACGAGCCGAAGACGGCCTCCAGCGCGGGATCGGCGGCGAAGGCCTGGGCGGCCAGCCGCAGCGCGCCGGGATGCAGCGCGACATCGGCATCGACGAAGAACACATAGTCGCCGGCCGCCGCCCGCGCGCCCACGTTGCGGGCGGCGGCTGGACCATGGCCGCCGGGGGCGGGAGTGGCCAGCACGCGCGCGCCAGCCGCGCGGGCCACGGCCGGGCTGTGGTCGCGGGAGCCGTCGTCGACCACGATCACGTCGCTCTCGGCCAGGCCGGCGCACGCCGCCCGCGCCGCGTTGAGCGCAATTAAGCACTGCTTAAAGGCTTCGCCGCCATCGCGGACGGGCACGATCAGGGTGAACTTCATGCCGTCCTCTCGGTCGCCGTCCAGCGCACCGGCCGGCGCAGGACGCTGGCCAGCGCCGACCAGGCGGCAACGGCGATGTCGAGCGCGAAGAAGAACGGCACGACCGCCAGGCGGCCAAAGGCGGCGAGCGGCTCGCCGGCCAACCGCAGCGCGGCCGCCATTTCGAGCGCCGGCACGCCGAAGTAGGCCAGCCAGACGATCCGCGGGAAGCCGGCCGTGCCCGGTCTCCAGGCGTCCAGCAAGGTGAACAGGCCGCCGGCCAGCAGGGCCAGCCGGTCGGCGTAGCCGAGGGCGAAGAAGGCCAGCTCCAGCTTGAGCAGCGGCGAGAGGCGGGGGCCGCGCCAGAGGCCGGGCAGGCGCCCGCCGCCGGCCTGGTGAAAGCCACGGTTCCAGCGCAGATGCTGCCGCACATAGCCGCGCACGGAAACCGGCGCTCGGTGACGCGAGACCGAGGCATCCGCGAAACGCGTGCGCCAGCCAGCCAGCGCGAAGGCCAGGGTCAGGTCGGTGTCTTCGAGCAAGGCGCCGCGCGTAAAGCCGCCCACGTCTGCCAGGGCCGAGCGGCGATAGGCCACATTGGATCCCAAGAGCGCGGGCGCCAGGTCCAGCCGGTCCTTGGCGCGCATGGTGATGAATTGGTGGACCAGGGACTCGATGGCGGCATAGGCCGCGGCCGGGCTGGCGGCGCCGTTCACCACGCGCATCTGGCCGCTGGCGCCAGCCACGCGTGGGTCGGTCAGCGGCGCCACAAGGGCGCGCAGCGAGCCCGGGTCAGGTTGATGGTCGGCGTCGTAGACCACCACGATCTCACCCCCCAGCGGCGGCAGGGCCTCCAGGGCCTGGTTGAGGGCCTGGGCCTTGCCGTGGCTGGCCGGCAGCTCGATGACGCGGGCCCACGGCCGCGCGGCAGACCAACCGCGCGCCAGTTGGGCACTGGCGTCCGCTGAGCCATCGTTGATCAGCGCGGCGCGCAGCCGGCCGCGCGGGTAATCCAGCGCGTCCAGCGCCGCAAACAAGGCTGACAGCGAGGCGGCCTCGTCTCGGCACGGGATGAGGGCCGTCACGGGCGGCAGCAAAGGCGCCGGCTCCGCGGCGGCTGACGCGCTGCGCCTGGGCAGCGCTGGCGCCACGGCCGCGGCCAGCAGCGCCGCGCGCCGCAGCGAAAAGGCCAGCAGGACCGACGCCGCGGCCAGCGCCGCCAGGTGGAGCATCTATCCGGCCGGGCAGCCCTGCGACTGCGATGGTCCCTTGAAACGGGTGCTGAACACGCCGTTTTCAGCCGTGGTGGGCGAGTCGAGGTCCACCAACGCGAACCAGGTATTGCCCGGCGCCAGCGGCACGATCTGGTTGCCGGCGCCGACCAGGCCGATGACGTCGGTCTGGCTGAAACGGACCCAGGTGACATCGTACATCTGGCCGTCTCGGAAGAGGCGCGCCGGCCCGCTGCCCCACACCTGGATCTCATAGCCGCAGTGGCCGCCGTTGCCGAAGTCTTCAGGGATGTCGGTGGTCACGTGATTGGCATACAGCACCACCACGTTGGCGGCCGTCAGTTGCTGGCCGTTCACCGCGTCGGTGTGGGGCGCGAGTTGGCCGGCCGTGTCAGTGTCAACCCAGCGGGCATACCGGCCCTCCGTCGCGTCGTAACGCCACTCGGCCACGTTGTAGTCCACGGCAAAATCGATGTGCACCGTGTTGACGGGACTGCCGCCCGGCGGCGGCTCGGGATCGAAGGCCATGCCGTTCAGGCTCTGGCGGCCGTTGAGTCCCAGGCTGCTGGCCGTGGCCCACAGGTCGGCGGTGCTGGCAAAGAGGTTGTTGGTGGAGGCCTCGGGGCCCTCGCGGCAGAGCGGCGGGCACTCGTCGTAGCCAGTGGCCTCGGCGATGACGCGGTCGTAGAAATCGGTGCGGGAGAGCGCGTTGAGCACCCCGGCGCTGGAGCCGGAGGTGACCAGCAGGGCATCGTAGGACTCGGCCAGCACGATGTCGATCAGCCGGGCCGAACGGATTGATCCGACCTTGGGGGCATCGTTGCCCAAGAAGATGGCCGTCATGCGCGTCACGCCGGCTTCGGCGTAGTGCTCGAAGACCAGGTCGGCCAGCGACAGGCCGGCCTGCGGCCGAACCCGGCGCGGGAACTGGGAGACTTTGACGGCGATGGGGCGGCGCTCCAGCACGGCCGGGTCAGCCACCTGCTGGCCGGTGAGCGGGTTGACGTCGGGCGGGAAGTCGTTGGGGCCGAAGCGCGTGATGACCTCGGGCGTGACCAACTCGGCCGTCGGCGCCGGGAGCGTGGGGGCGGTCGCGACCGTGGGCTCGAGCGTGGGCAAGGCCACCCGCGTGGCACTGGCCTCCGGCGCGCTCGTCGGGCTGGCCGGCGGTGGGGTGCTGGTAGGCGGCGCGGATGGCGTGGGGGATGAACAGGCGGCCAGCAGGCACAGGCCGGCCAGGACGGGCGCGAAACGCAGGCGCATCAGGAAGACCTCTCAGATCCAATCCGCGGGGTGAAACCGGGCTGCATCTGGACGGGGATTATAGCGCATTGAACGGGCCGGTCCAGGTTAACCAACAGGCCTCCCAACCGGGAGGCCTGTAGCGGACTGGCCGAGCGAGCGCTGAAAGCGGCGGTCTACTTACTCACGGCGGGGAGGAACACGACCGGTGCCAGGTTGACCACCTGGATGAGCACGGGCGAGACGCTGGGCTCGAAGCGCCCATCGCCCAGGTAGTGGGCCGTCAGGCTGTGCGAGCCAAACGCCAGGGTGGCGATGGGGATCGGCGCAATCGGGCCGATGCCAACGCCGACCGTAGCCGCGCCTTCCTTCAGCAAAACTAGGCCGCTCGGCAGCGGGACGCCCAGCGTGGACGTAACGGTGGCTGTGAAGGCCACGATCCCGCCGGACTGCGACGGGTTGGGGCTCGAGAACAGATTGGTGATGCTGGGGGCGCGCGGCGCGGCGCCAAAGAAACACAGCCGATCGCGGTTGCGGTTCGGTTGGCCGGCCGGCGTGCCCGAGGCAGGATCATTGCCTTCAAAGCGCAGGTCGAAGGCCGACACGGCCGGGCTGCTGCCGGAAGCGGGCGTGGCCGAGTCGAAGAATTCGTAGGTGACGTACTGCGACCCGTCGCCGATCAGTCCGGGCGGGTTGGGGAACGCGTTCAAGTCGGCCGCCCGCCCGACCTCGCTCAGGTTGATTTCACCCGCGCCGGGCGGCTGGCTGCCAGCCGCGAAGCCGGCCAGGATCGGGCTGGCTGCCAGGCCGATCGCGTCCATCCGGCCGTAATCGAAGCACATCTGGCCGCTGCCCTGCGGCCGCGCCGGCAGCCCGACCAAGGCGCCGGTGGCTGGTTCAGCCTGGAAGCGCAGGTCGGTGGGACCTTCGGCGGTCCCAACCGAGCTGGCGCTCTCATCCAGGCCGGTGCCGTCGTCATACAGGGTCACGGTGAGCGTGTTGCGTGAACCGCAGGCTTCGCGCCCGGCCTCCGGGACGTTGATCCACCGGGCCACGAACTGATTGATGCCGGCGAAACCGAGCGCCTGGACCGGGAAGGTGTTCGTATACCCGGCAATTCGACTCGCGGGGTTTAGATCCATCCAAGCCGGCGCGATCTTGGCCGCGCCCGTGACGAAGCTATTCGCGCTTGGGGTGTTGTCGGTGTCCCCCGTGCCAAACGTCAGGTTGCCGTTCGAGTTCAGGTAGAAGCCGTTCCAAACGGAGTCGCTGTAGACGGCCGTGTCACCCAACACGAATTCAAAGCCGCCCTCCCATAAACCCGGCATGGGCGGCGATCCCTCGGCGCCAGCATCGTCGCCGCGGAAGGGCGGATTCTGGTCGTCTCCGCCCGCCGCCTGGTGGCTGGGGTCAAAGCTCTCGAACGTGACGGGGCCGCTGGTGGCATTGTCGCCCTGAGTGGCGCCGTTGGGCAGGTTCGGGAGGGCGGCCGGGTCAGTGCGAGTGCGATTGACGTAAACCAGGAAGCCGCGGCTTAGGCCCGCGACGCCGGATGGCGTGACCGATACCTGGTCGAGCGGCGCGCTCCAGAAGATGTGGTCGAAGCGATCAGAATCGCCGTCGGCCGTGGCGGCGCCGCTGGTGGCGCCGTTGGGCGGCAGGTCGCCGCGCAGATCGACAAAGTCGCCCCGGCGATCGCGCGGGGCCTGGTCGGGGAAGACCAGGATCTCTCCAAGGGCCGGCGACGGATCGCGGCCGACCCCGGCCGGCGTCCCGCCAGAGATCACGTAAACCTGGTGTTGTTCGTCGACGGCCAGCCCGCTGTAGATGGTGTAATCGATCTGCAGATCCAGTTGGAGAGTGTTGCTGGTCGTCGTGTCGCTGAGAGTGCCGCGCAGGTCGGGCCCATTGCCCAGAACGAAGGCGCGGAAGTTGTTCACCCCAGGCGTGCCCGCCTGGCCAGCCAGGGCCGTATCCGCAAACCCATCGGCGATCGGGATCGTTCCCGTAGTCGTCTGTGTGATGGAGCTGCAGATCTCAAACGCGCCGATGTTGTCGGCAAACGAGATGATCATCGACGGGGTGGGTCCCAGGGCAGCCGGACTGGGGAAGAGCCCCGAGCGATCCTGGACCTCCTGGGAGTCGGCGGTCGAGTAAGAACGGGCGGCGGCGGCGTAGACCGTGTTGCCGGCGCCGGAGGCCAGGGCGACGAGGTTGCCAAAGGCGCTCGAGGTGCCCGAGAAATTCGTGAAGCGGTTGACCTGGTTGAGAGGGCCGCTCGTCGTGCCATAGATGCCTTGAGCGGGATTGAGGCTTGACAAGGTGATGATGCCGCTGGTGGCCAACGAGCGATCCTGGTTGCCCCCGGCGCCCGGCGCGTCGACCGACGTCGCCTTGACCAGGTTGGCGCCCGAGAACTGCGTCAGATCGACCTGTTGGAAGTACACGCTGCCGTCATCATCCACGGCCACGCCGGCCAGATTGTCGAACACCGAGTATGCGACGCCAAAGGCGCCGCCCACCCGCACCGGAAAGCCTGCCGGCGCCAACGTCCCAGGCGGCGCGGGCGCGGGGCTGACGAGATCAGCCACCGGGAAGGCCAGCAGGCCGCTGCGCACCAAGGTGTTGTTGCCCGCCATGCGCAGCCCGCCGCCTGTGTCCCAAAAGGTGACGTACAGGATCTCGCCGATCTGGCCGTCAAAGCCAGCATAACTGCCGTTAACGCGCGCGAACGAACTCAGGTCCGCGACAGGGTTGACCGCCAAGCCGGTCACGACAATTTGGTCGTCGCTGAGCAGGTAGCCGAAGGCGTTCAGGACCGTCGGCAGGTTGATGGCGAAGACCGAGTCCTCCAATGGGCTGTCGTAATCGTTGTCGTCGGTGTCGATGGAGACGAACACATTCCCGAGCGAGTCGCCGTAGTAGTAGACCGTTTCCGTGAACCCGCTTGAGAGGGTGTGTTCCGAGAAAGCGACCCGGGTGATCTGCCACTGGTTGAACACGGAGGCAAAAGTGCCGGAGAGATCGACGACCTCCGCGCTGTGGTCGGCCGTCAGGTCCTCGCGGCCATCGAAATCGGCGAGCAAGGCGACCTCGGCAAAGGGCTGGCCCCGCCCGCTCATGGCCGTCATCAGTTGGGCCGAGGCGGCCGCTCGATCACTCAGGATCTTGGGCAGGCCGGTTTCGACGAGGCTCGGGTCGAAACCGCCGACGCTGGGTTTGACCAGGCCATTTTCTTCCACGTACCTGGCCACTTGCAGGCTGGCTTCGGTCGGGGTCATGCCAGACGGCCGCAGGATACCCAGCCGTTCGGCGACTTCGGCAGGGGCAAGGGCGTGGTCCGGCGCGGGGGTTTCGGCCGAGGCGGCGACCGGCTGCGGAAGCGGCGCTTGCGTGGCGCCGCCCGCCGCTCCAGCAGAGAGACTCGAGCCAAAGACGATGGCGCCGAGGGCCAGCAGGCGAATGGCGATAAAGCGGGGAGTGACCCCAGTTTTCATGTTGACCTCATTTCGTGATGGTGAGAGGTCCGGCCGGCGGCAGCCGGGCCCGGGCAGTGCTTTGGCTAGAGGCGGTCGGGCAGGCACGCCCACCGTGCGACCCGTGGATTCTAGCGCTCTTCAATCACTCAGTCAATTTTGACGTAAAGTTGACTTGAAGGACAGCCCCGGTTGGTTGGGGCGTTTGCCAACAAGATCCCGGTCGAATTGAGGTAGACTGGCATCGTCCGCGTCGCAGCACTCACTCAGGAAGGGGACCACCGTATGGAATACCGTCAATTAGGCCGCACCGGGGTGAAAGTCTCGCCGCTGTGCCTGGGCGCCATGAATTTCGGAGAACGGACCGACGAGGCCGACTCGATCGCCATCATCCACGCGGCGCTGGCCGCGGGCATCAACTTCATCGACACCGCCAACGTGTATGCCGGCGGGCGCAGCGAGGAGATCGTCGGCAAGGCGCTGCGTGGGCGGCGCGACCGGATCTTCCTGGCCACCAAGGTGCGCGGGAAAGTGGGCGACGGCCCAAACGATCAAGGCCTGTCGCGCAAGCACATCTTCGAGGCGTGCGACGCTTCGCTGCGCCGGCTGCAGACCGACTATCTTGACCTGTACCAGACGCACCGCCCCGAGCCAACCGTGCCGGTGGACGAGACCCTGGGCGCGCTGACCGATCTGGTGCGGGCCGGCAAGGTGCGCTACGTCGGCTGCTCGACGCACCCGGCCTGGATGGTGATGGAGGCGCTGGCGGTCAGCGAGCGCGAGCACCTGGCGCGCTACGTCAGCGAGCAGCCGCCCTACAACCTGCTGGACCGCCGCATCGAGAACGAACTGGTGCCGCTGGCGCTGCGCTACAACCTGGCGCTGCTGCCCTGGGCGCCGCTGGCGCAAGGGGTGCTGGCCGGGCGCTACCGCGGCGGCGAACCGCCCGCGCCTGATTCCCGCGCCGCGCGCATGCAGGCCACCATCTACGCCGAGCGGGTTACGGCGCGGGGGATCGCGGTGGGCGATCAGCTGACCGCCGCCGCCCAGGCGCACGGCAAGACGCCGGGGCAGTTGGCTCTGCTGTGGTGCAAGGACCAGCCGGGCATCACGGCCCCCATCTTCGGGCCGCGCACGATGGCGCAGCTCCAGGACGTGCTGCCGGTGCTGGAGATGTCGCTGGCTTACGAGGAACGCGAGGCCTGCGACGCCCTCAACCCGCCCGGCGGCGTGGTGGCGAACTTCCACAACACGGCCGGTTGGATGAAAACCCCGATCGCGTAATCGGCGGCCTCCAGCTGGCGCCAGGGCTAGGGGCGCGGGGCGGACAGGGCGCCGGGTACGGGCCCTGGCCCGGCGAACGCTAGGGGGGTAGCGGCGCTCACGGCCGTGCTTTCGGCGTTGGCGGCGACGCTGAAGGACCAGGTGTGGGTCTGGCCGTTGGCGGTCAGCGAGACCGTGTAGGCCACGCCCGGCGCCAGGGGCGCGCGCGGCACGAGGACGACGGCATCGCGGCTGTTGAGGATCGCGCGGCCCAAGCCCTGGGCCGCTCCCTCCGGGTGGGTGTAGGTCGACTCGCTGAAGACGCAGTGCTCCAGCGCGGCGCCGGAAGTGGTGATGGCGCTGGCGCTCACTTGCGGGATGAGGTGGCCGGGCCCCAATTGGAGCAGCAGCGGCAGGCCGGCGGGCGCGGCGTAGCCGGGGCAGCTGGCCAGCGGGTCGGGGTATTCGCCCCAATGCTGGCTGAGCGGGATGACGGCGCCCGGGGCGGGCCAGATCACGGGGTATTCGGCCGCCAGAGCGTAGTTGAGGCCCCGGATCACGTCCAGGCCGGCCGAGGTTTGCAGGCCGCCATCTGCTTCGCGGTAGCTGCCAAACCCCACCTGGGTCAGGCGAGGATCGAGGATCCCCAGGGCATGGAAGGGCGCCTGCATCCAGGCGCCAATCGCCCATGAATCGGGCGCGTTGGCGGCGTAGCTGGCGGTCAGGTTGCTTTTCTGCGCCGCGGCCTGGCCTTCCGGGGTGTACCAGGGATTGGCTGGGTCTTCATCGTGCTGCAGCGTGTTGGTCTTAACGCTGTAGCGAGCGTGGAACACGTTGCCGGCGCTCCAGGCGGCGTTCTCGGTGACGGGCGGAAGGTTGGCGGTCGTGCGGTAGAAATTCACTTGCCCCAGCCAATCCGCCGGCAGGGCAGGCGGCGAAGCAAAATGGGCGGCGGGCAAATAAACGGTTGCGGTGATCGAAGGGGTGGCCGCTACCGGCCGCAGCCCGGCCGCCAGCAGGACTCCCAGCCCGGCCAGGCGCAGACCCCAGGCGAAACACGTGCGAAGGCAAATCACAGGTACGGCGGCGCTCCTTTGCGAGTGCGGCGGTGAGGCCTGTTGTGCTGATCCCGCCCACACGTCCCGCCAGTCGAGGCTGGCAGCACGGCCGGGCGATTGGGGCTTTGTGTCGTAACAAACGCTGGGCAATCCTAACCGCTGTTGGCGCGGAGGGCAATAGTCAATTGGTGCCGGATTGCACAGATTATGTTTCTGCTTGGGCACCCCCCAATTGGCTGCATTTCGGGCCGCTTTTGGCCACTAGAGCAAATTCCTGTAGTCGTTGTCAGTCTCGTGTTGACATCGAAATGGCCCCGACCGGATAGGTTGGGGCCGTTATCCGCCACTTCTTGTTTGAGTTCCAAGGTGGCGCTGAAAGAAGGAAAGTATTTCTGAATAACAGCGCACCTTGTTCTCAAACTTGAGCACGTCGTGGCCCTCGTTGTCGAAGACCAAGTAGTCGACTTGCTTGCCCAGTCCGCCCAGGCGCTCGACGACGTCGCGCGACTCGGGCTCGACCACGCGCGGATCGTTCTGGCCCTGGATCACGAGCAGGGGGCAGGTGATCTGCTGGATGTAGGCGGCCGGCGAGCGCTCGGCCAGGAAATCGCGCTCGGTCTCGGGGTCGCCCACGGCCACGCGAAAGTAGGGCTTCCAGGTAGGCGGGATGCGGTCCATGAAGCTCAACAGGTCGTAGGGGCCAAACATGTCGACGGCTGCCGACCACAGCTGGGGATGGCGGCTGGCCAGGGTCAGCGTCATGTAGCCGCCGTAGGAACGGCCGACCACGCCCGCGCGCGCCACGTCCAGCCGGGGGTCTCGCGGCAGCACCTGGATCATCGCGTGCACGTGGTCGAGCCGGTCGGCGCCGCCCCAATCGTGATCGACCTTTTTCATGTAGTTCAGCCCGTAACCGGTGCTGCCGCGCGCATTCGGCACGAAAACAGCGAAGCCGTTCAGGGTGAGGAACTGGATCAGCGGCATCGAGAACCAGGCGAAGTCGGGGCGCTCCTGTCCCTGGGGCCCGCCGTGGACGTAGTACACCAATGGCCGTGGCCCGGAGAACCCCAGGGCCGCGGCCGGCAGGTATAGGCGGGCTGAGATGCGCAGGCCGTCGTACGAGGTGAAAGAGGCGTCTTCGCCGGCGGAGAGCTGTTCGGCCGGGATGCCCAGGACGCGCTCGGCGGTGTGCTGCACGACCTGGTCGCGCGCCGGGCCGCCAACGGTGTAGATCTGGGTGGGCGAGGTGGCGGTCGAGTAGGACAGCACGTGGGTGTCACTGCCCTTTTCGTAGAAGCTCGATTCGAGCACGCCGCTGCCCAGCGGGCCTTCGCCGGCCAGGATGGTGCGCAGCGCCAACGCCCGCGCGGCCGGGTCGAACTCCGCCTCGTACAGCCACGACACGCCGTCGATGTTGAACTCCGCGGTGAAGCAGTTGCCGCGTAGGCGCTGCAGGCCAGTGAACTCGCCTGCGCCGCAGTGGCGCTGGCCGGTGATGGTGACGGGCTGGACTTCGGCCGGCGCGCCCTGGCTGAGATCGAGGTAGCCCAGCCCGTAAGTATCGGTGAAGAGCGCGGTGGCCAGCAGCACGCCCTGGTCCTGGTTGACGAAGAAGGCGCTGAAGAAGGCCGGCACGGCGTACTCGCGGCCGGGGACGCGGTCCTTAAGCGGCGTGCCGTGCAGCCGCCGCCGCTCGCCGTCCTTGTGCCAGAAGAGCACGTTGTCGCCGGCGGTGTAGCCCTCGCTGAGAATGAGCTGCCGGTGGTCGTCGCTGACGCCCTCGGGGATCAGCCCCCACTCACTTTCAGCCAGGTGCTCGAGCCTGTCCTCGGCCAGCCAGCCGCGAAACGTTATCAGCTTCGCCTCCCGGCGCGATTCAGCCACGAAGTAGATCACGCTTTGCTCAAGGTCGGCCTTGGAGCTGTGCACGCGGTAACCGCCGAGCTGGCCGCCAAAAGCCGGCTCGGGAAAGCCGCCGGTCAGGGGCACCCGCATCGGCTGGTAGTTCTCGTCCCCGTCCCGATCGAGCATGACCAGGATCTGGCCCAGCCGGGGAAAGGCGCGAAAGGCATATCCGCCGAGCAGGTGAGGGTTCTGCAGGGCCAGGTGCGGCGGCAGCAGGGGCTCGGGGACGCTGCCTCCGGGCCGGGCGGCCATGCGGTACAGACTGAGCCGCCCGCTGAGATCGCTGACGAAGTAGATATATCCGCCGGCGAGCTGGGGGGCCATGAAGAGGCGGGCAGCAAGCAGGGACTCAATGCGCATCGGGGCTCCAGGGGGCGGAATTGGCCGGGATCGAGGCAGGCGCGCGGCCTCGACCGGTTCAACCGCATTATAAGGCCGGGCGGGGGGAACGAAAACCGCTGCCCTCGGCGCGCGGCGGCCGGGCGCGAGGGCCCACGGGTGGGGACCGCCAATGAAGCCAGCCGGGCCGCGCGGCGCGGATGCCGAATCTGTGATCGCAGCAGGCCCGGGGAGCG
>JADLEU010000042.1 GCA_020845955.1 Anaerolineales bacterium
CTAGTCCGCCCACGGGGCCGCCTCCCGCGCTGGCTCAAGTCGAGGCGCCGATGGCCGACGAATACAGCGGACGCTCGCCGGGCCGGCGGCCATTGGGCTTGGACTTGACCTCGGCCAGGCTCCATAGCCCCGCCCGGCGAGAGACATGGACGGCGTCGCGGCGGCTGTTGACTTTCAACTTGCGCAGAATGTTATGGACGTGGTTCTTGACCGTGCCGAGCTCAATCACCAGGGACTCGGCAATTTCCTGATTGGAGAGGCCCTGCTGCACCAGGGTAAGCACTTCGCGCTCACGCCGGGTAAGGCACTCGGGCGCCGCCAATTCCAGATGGCCGGCGGGATCAAAGCCGACCCATTCAGCCACATAGGACATGAGCGCGGCGGCAATCGGCGGCGAGACCAACGCTTCGTTGTTGTATGCGGCGCGGATGTTCCTCAGCAACTCGCTCAGCGGGCTGTCCTTCAGGACGTAGCCGGCAACGCCAGCCTCAATGCACTGAAGAATGGCAGGCTGGCTGCGAGCTAACCCCATGACCACAATCTTCACCTTGGGCGCCAGGCGGCGCAGCGCGCGGATCAGGCGTGCCGACCCATCGGAATGCATCGGCGTATTGACCAGCGCGACGTTGCTGGCGCTCAACAAGGGCTCGGCCTCCTCAAGCGTGCCGGCACAGCCAACTACCTCGATGTCAGGTTCAGACCGGAGCACGGTGGCGACGATCTCGCCGATAGCGCGCACTTCCTCAATTAGCAGCACTCGGATCATTGGCTTTCTCCAATCGGAAGCTCGCAAAAAGCATACGGCCTCGTGCCAGCTGGCACTATCGGCGGGCAGATGATTCCGGTGTAGGATTGCGTTTAACAACGTGTCAGACTAGTCCTACACCTGGCCGAGAAGAGCCCCCTTAATGTTCGAGCGCCACTCGCCCTCTGTCTCGTCAACAGCAGGCGGTGGCACTCGAACAGTGAGGGTTGAGAGAGGAAAGCCTGGCTCGCTGGGCAGAGGCCGGCAGGAGGGCTAGGCCGTTAGCGCGCAGTCCCACGGCGAGGTAGGGTCACCATCGCCAGGAGGATCACCGCGCCCAGCAGCGGCACGATCAACACCGAAGGACTGAAGCTCTTCTGGTTCATCGCGCCGATGCCTAGCAAAGGGGGGTTAGCACCAGGCGGGCTACGAATGCACCGACGGTTCAGACAGCGATGTTCAGCAACGTGCCTTGCTGGGCGCCGCTCGTAGCACACCCGCTACAATAGCGATTCCGATGTGCCGCTACTATCGGCCCAGCGCTGATTCTGATGTAGGACGTTGACTGATAACTTCGATTCTACCTGCCGGCCCCAGGGGCGCAAGAATACGACCTGCCTGAGCTCAGCAACCGTGCAAATTCGCGAGATTGACAACCGTGCGGCATGGAGGCCGGCAGATCGCGGCGGCGTGCTGGCGGCCTTTGACCTCGTCGTCCACGCGCTCCCGTGACGAGCCACAGCCCTCCGGGAGCGCGCCGAACGGTGCCAGGCCGGCCGGCCCGCAGATCCCGCGCCAGCGGGCCTACTCGATCAACTGATTCTGTATGGCGTAGTGGATTAACTCGGCATTGGTGCGCAGGTTCATCTTGTCGAGGATGCGCGCCCGATACGTGCTGATCGTCTTCACGCTCAGCGACAGGTCGTTGGCAATCTCCTTAACGGTCTTGCCGGAGGCCATCATGCGCATAACTTGAAATTCCCGGTTGGACAAGCTCTCATGCAGCATCCGGTCGGAGTCGGCATCGATTTCGAAGGCCAGCTTCTCGGCCAGAGCCGGGCTGACGTACCGTCCCCCGGAAACGACTTTGCGAATGGCCTTGACCAACTCGTCTGGCGCGCTTTCCTTGTTCAAGTAGCCCGAGGCGCCCGCCTTGAGCAGGCGCACGGCAAACTGCTCCTCGGCGTGCATGCTCAGCACTAACACAGGCAACTTGGGCTTCTCGACGCGCAGTTCCTTGAGGATGTCGAATCCGCTCCGGACGGGCATGGTGATGTCAAGTACGAGCACATCGTACGCCTCGGAACGCGCCCGCTCGAGCGTCTCGGGACCGCTGGCAGCCTCGCCGGCAACCGCCATGTCCGCGGTTTCCGCCAGAATTTGGCGCAGGCCCTGGCGAACCACTGCGTGATCATCCGCGATCAGCACCTTGATCATGATGCTCCTCCTGCAGAGCGCTGCCGCGCCCAAACCCGGCCCAGCTTCCACAAGACCACAGAAAGCGAATCGGGCCGGGGCGTTTGTGGACCAGTCACCCAGTCTACACCGATTGGCAGTGCCCTAAACCGTGAATGAGATAGCCGCACCGTACCGGGTGCTCTTATGCCGGATTGCGGCAAATGGTACCAAACGCGGGCGGGTTTCGAAGTAGGGGATAGTCTGATATCGCTGTCAGGGTTGTCCTACACGCGGGGATCGGCAAATGCGAGGAGGGCGGACCCGCTGAAACCAGCCGACAGCGGGCCATGAGCGGGAGAGGCGGCCGGCGATCAGGCCTTAGTTAAGGCGGCCCGCCTTCGGATTGAAGGCGGGCCCATTTCCAGAAGTGCCGTCAAGATCATCGTCGTCGTCGAAATCGTCGTCGTCGAAGTCATCCTCATCGAGGTCCTCGGCGGCGAAGAGGTCCTGCTCGACCTCGAGGTCGTTCGGCAGGGCGTCGGGCAGAAACACATAACCCGTGAAATCGGCGTCGTCGTCGCACAGCGCCACCTTGTTCTCAGACGCGGTGAGCCCCACCACCTCTGATTGGCCGCCGCGCTGGACCAGCGCCCAGCCGACCAACGGCGAGATGATTTCCTCGTCACCATCGCCAAAAGTCGCCCCCCACCCTTCTGCCGACATGATCTGCACTATCTTGCGGTCAGACATAGTGACCTCCTGCTCACAAATAATCCAGGGCCGGCGCGGCGCCAATCGCCACCCCTGCCCGCCCAAATTGGGACTGGCCTAGACATCCAGGTTCTTGACGCTCTTGGCATGCGTTGTGATGAAGCGCCGGCGAGGATCGACCGCCTCGCCCATGAGCATGTCAAAAGTGTGATCGGCTTCGGCGGCGTCCTCCACCGTCACCTGCAGCAGGGTTCGATTGGCCGGGTTCATGGTGGTATCCCAGAGCTGCTCGGGGTTCATTTCGCCCAGACCCTTGTAGCGCTGGATGGAAACCCGGTCGGCCGCTGCCCCAGCCAATTCCTTGACCACCCGGTCCTTTTCGCCATCGCTGTAGGCGTAGCGCACATCCTTCTTGAATTCAAGACGATAGAGCGGCGGCTGGGCAATAAACAGGTGGCCTTCCTCGATGAGGCCCTGCATGTAGCGGAAGAAGAAGGTCAGGAGCAGCGTGCGGATGTGGCTGCCGTCCACATCGGCGTCGGTCATCAAGACAGTCTTGCCGTAACGCAGCCCATCGAGTGAGAAATTGTCACCGACACCCGTGCCCAAGGCCGAGATCATGGCCTTGACCTCATTATTGCCCAGGATCTTATCCAGGCGGGCCCGCTCGGTGTTGAGGATCTTGCCGCGCAAGGGCAGGATAGCCTGGAAGTGCCGGTCACGACCCTGCTTGGCGCTGCCGCCGGCGCTATCGCCCTCGACAATATAGAGCTCGCACTTGGCCGGTTCGCGCTCCGAGCAGTCGGCCAGCTTGCCGGGCAGGGTGAGGCTTTCTAGGGCCGATTTGCGAATGACCAGGTCGCGCGCCTTCTTGGCCGCATCCCGGGCGCGAGCCGAGGTGAGACATTTCTCGACGATGGCCTTGGCTTCGCGCGGGTTCTCTTCCAGGAATTCCCCAAAGGCCTCGCCCAGCACCTGCTGAACGAAAGTCTGCACTTCGGGGTTCATCAACTTGACTTTGGTCTGCGACTCGAACTGCGGCTCGTGATGCCGGATGCTGACGATGCCGGTCAGGCCTTCGCGAGTGTCCTCGCCCGAGAAGTTGGGATCAGCGTCCTTGAGCAAGCCGGCTTTGCGGGCGTAGTCATTAATCGAGCGCGTCAACGCCGAGCGCAGCCCGGTCAGGTGCGTGCCGCCGTCGACGGTATTGATCGTATTCGCAAAGGAGTAGACCGCCTCGTTGTAGGCATCGGTATACTGCACCGCCACGTCAATGCCCACCCCGTCGACCTCGCGCTCGACGTGCACGACGGGGTGCAACCGCTGCCGGTTGTGGTTCAGGTAGCGCACAAAGGACGTAATGCCGCCCTCGAAATAGAAGTTCATTTCCCGGCCGTCGCGCTCGTCGCGGAAGTGAATGGTCACGCCACGCGTAACGAAGGCCTGCTCGCGGAAGCGCGCTGCCAGGGTCTCGAAGCGGTATTCCAGGCCAGGTTCTCTGAAAATCTGGCGGTCGAACTTAAAGGTCTGGGCGGTGCCATGGTCATTGGGCCCGGCCTTGCCGGCCACCTGCACCGGGCCGGCCGGCACACCGCGTGCATAGCGCTGTGTGTAGCGCTTGCCGTCGCGGAGGATTTCCACCTGCATCCACTCCGACAGGGCATTGACGGCTGAAACGCCTACGCCGTGCAGACCGCCGGAGACCTTGTAGCCCCCGCCGCCGAACTTGCCGCCGGCGCCGATGACGGTCATGACGACATCGAGCGTATCCATCGGCTTGCCGCGCGCGTCCTTCTTGGTGGGGTGCGGCCCCACCGGGATGCCGCGTCCATTGTCGGTGACGGTGACGCTGCTATCAGAATGGACGATAATTTCGATCTTGTCACAGACGCCAGCCAAGGCTTCGTCGATCGAGTTGTCGACCACCTCGTAGACCAGGTGGTGAAGCGCCTTGAGGTCGGTACCGCCCACGTACATGCCCGGACGTTTGCGAACGTGCTCAATGCCCTCCAGGGCCTGGATCGAGTCGACCCCGTAGTTGGATGCAACCGCGTCTTTATTGGCCATAAGCGAACAACTCCATCTAGCCGGTGCGTTAAGCTTTGCGACCATGACGGCCGCGCTGCTCGGCCTCGGCGCGCGCCCTGAGCGTCTGGCGCATTTCGATCCACCAGCGGTAACGGTCCTGATAGAAGACGAACGTCGCCGAGATCAGCGCCGTAGAAATAAGCGCGTGGCCCGCGACCCCGAGCAAAAGCAGCCACGAGTTGTCGCTGGGGATGTTCCACACCAGCGCCAGGCCGACGTTGATCAGCACTACCAACACAAACAGGCCGGCCGCGTACGGCAGGTTGATCTGAACCAGGCGAGCGCTATCCCAGAGGGCCGACAAGAGCCCGCGGCGCTGCAGCAGCATGCCATGCACCGCGAAGCCGCCGTAAAACAGCGCCCAGAGCATGACCGTCAGGCCCGCCAACCAAACGAGACCCCCTACGAGCGGACTCAGAAGCGTAACGACGCCAGTGAGGACTAACACCGGCAACCCAAGCGCGGCAGTGGCCAGCAAGGCCACGGCGCCCAGCGCCGTCAAGCGGGCCCAATCACCCCAAACCTGGCGAAGCAACTGGGCCCAGTTAACGCGCCGGTCACGGACCTGCTGGGCAATGCCGCCCAGGTAGACCGCTCCCAACAGCAGGCCCAGGAGCACAAATGCCCCCGCCAGCAGCAGATATTGTCCCAGATTGTCGAGATACCAAATCAGCGGCGCCCCACCCGGCACAGTCATCGGCGTGCGGCCAGCCACCAGGCTGGGCAGACCCAGCGGCGCCGTGCTGAGTACCGAAAAGACGTTGAAAGATGCGCCGTAGTCGCTCAGCGCCGCCACCAACGTCTCCAGATTGCGGCGCATGGCCGGGTCGGCGCCGGCCGGCGCTGCCATGGCGCGCAGCGCCGCCTCCAGGGGCGGCACCAGCCGCTGGATCGACAGGTGGGGACCGAGCCACAAGAACAAGTCGAGCAGCAGCGGCAGCAGGATGAGTTCCAGGCGGGCATTGACCGTCTCAAAGCCGGTGACCAGCGCGGCGATGATACCCTGCGGCGGGGCCGGCGTCTTGAGCGGCAATTGAGACATATGCGCCACGATTCTACCACATCCCGTAGCGAAATCAGCGGTTGACCGGCCCGGGCCGGCGTGTACAATCGACGACTGACCATGGAACAATTCATTATCGAGGGGGGCTATCCCCTCCACGGAGCGGTGACGCCGGCCGGGAACAAGAACGCGGCCCTGCCGCTGCTGGCGGCCTGTCTGCTGACGCCGCACCCCGTCATCCTGCGCAACGTGCCGGGGATCCGTGACGTTCAGACGATGCGGCAAATCATCACCCAGCTCGGCGCTCAAGTGGACGTGCTCGACGCGCACACCTGGCGCGTGCTGACGCCGCGCGTCTCGGATGTTGATCTCAGCCCTGAATTGTGCCGCCGTATTCGGGCTTCGATGCTGATCGCCGGGCCGATGCTGGCCCGCCACGGAGCCATTCGGCTGCCGCTGCCCGGTGGCGACGTGATCGGCCGCCGCCGGCTGGACACGCACCTGTTGGCGCTGGAGGGACTGGGCGCCAAGGTCGAATACACCGACGGCCAATTCCAAATGCAAGCCGATGGCCTGCGGGGAGGCGCGATGCTGCTCGACGAGTGCAGCGTAACGGCCACGGAGAACGCGGTCATGGCCGCCGTGCTGGCCGAGGGCACCACGATCATCCACAACGCAGCGTCGGAGCCGCACGTCCAGGACCTGTGCCACTTCCTCAATTGCCTGGGCGCTTGCATCGAGAACATCGGCACCAACAGCCTGGTGATCCACGGCGTGGCCGCGCTGAGGGGCGGCGAATACACCATCGGCGCCGATTATCTCGAAGTGGTGAGCTATATCGGCGCGGCCGCTGTCACCAACGGTGAGCTGCGCATCTGCAACGCCGGCGTGCAGCACCTCGATATGATCCGGCTGGTGTTCGGGCGCTTGGGCGTGCGCTGGACGACTGAGGGCGATGACATCCTGGTGCCCAGCGGGCAAGCGCTGACGGTCGTGCCCGACCTAGGCGGCGCCATCCCAGAGGTGAAGACCAACGTCTGGCCGGCGTTCCCCACCGACCTGACCAGCATCGCTATTACCGTGGCGACGCAGACCACCGGCACGGTGCTGTTCCACGATTGGATGTTCTCCGGCCGCATGTACTTTACCGACAAACTGGTGAGCATGGGCGCGCGCATCATCCTGTGCGACCCATATCGCTGCCTGGTGCAAGGTCCGAACGGCTTGCAGGCCGAGCAGTTGGAGTCGCCGGACATTCGAGCCGGCATGTCGCTGCTACTGGCGGCGCTCTGCGCGCGAGGCCAATCGGTAATCCGCAATATCGGCCAGATCGAGCGCGGCTACGAGCGGATCGACGAGAAGCTCAAGGCGCTTGGAGCGCGCATCGAGCGCGTCGACCGCTGAAGTCTAGGTCTGCGCTTCTTTCGGAAAGATGCGACTGAAGACCGACGTGACGATCTTGAGCAGCAGGTTCTGCTGAAAACCCACCGCCCAGGCGAGTAGATAGAGCAGGGCCGGCGCGACGGCCATTTTGCCAGCGTCGCCGCTGACCAGCGCGAAAAACGCGCGTAGCCCATTGTTGGCGACCAGCGCCATGAGCGACCCGATGAACAGGCCAACAATAGGGCCGCGGGAGCGCCACCGATTACCCGCTGATCACGGCGACACACTCGATCTCGACGCGCGCGCCCTTGGGCAGCCCCGCCACCTGAACCGTGGAACGCGCGGGCGGGTTCTGTGTAAAGAACTCGGCATAGACGGCATTCATCTGGCTGAATTCAGCTAGGTCGGCCATAAAGATCGTAGTCTTGACCACATTCCCCAGGCTGCTGCCGCCCGCGGCGAGCACGGCCTCCAGGTTGCGCAGCGCCTGGCGCGTCTGCGCGGCGATGCCGCCCGGGACCAGCTCGCCGGTGGTCGGGTCGAGGGCAACCTGCCCGGCAGTGTAGAGTATGCCTCCGGCTCGGTAAGCCTGTGAATAGGGGCCAACCGGCCGTGGGGCCCGGTCAGTGAAAATCACGTCGACGGCCATCAAGACCTCCACTTCAGATGAGATTGGGCCGATTGTATGACCGGTTGGGTGTGCGGTCAAAGCCGGAGGCGATCAGGCCAAGCCCGCCTGGAACAGCAAATCGGTAGTGGCGGCCGGCAGCGGCGGCAAAGCGGCGCGTGTGAAGAACTGGATAGGGCCGTGCAGCCTTGAGACCTCGGCGTGGAGCCAGACCGCGAAGACGCCGGCAATTGGGTAGAAAGGCTGGTGGCCGCTCTGGGCCGGCGCGCGGTGGCCGCCGATCGCGCCCACTAGCCGCCTGGGGGCCAGGTCGAGCCCGGTCTGCGCGCGCAGGCCCCTCTGGGCCGTATAAGCCAGGGTCTCGCCGGCGCGCAAGGGGGTTGTCGGCAAGTCCCAGGCATCGACGGCGGGACTATGCCGCAACAGGAGGCGGCCGGCCGGATCGATGGCGGCGACAGCCGCGACCGGCCACGGTAAGGCCTCGGAGAAGCCCGCCGCCTGAACTGCCGCCAGGGAGGCCAAGGGCGTGGCCGGCGACTGAGACTCAGGCGGGTCGAAATAAGGACCGGCGCCCGGCCGCAAGCGCAAGGCATGAAGCAGCATGTCGGCATACCAGGGTGGGCGAGGCAGCGGGGCGCTCGGATCGAGAAACGCGAGCGCTTCGATTTCACCGGCGGCCGGGATCAGGCTGCCGCCTTCGATATCGACCGTGTAGCACAAGGTCACCTGCTGAACCTGGTGGCCATTGGGATAGGTGACCTGATAGCGCAGGCTCGAATAGAGACCGGTCAGGCGCAGAGGGCGCACGCGCAGGCCGGTCTCTTCGAGGACCTCACGGCGGACACAGGCGGCGGGTGACTCGCCGGGCTCGATCACGCCGCCGGGCAGTCCCCACCAGGCGTCGCCGAAGTCCTGCCGGCGCTGGAGGAGGACCTGGCCGCGCTCGTTGCGCACGATGGCGGTGACGTAGGCCACGGGCAGCAGGGCCGGGCCCACGCGGGCGCGCAGGCCGTGGATGAAGTCGGCGGGCATCATAGCGCAGTGAGGAAATTGTCGAGCGGCAGAAAGTCCTCCAGCGGGACAAACAGGTCGTAGGCGTCGTCGGGGATATGCGGGCGTAGCGCACGCCGGGCCACGACGATCAGGAAGTAATCGGCGTGATGAGCTTTACGAAAGCCCTGCAGCCGGCGCACACCCCCGCCCGGGCGGACCGAGTCGACCGGCTCGATGATGATGGTGCGCTTGTCGCTGCGAGTCTGCGTCAGCACGATGCTGGGCACGTAGAGCGCATGGCGCTTGGGGGCGATAACGACGCTAAAACTGAGGGCTTCTGGGGTGGCGTGGACGTGCGCTTCCTTGACCCCAGTCAGGTACTGGCATAGGCTGGCTTCCATGTGACTGCGAACGACGTGTCCGTTGCTGAGGGGCCAGCCGGGTTGACGATACAAGGTCGTGCCCTCCGTGCTTCAGCCATTGTACTCCGGATTTGAGGGGTTGTGTCAGGTGGAAGCAGCCAATTTCCAAGAACGGCGGCGTATGAGCCCTCGCGTCAGGCTGACCAACCGGTTGGGCAAAGCCCAGTTGAGCAGCCCGTCCGCAGCCGGCTGGCTCAACGGTTGATCTGGCCGGGGCCCGAGATGACGCGGCCGGGGAAGGCACCAGTGTGTTCACCGTCGCGCAGGACTGGGACGCCGTTGACGAGGACGTGCTCGACGCCGGTAGCGTATTGGTGGGGCTGGGCAAATGTAGCGTGGTCCTGAACGGCGGCCGGATCGAAGACCACCACGTCGGCGAAGTACCCGGGTAGAAGCCGGCCCCGCCGGCCGAGGCGCAGGTTGGCAGCCGGGAGGCCCGACATCTGGCGGATAGCGGCCTCCAGCGGCAGTGCGCGCTCATCGCGCACGTACTTGCCAAGCACCCGCGCAAAGGTGCCGTAAGCGCGGGGGTGAGTGCTGGAGCGCAGGAAAACGCCCTCGGCGGCCAGCGAGCTGGCATCCGAGCCAAAGCTCATCCAGGGCAAGACCACCTGCCGCCGGACATTGTCTTCGGACATGAGCACGTAGACCGTCCCGACCCGGCTGTCGTCTTCGATGACCAGGTCGATGATGGCGTCCTCGGGCGCCTGGCCACGTTGGGCGGCCACCTGCGCCAGGCTGAGCCCGGCGAGCGGCTTGAG
>JADLEU010000043.1 GCA_020845955.1 Anaerolineales bacterium
GAGAATCGATGAGCGTGGCCGACTGGAGTAAGTTTAGATTGAAGATCAGGCGGTCGGCAGCAGGTGGCACCAAAGTGATAATTGCCTGCACGGCCAGCGTGTAGTCGGCCAGATCAAGCGTGGCTGTCAGCGCATAGTGGGGCCGCGGCCAATCGGGTGCCGGCAGGGGCGCATGGGTTGGATCGTATATCGCCTCAATTGTTTGGGTTGGAACTGGGGTCGGGTTGGCCGCGCCGGCGGTAACGGTGGGGACCGTAACGTCCAGGCGCGCCGTCGCCGGAGCGATCGGCGTCGCCTGGGCTGATACGCACGCGCCGCTGACCAGACAGACCAATACCCAACACAATCGCTGGTGTTGATGCACGGTCACCATCATACGGTTTCAGCCTCGGCGCGGCAACCATACCGTTTCCGGCCTCTGTACGCATCGTTCGCAGTCCGCTGGCCAGGCACACGCCGCGCGGGGCGCAACTAGCGCGCGCGCCAGGCCGGCTAGGAGATGCGTCGGCTAGCGTTGTCGGTTGAGTCTAGACCCGGATCAAGCTGGGCAGAACCACCGGCCAAGACCGGGTCTCGCGGTAGAAGAAGCGCTGCAGCGTTTCGCGGACTTGATCGTGCCCGACGATCTTGCCGTGCTGATGGTGACGCTTGATCTCACGCCGCGCCGCTTGCAGCAGGTCTCGCGACACGCCCTCGGGCACAAAGCCACGCGTGATGATCTCGGGTTCGCCCGCCAGCTTATTGCGCTTGTCGACCGGGATCAGCGCGACGATGAAACCGTCCTGCGACAGCCGTTGGCGATCGCGCAGGACGATGGCGGCTACTTCGCCGACCAGCCGACCATCCACCAGCACGTCGCTGGCGGCCACTGGCGCGTCGAGCCAAGCCTTCTTGCCATCGGTCGCCCAGGCGGCGCCGTTCTTCAGGATAAAGGCGTTCTCAGGCGCCAGCCCGTGATCGTGCGCCAGCCGGGCATGCAGGTGCAGGTGCCGGGTCTCGCCGTGCACCGGGATGAGATACTTGGGCCGTGTGGCCTGGAGCATTGCCGTCATCTCGTCCCGGCTGCCGTGGCCCGAGACGTGGGTCGTCGCCAGCTTGCCGTAGATCACGTTGGTCCCCAGCGCAAACAGCTTGTTGAGCATCCGGCTGACTTCCGCTTCGTTGCCGGGGATAGTGCCGCCCGAAATGATCACGGTATCGCCAGGCTTAAGCTGCACTTCGCGGTGCTCGCCTTGCGCCATGCGATTGAGCGCCGAGCGCGGCTCGCCCTGCGCGCCGGTCGCCAGGATCACTAGCTTGCCATTGGGCACTTTGGCGCTCGGCTCCACCAGCAAGCCATCGGGAACGGTCAGATACCCCAGCTCGCGGGCCAGGGCTACGTTGTCCACCAGACTTCGGCCAGTGAGGGCCACCTTGCGCCCGTGCTTTTCGGCCAGGCGCATGATCTCTTGCAGCCGAGCCAGCAGCGAGGCAAAGGTCGCGATGACGATGCGCCCGCCCTTGGCGCCCGTGAAAAGTCCGTCCAGCGCCTCGCCCACCAGTTGCTCGGTTGGGGTCCGGCCCGGTCGGTCGGCATTCGTGCTGTCGGCCAGCAGCGCCAGCACGCCGTTGGACGTCAGCCGGCGCAGGCGGGCCAGGTCGGTGATGCGGCCGCCCGCCGGGGTCTCGTCCAGCTTGTAGTCGCCGGTATGGACGACGGTTCCTACAGGCGTGTCGATCACCAGGCCGACCGCACCGGGGATCGAATGCGCCACGGCGAAGAGGCTGACCTTAAAGGAGCCCAGTTGTAGCACGCTCTTCTCGTTGACGAGGTTGAGCCGGGCCCGCGGCAGGACGTTAGCTTCCTGCAGTTGGCGCTTGACCATGCCCAGCGTCAGCGGTGTGCCATACAGCGGCGCCTGGATTTGGCGCAGCAGATAGGGTAGGCCCCCGATGTGGTCCATATGGCCATGCGTCAGCACTATGCCGCGCAGCCGATCTTGATTCGCGATGACGTAATCGAACTGGGGCAAAACCAGGTCGATGCCATACATGTCATTGTCGGGAAACATGACCCCGCAGTCGACGATGATCATGTCGCGGCCGTGCTCAAGAACTGTCATGTTCTTGCCGATTTCCCCCAGGCCGCCCAGGGGAATGATGCGCAGTTTGTTCATTTTCCTACAATGCTTCTTGTTGTAATGTGTCGCAGTTGCGCTGTATACGCGTGGCCCTTCCCAGGCGTCAGCGCATCGCCGCTGGGCGGTCAGTTGTTCCAAAGATGTTTGAGGCTTCTTCTGGAGCAGGAAGATAGAGGATCAAACAATTCGAGGAATTAACTGGCGCGATTATACCCGAGTTAGTCCCAAAATGGAAGGGCCGTGTTGAGGTCCCAGGGTGACAACCTGTGACCTGATCAAGGATCGCGACACGACACCCCTTTGGCCGCCATCAGCTTAAGCGAGGTGCAGGCGCCGCGGGTGTTGAAAGGCAGCATAGACAGCTCGGCCTGCGAAACTTAGGTCCACTACGTGGACTACGGCACGCCCGAGGCGCGCGCTCGTCTATAGTGACCAGGGCCGGCGTGCTCGGCAGGGCGCGCCGGCCCTGCCCCTCGCCCGCCTTCGCCCAGTCGAGCCTTCAGCCGCGAATCAACCTAATCATGTTACGATTGGATCACGGGCAGCCCCCGGGAGGCAATCTGGCAATAGTTGCGTCTGCTGTTGAGTGATAACGGCTCGGTCGAGAGAATGCGCCCCCATACCCGTCTATTCTTCATTTTCAGCGCCGTCTGCCTCCTGGCCAGCGCGGCGCCGCTCACCGCTTCCCCATCACCCGCCGCTGTCACCACAAATGAAGCCCCCACCCTGCGCGGCTTTCAGGCGGTCGCATCGGGGACCGGCTGGGTGTGGACGGACCAGGGCCTGTTTTGGACGGCCGATGGCGGCCAGCTGTGGACCGAGATCACAACACCAACGACAGTCAACTCTCAATTGCGTGCCGTCGCCTTTACGGACCGGCGTCATGGCTGGGCCGTGACCAGCGCGTGGAACGATAGTGGCGAAGTGGCCTACGCGCTGGCGCGCACCACCGATGGCGGCCGCACCTGGCACACTGCGACACTGGACTTGTTTGTACCCGGCGAAGCCGCCGCGCAGGCGGGCGCCGTGTTCCTTGAGTTCCTCGACGTCCAAACCGGCTGGCTGGTCGTCAAACAAGCCACCAGTGACCTCTTCAGCCTGGGCACGCTATTCGCCACGCGCGATGGGGGTCGTAGCTGGGCCCGGCGATCAATTCCCATCGGCGCGCCGGTCCACTTTCAGTCCGCCCAGGACGGCTGGATAGAACCCGGCCCGCTCGCCTCCGCGGGCCTTATAACGCGCGATGGCGGTCGCACCTGGTCGCCGCGGAAGCTTGGGGCCCTGCCGGTCACAGCCGCGGCCACGGCGGGCGGCCTGACTGACCTGAGCCTGGCCTCACCCCAAATCGGCTGGGCGAGGGAGGCCGCCGGGAGGTGCACCGACGGCGCCTGCGTGTTGCGCGTGGCGCTGCGCCAGACGACCGATGCCGGGCAGACGTGGACGGCGCTGCCGCTGCCTGACGGTCGCCGCGCCTTGGAGCGGACCTTTGCCGAGCCAGCCGCCACCATGACCGCCACGGCCGCCGGCGCGTTGGCACTCTCCTTTCAGGGCCACGGCTTCGATTCCTGCGTGCCGTCCGCCGGATTGCCGTCACTCGCCGACATGCAGACGTGGTGGCTCAATAGCCCCTACCGCGTCCACAACCTATATCTCGGCGGCATCAGCCTGCCCAATTGCGGCACTCTCACCAAGACCTACGTGCAGGCGCTTGCGCAGCAGGGCTGGCTCTTCATTCCCACCTGGGTCGGCCCGCAGCCCTACTGCTCCAATTTCAACCGCAAGATGAGCACCGACCCGGCCATCGCGTACCAGCAAGGCAAAATGGAAGCCTATCTTGCGCTCGACGCTGCCCAAAGCTTGGGATTGACTCCATCCGACCAGTCGGGAACCGTGTTGTACTACGACGTCGAAGCCTATCCCCCTGGCGACTTGGCCTGCCGCGAGGTGGCCAAGACCTTCATCGCCGGCTGGACGGCCGCGTTGCACGCCGCGGGCAGCTACGCGGGTGTATATGGCTCGCCGTGCGGCTCATACCTCCGCGACTACGCCACCCTGGCCGAACCGCCCGACCAGGTCTGGCTGGCCGTGTGGTCCTACCCGGCTTACGAACCGGGCGCCTCGGTGTGGAACTTACCGTGTGTCGACAATTCGCTCTGGTCCAGCGCCCAGCGCTTGCGTCAATACACCGGCGGCCACGCCGAAAGCTGGGGCGGCCCCTCCATGACCATCGACAGCAACGTGCTGAACGGCCTGGTTGCCACAACCACCGGCGGCTGCACGCCAGGCGCTGGTCAGGTAGCCTTGTTCGTCCATCCCCAATTCGGCGGGCAGTGCGTGCTAAAGTCGGTAGGCAGCTATCCGACCGCGGCCTCCCTGGGGCTGCCGGCCGGCTCGATCTCCTCGGTGCGGCTTGGGCCCGAGGTCAGCCTGCGGTTGTGCCGTGGCGAGTTCCACACCGGCGTGTGTGAAGACTTCGGAAGTGATGCCGCGGACATCGCCGGCCACGCCATTGGCGACGACCTGGCCGCCTCGGCTGTGGTCAGCGCCCTGCCCCCGGCCTGGCCCGAGCGACAGTGGCTGCCGCGGATCTCGATGCGGCCCAGCGTGACCAGCCCGGTGCCAAATGGCGGCTTCGAGTCTGGTCCTTCTGCCTGGAGCGTCGCCTCGGTCCTGCAGCGCCCCATCATTGTGCCAGCCAGCGACCTCCCCGCCTACATCGCCCCCCACAGCGGGAGTTGGACAGCCTGGCTGGGCGGCGTGGATGGCGAGACGGGCTCGTTCCAGCAGACCCTCCTGGTGCCTGCCGGCGCCCCGATCTTGTCTTACTGGCAAAAGGTGGATTCAGCCGAGAGCCGCTGCCACTATGACACAGCCTCGGTGTGGGTCAACAACGCCGTGGTCGATGCCTATGGCCTGTGTGTCAGCGCCAACGCTCTGGGCTGGGCCCTGCGCAGCCTCGACCTTAGCGCCTATGCCGGCCAGGCCGTGCTGCTTCGCATTCAGGTGACGACCGACGGTTCGCTGCCCACCAGCCTGTTTCTAGACGACGTGGCCCTTCAGTCCACGCCCTGACGGCCGCGCCTCTCGGGCGCACCAGCAGTCGGCCAGCAGCGCCGAGCGTCCGCAGGATGCGCGGATGCCGGCATAATCCACGTCGCGCACTGGCGCAAACCGGCGCACGCCGGCCATCCGGCTGTTTACCACTCCGGCGCGGCCAAAGAAGCCGGCGGCTCGTAATGGATCAGAGGTTCGCCTAAACCCTCGCGCTGGCCCAGCGTCGCGCCGCGTTGGCGTGCCTGCCGGTCCTCAACCAGCCTCCGCAAGAGATCCGCCACCGCGCGTCCGAATTTGTCGAACCGGTATTCGGCTTCGAAGCGGGCCTGAGCCGCCTGGCCCAGCCCGTGTCTGAGCGCGCGGTCCTGGACCAGATGATCAAGCGCTTGCGCCAGCGCCCCCGGGTCATCCGGCGGCACCAGCCAACCGCTCGCCCGGTGCTCTACGGCCTCCGGGATACCGCCGACCGTGGTGGCCACAATTGGCTTGCCCAGCGCCATGGCCTCGAGCAGCGCAACCGGCATCACTTCGTCGCGCGACGGCAGCACAAAGACGTCGGCGACGGCCAGATAAGCCATCGCCTCCAGGTGCGGCACGGCACCCAGGAGGTGGATGCCCAAGCCTGGCCCGGCCTTCTGCTGCAAGCGGCGGTAGTATCTCCGGTCGAGCACCTGGCCCATCAGATAAAGCTCGATCTGGCGTCTTCGATCCGGGGGCAACGCCGCGAGCGCCGAGATCAAGACGTCCTGCCCCTTGCGCGGCTCGAAGCTGGCCAGGGTCACTAGCATCACCTTGTCTACGGGCCGGTCCACCACGCGGCCGTCGTGGCCGCCAGCCTGGCGCTCGGGGCCGGCCGTCAGCACCACCTGCTGATCTGGTCGCAGATAGGGAGCATAGAGCCCTGCCGTGAACGCTGAGGCGAACATCACTCTGTCGGCCGCGCCGAAGGCTTGCGCCAGTGCCGGCGTCCGCTGCGCCAGCGTCTGGCCAAAGCCAGACTCCTGGATCCACCACAAACACGGCACCTGCCGGGCCCTGGCCGCGTGGACAGCTCGCCAGGCCAGGATGGTGTTGGCCAGCAACAGTCCGAAACCTGGCAACCGGTCCGCAACCGCACGCGCATCGTCCAGTGTTGCCGGGTCGATTTGGACCTCGATCCCGGCCGCCTCCAAGTCCTGGCGCAGCGGCCCGTCTCTTGGCGCCAGCACCGCCAGGGCATATCCGGCGGCCAGCAAGTAGCGGGCCAAATGCGCCATCAGCAGCGGCGCCCCGCTTTGGCTCAACTCGTGGCTGACCACAAGCGCCCGGCGCTCAACAGGCGTCGGCCCGCTGGCAACGCCGAACGGCGGCGGCGGCGCCGCGGGCGTGGCTTCCTTGATCCCCCGCATCCCGCCTACCAGACCAAAATCGACGAGGATGCGATAGAGGCGGCTGGCGCGCGGAGGCTCGCCGGTCTGCGCGATGGTCGGCTCCCTCGTCAGGTAGGAGAGGTTGGGGCTGAAATACGGGTCTCCGGCCTCCACCAGCGGCAGCATCTGTTGATAAGCCCGCAGCACGTCGGCCGGCGGGATAAAGAAGCCGCGCGAGCCTCCCTCGTGGTGCCGCAGGCGCGCAAAAGGGGTGTAGACCACCCGATAGCCCTGGCCGCCGGCCCGCAGACCGAGCTCGATGTCGCCGTAGCCGATCTGGTAGGCCTCGTCAAAACCGCCCAGCGCCTCAAACACCGCCCGGCGCGTCATCAGACAAGCGCCCGTAACCGCCTGATAGTCGCGATACCATTCGCTCGAGCCGAACGGCCCATACGTGTCCTCCCGGCTGCCGTCGAACACGTGACTGCCGTGGCCGGCCAGGCCCATGACCAGGCCCGCGTGCTGGATCGTCCCCTGGGGACGGATCAGCTTACAGCCCACAATGCCGACCACTGGCCGCTCGGCCCAGCCGGCCAACTCGCTCAGCCAATCGCCGTCGAGCACCTCAATGTCGTTGTTGAGAAACAAGAGCAGTTCGCCCCTGGCCCGGCACGCGCCCAGGTTGTTGGCGGCTGAGTAGTTGAATTCTCCAGTGAAGGGCACGACCCGGACCGGCACACTCTGCCCTTTCAGCTCGTCGTAGTACCGCCAGGTGTCAGCCCGTGTGCTGCCGGTATCCACCAGCACGATCTCGTAGCGGGGATAAGTCGTGTGCTGAAAGATCGAGCTCAGGCATGGCTGGAGCAGATCCAGCTTGTCCCGAGTCGGGATGATGATGGAGACGCGCGTTCCCGAGGTCGGCCAATGCACTCGCACGCGGCCAGGGCTCGGAAAGGACACGCCCGCTCCCTGGCACCCCAGCCGCCCCAGGTGTGCTTCGATCAGGCTCTTTTGTGCTGCCATGGCCCACGGTTTGGCATTGGCATCGCGCGCGGCAGAGCCCGGCACCTGCCGCCAGTGATAATACACGCGCGGCAGGTGGGCGATACGGCGCGTGGTTTCGGCCAGCCGCAGCGCCGCGTCCCATTCTTGGGCGCCGTCGAAGCGGACGTCGTACCCGCCCATCCGCGCCAGCAGACTCCGCCGGATGGCGCTGCGCATCAGGACGTTGGTCGACAGCAGCAAGTCCGGTGACCAGGCCGACGGTTTGAACAAGGGTTCGCGCCGGATGCGGCCATCCTCCGAGATCTTGTCCTCGTCGTAATACACAACGTCCAGGCTGGGCTGTTGGCTGAGTAACCGGGCAATGCTGTACAAGGCATCCGGCGCCAGCACGCCATCGTGATCCAGCGCCACGACGTAGTCGCCCGTGGCCATGGCCAGGGCTTCGTTTTGGTTGCCGCTGATGCCCAGGTTCTCGTGCAGGCGCTTTAGCTTCACGCGCTGATCGCGGCGGACCGCGGCCTCGAGCACCCCGCGCACGCCTGGATTGTCCGAGCCTCCGTCCACGACGCACAACTCCCAGTTGGTGTAGGTCTGGGCCTCGACCGAGGCCAGCGTGTCGGCCAGGGCGTTCGGACCGGGGTTGTACACCGGTGTCAGCACGCTGATGCGCGGCCAGCCGGCTTGCTGCGGTTCCTGGCGTTGTCGCGTAAGCTCGGCCTTGCCCGGCTCGTTCCGCTTGATCCAGTCCCGATAGGGGTCGCGGCCCCGAGCCGCCCAAGCCACCAACGCGCCCAGTGCGTCGGGCAGTAGGGCCGCCAGCACTTCGCCGGTTCGCTCCAGGGCCGCCGCCGTCCCCGCCTGGCGCCAGAAGCGATACCCTAACACCGCGATAGCCAGCGCCCGTTGGCGGCGGCTGCCTTTGGGCGCCAGCCGATGGCGCAGCGCGCTCAACGCTTCCACCATATCCCACGACGGGCGGCGCGTGATCTTCACCAGGCTGACAGCCTGTCTGGCGAGTAAGTCTCGCTCAGCCTGTAGTCAGGCGGCCGCGGCCTGCTGCGCTCGAATGAGTCCACATGGCCCTCGGCCTGGGCCACGAGCGTGCGCTGCCAATCCCTGGCTGTGCGGGCCATCTTGGCCTGCAGCCTGGCCGCCCGCGCGCCCGGTGTCTCGTGCAGGATGGCTCGATACACCTCGCCCCAACTGGCCGCGCTCGGCGCGAACATCCAGTCGATCGGAGCCAGCGCCTGGGCTTGCCCTGCCAATTCGGCCCACCACTCGGGGTGCTCGATCAGGTCGACCAGGGCCGCCTCCCACTTGGTCTCGGCGCCTGCCAAAAGCTCTTTGTGCGCCTGCCCGCTTGGAGTGGTCAGGTAATCCATAATCGTATTGCTACCCTGTCAATTGCGCTAAACCTATGGGAGGCTGGCAAACCTGACAGCGCTCGGCTCGTGAGCGTGGGGGCTAGCGCGGCGTCCTGGTCGTTGACCAGGGACCACTGTTTCACACCGGCGGATGCACAAGCTACGCCCCCGCGCACTGATGCTAATCACATGCTCGGACCTGCTGCCCGAGTTCGCGCGCTACAGTTTGCCGCTGTTTGCTGGCTTGTCGATCGATGGACAGCCCGGCGCCCGGCTCGTTGGCGGGCTGGAGGTCGCCCGCTCACCGGAACGCTGGCAGGAGCTGCAGCGGCGCGCCTGATCCCCCTTCAATCCACTTGCGCGTTCCAAGCCGGGCAGCACCCGCGCCAGCACGCCCGTGGCTACCACGGCGGAAAGGCAGATGCCGGCAGGCTTGGTTTGACATCCGGTCGCCGGCTATTATACTGCCGGCAGTTTCGGCGGGGCCAGCCAAGCGGCTGGAAGAGCCTATGAGAATCCGCATCGAGTATTGCACGCACTGACAATACGCCGCGCGCGCCGTGAGTCTCACGGACGAACTGCTAAAGGCTTACGAGCATCAGATCGAGCAGCTGGTGCTCGTCCCATCCTCGGGCGGGGTGTTCGAGGTCTGGCTCGACGAGGACTTGCTGTACTCGAAGAAGGCCACGCAGCGTCACGCCTATGCAGGTGAGATCCGCCAATTGGTGGAGGCCCGGATTGGTCCGCCCGCTCCGCCGCCGGACTAGTGGGCTTAAGGCTCCAAAGGTGTGCGATCTGAGTCAAGTTTCAGGCGGGGGCGAGCGCCTGCCCCAGCCAGGTGTCCAAGGCCTGCTCCAGCTTGGTGAGTTGTTGTTGCAGGGGC
>JADLEU010000044.1 GCA_020845955.1 Anaerolineales bacterium
GCTGCGGCGGGCCGTGGCCGCGCTCCTGTAGCTCGGGTGTCTGCCGCCCGCGCGTCTGCGGGGGATGAACTTCTGCAACGCGGCCACGCGCGCAGCCGCCATGGAGTTTTGGCCCGCGGGAGGCGCAGCACACCGGTGCGCAGAGAGCCATCCTGGCTGGGGTCTTGCCCAAAATATGATATCGTAGGGAGTATGTTCGCAATTCGGGCGACGGTGAACAAGGGAGCTGCCTCGATGGCGCATACACGCCTTCTGGCTGCCGCGATAGCGCTGACTGTTTGGCTGGCGGCCTGCGGCCCAGGCCGCCCACCGGCCAGCCCAACCGCGGCTGCCACGCAGCCCGCGGCGTCCACACGGCCGGCGACGAACACCGCCGGGCCGACCACCGCTCCAACGCCCGTCGCCCCGACGCCCGTCCCCACCACGGTCCCAACCCAGCCGCCGCCGACACCCACACCTGGGGCAGACGCACTGTTGGTGGCATGCCCGGCGGGCGATCCCTGGTCACAGACCCAGGGCGGCGCGACACTCTCGATCTGCTTTGATCCCCACCCGCCCAAGCTGGGGACGCCCGGCCGCTACACGGCGCTGCTGGTCAACGCCGCCGGGCAGCCCATGGCCGAGGCCCAGGTCGAGCTGACGATGGTCGGCGGCATGGCCGGGATGGAAGGCGAGCACGACGAGGACTTTACTCTGGAGATGGCCAGCCAGGGCGCCGGCCTGTACGCGGCCGAAGGGCCGGTCGGCCCAAGCGACCTGGAGCTGACCGGCATCATCGTCCGCGTCCGCAGCGGCGGCGACGGCTGGACGTTCAACATCCCGGCCAGCGCGCTGGCTGGGGATGAGTGATCGTAGGCGGCGGTAGACGAGACTGGGGAATTGCCTGGCAATCGACCTGACGGACGAGATGCAGGCGGGCCGCGCACGAGTCTCGTTATGGGATCAACAGGACCTTGCCCATGGCCTGGCGGCTCTGCAGGTAGCGGTGCGCCTCGGCGGCCTGGGCGAGCGGAAGGGTCTTGTCGATCGTGACCTTGAGCCGACCGGCGCGCATCCACTCGAAAAGGTCGTTGGCGCGCGCGCGAAGCTCGTCGCGCGTGGCGGTGTAGTGGCCCAGAGTCGGCCGGGTGAGGAAGAGCGAGCCTTTGGCGTTGAGGACCTGCGGGTCCAGCGGAGCGACGGCGCCGCTCGACTGGCCGTAGAGGACCAGGTAGCCGCGCGGGCGCAGGCAGTTGAGACTCTTGTCGAACGTGTCTTTGCCAACGGAGTCGTACACGACGTCGACCCCCTGGCCGCCCGTGAGGCGCTTGACCTCGCTTTCGAAGTCGACCTGGGTGTATAGGATCACCTCGTCGGCGCCGCGCTCCCGGGCAACCTGGGCCTTAGCGTCATTGGACACCGTTCCAATCACGCGGGCGCCCAGGTGTTTGCAGACTTGGACCAGGAGCTGGCCAACGCCGCCGGCCGCGGCGTGCACCAGCGCGGTCTCGCCCGCGCGCAAGGGATAGGCGCTGCGAGTGAGGTAGTGGGCGGTCAGGCCCTGCAGCATGACGGCCGCAGCCTGCTGGGATGAGACGCCGGGCGGGAGAGGCGCCAGGCGCCAGGCCGGCACGAGCGCATATTGCGCGTAGGCGCCTAGGACGGAGGCATACACCACGCGGTCGCCGGCCTTGACCTCGGCGACGTCGGGACCGGCGGAGTCGACCACGCCGGCCGCTTCCTGGCCGAGCGTGAGAGGCAGAGCGCCGCGGTAAGCGCCGGTGCGCTGGTAGATGTCGATGAAGTTCAGGCCGCTGGCCTCAATGCGCACGCGGGCCTCGCCCGGACCGGGCTCGGGCACCGGCAGATCGTCAAGGCCAAGGACTTCAGGGCCGCCGAATTGGTGGATGCGAATTGCGTGCATGGAGGGGCCTCCCTGGACGAAGCCGGCCGCCGCGAGTATGATGATGCCGTACAGGGCAGCGGTGACGACGAAGAAGGTGACGACGATGAACAGCAGCCAGCTGAGCAGAAATTGGAGCAGTCTGGCCATAGCGAGGCGAGGCGGGCGCTGGCTGGCAACAAGCCTCCTATTTTACCCCTGGTGGGCCGCCGGGTTCAGCAAGGTGGAGGCGAGCGCCCGGCCGCGATCGGGGCCGCCGCACAACAACGGGCGCAACGCGCGCCGGCGGCGCGATCGTGAGCGAGGGGGATGAAGGTGAGGCGGCAAATGAATACCCCAGGCCGGAATGGGCCTGGGGTCTGCCAGTGTGCCCCCTAGAGGACTCGGACCTCTAACCCCACGGATGTAAGCCGTGTGCTCTGCCAATTGAGCTAAGGGGACGGGCTAATTAAGTCAATGCTACCACAATCGGCGAGAATTGCGGACTGCTGCCCATTATTAGGCGACGCCCATCGATTCTAGCGGCGCTCGCAGTCGCCTAACACTACTTTGTTAGAAAGGTCCCGGATGCCGGCAGCCTCCAGTTAACCGTGGTCAGGTAGATCAGCGCGCGACCAAGGCTTGGGTGGCTTTGGACGGACGTCCGCGCCGCCTCGGTGGTGCCTAGCGGGGCGGTGGGACGGGATAAGCGAGCAACGCGCAAACACTCCAGCGGTGATCGGCCAGACCAGCGGCCATCGCTGGCGTACGGAAATGCCAGCGATGCCCTGCCTGATCCGGACGGCCGCGCCGGCGGATCCGCAAACTTTCATGGAACGTGCAGAGGTTGTAGACGGCCCCCAGCATATACATCCCGTGCGCCTTCCTTGCACAACGCGCTGCGCCACCTCCACCACGCGCCGTTTGGCGTACTGTTTGACCACCTGCGCCAGGTAGAGGCCGCGCCAGGGCTTCAAGCGGCGGCCGGTCTGACCGTTGCGCGGCAGCGGATCGCGAAACACGCGCCGTACCGCGTTCACATAGCTGGCCAGTCCATCCACGCAGACCAGCAGCGGCCGGCGGCTGGCGCATGCTCGGATTTTCTGGACGAACGCGTCAACCAGGCGACGATCCCGCTGGGCCGCAACTACGCCGCCCAGCCACAGCCGTGTCGAAACTTGCAGTGCCAGGGCCATCCACACCTTCAGCCCTGCAGCTTGACCCACAACTCATCGGCCTGGACGTGGCCTAAGTCGCGCGGTTGCTCCACCAGGTACGCCTGCACCCGCTGACACTGCGCGCATGCGCGCCCTTGCCAGGCCTGGACCGTACGCTCGTCCAGGCCGAACGCCGCCACGATCGCCTGGAGCGGGCAGCCATCGCGCCAGCAGCGTCACGGCCACCGTCACCGTCGCTTCCGCCGTGCGCAGCCGCTAGAAGGCCGTCCCCGTCCGGGCCGCCAACGTCTTCCTACACACCCGGCAGCGGTAACGCCGTTCTTTCAAGGCCCAAAATCCCGCCCACCACGGCTAACTGGAGTGCTACCGGTCAGGGCGGCGGATAGGGCAGATCCATAAGGGATAGCGCCGGCTGGGACGGCGGCAGTTGCCCCAGCGCCACCAGCACGTTCTCGGGCGAGGCTGGTGTTTGCCTCAGGCGGTGTCCGACCGCGTCGGCGA
>JADLEU010000045.1 GCA_020845955.1 Anaerolineales bacterium
AGAACGCTTGCCCCTTCGCGCTGGCATACACCAGGAACACGCCTCACGCAGCGTGACAATTGTCGACTTTGCCCGACCAGCCACAGTATTGCCAGGCCACCCCGGCCGAGTGTTGGCGGCGCTTGGGGAATCCGCTGCCATCGGCGACACCTGCCCCAACTGCGGAGCAGGTGCGGGTGAGTACGCCCTCGGGGTCACCCAAGGTTTCCGCGACCACTGCTTCCAACTGCACAATCAACGGCTCAATCGCCCAGGGGCTTTGGCCGACGAATTGCTGCACGGTGCGGATGAGCTCTAGCGGGCGCCCCAGCAGTTCCAGCACCATCGGCTCAATCGTCTTGCGCTCCAGGCGCGCCAGTTGCCCGCACCGGTAGAAGGCCGACCAGCAGCGCTGTTCCGCGCGCCGAAAATGCGGCGCGACCACGCGTGAAAGTCCACCAACGCTTGCCGAGCGGTCACCAGGTTCGCTTGGCGCAGCCGCGCGCCGGGCTTGCGACCACTGGCCAGTACCTTGCTCCGGCGTCGGCGCGACATCGGGCGAGTTCGTTTTGGCATGGCGGCCTCCTGGCCTGATCGGTGTCCAGCAAGTGTAACCGCTCAAGTCTCGTAGTAGGCGTAAGTCTCGTTGTAGTGCTAATCTTGAGAGGTGCCTATGACTTTGACCAATCAGATGAAGCTAACGTCAACCTCCCGAGTTCGGCCGCTTATCGTCGGCGCAGTGTGTACGGCCCTGCCGAGCGTCGGCGGCCTGTTGCGGAGCTTCACGGTCGGCGACGTCGTCTTCAACTTGTTGCCCGGGCACAGCTTCGCCAGCCCAAGCCCGATGGCCATTGCAAGGGGCGCGCTTCAGGCACTGGCGGGTGTGTTGGCCGGCAGCGCGGTATGGGGCCTGCTGATGGGCCGCCTAGCGCAGGGCGGCGACGGGCGGCGCACGGCCCTGGCGGGCAGCCTTGGCTTCGCGCCGATCACCATCGGGCTTGCCATTGCGCCGCAGGTCGTCGAGCCGATCGCCCTGCGCGCGTACGGCGATTGGCTGCCGTCCGCCGCCCCTTCACCCTGCTCTTTGTCCCAATCGCCTTTGGCATCGCCGGTGTAAGTGCGTGGGGCATCGGCCCGGGGGCTCAGAAACGGGCCGTTGGCCGGGCAGTTGCTGTGGTCGGTGGGCTTGACGGCGGCCCTCGCCTGTCTCGCCGTCAACTTGGTCATGGAGGCCTTCGGCTGGGTGGTGGGGGCGCCGCGCGCCGCGCCCACGCCCGCACTTGCCTGATTGGCCTCCAGCTTGGCGACGATCTGCGATTAGGAGTCAAGGACGACGAGATTGGATTGTCGGCGCAACATCGCGCCGGCGTGGACCTGCGCTCGATGCGCGAGCGGGCGGAAGAACTAGGCGGGACGTGCCGAAGGAGATATTCCCCACACTCACCGGGCGTGAGCGCGAGATCCTGGGGCTATTCGCCCAAGGCCTGGCAAATCCCGACATGCTCAGGTAATTGTCGTCGAGCGTGAAGACCGTGCATAACTACGTCTCCAACATCTTCAGCAAACTGCAGGTGGCCGACCGGGCCGAGGCGATCCTGGGCGCCCGCGAGGCGGGGCTGGGATAGTTTTTCCTTTCTGACAGCCGCGGCCATCAAGCAGGAAGAAGTCCCACTCAAGGCGGGACTTCTTCCCTTTTGCACACTGGCCAATCTACCCAACCGACTTGAGGCACGTGCCTCATGACAGGGGGTCAGGGCAGGCCGTAATCTTGCCCATGCGACTCTCGTTATTCAGCAAGGAGGTGTCATCATGCGTAAGATGTTTAAATGGCTTGGCATTGGCCTGGGCGCCCTGGTGGGTTTGATCGTGCTGGCGGTCGGGACCGTGTACGCCCTGAGCGAAATCCGCTTCAACCGCACCTACGACATTCAAGTGGAGCCTGTGGCGATTCCGGCCGATCCGGAATCCGTCGCCTACGGCGAGCACATCGCCAGTATCCATGGTTGCAAGGCGTGTCACGGAGACGAGCTTTCCGGCCAGGCTGTAATCGGAGGGCCGCTGGTCGGGGTGATTGTCATGGCCAATCTGACTGGCGGCGCGGGAAGCAAGGTCGGCGATTATACGGTCGAAGATTGGGTGCGTTCTATCAGGCATGGGGTGGGGCGGGATGGCAAGCCGTTAATCATCATGCCCTCGAACCAACACTGGGTCATGAGCGACGAAGACCTGGGCGCGCTGCTGGCCTACCTCCAGAGCGTGCCGCCGGTGGACAACGAACTGCCAGAGCTAACGCTTGGTCCGCTTTTTCGGTTGCTGTTTTTGGCCGGCCCTCTGGCTCATATCGTTTCGGCAGAGCAGATCGATCACGATGCGCCGCGCCCTCCCACTCCTGAGCGCGGTGTGACGGCCGAGTACGGCGAATACCTGGCCGGGCTGTGCAGTATTTGTCATGGGCCGGGTTTCTCAGGAGGCCCTTATGCCGGAGCCCCTCCCGGATCGCCCCCTGCCCTCAACCTGACCCCAGCGGGCGAACTGGCAAATTGGACTTTCAAGGATTTCCTGACCGCCATGCGCACTGGCGTGACACCCGGTGGCCGCCAATTGAGCGACGAGTACATGCCCTATCAAACCCTCTTCGGCGAGATGACCGACGAGGAGTGGGAAGCCATCTGGTTGTTCCTGCAGACGCTGCCGCCGAAGGATTATGGCAACCGGTAGCTTTTCCTAAATGGCGCCACTGGACGCCTTCGCTCTGTTCACGCTGCTGTTGCTCAAAGCGGATGGCCGAGGCACGGCCATCGTAGTCCTGACCCTGTTTGCGGTCTGGGTGATATTGGGCGCAATCGAGTTCAGCTTCCACGCCAGCGTTACCGTTTGGGCGGCCGGAACGGGCGCCGCGCCAGAATTCTATCAGCCGCCGCGCCGTTGGCTGAATTACGACCTTCAACTCATCAGGGAGAAAGACCATGAATGGCCAAACTACATTCAGACGTATCGCCGCCATCTCGGCCATCGTCTCTGCGCCAGTGGCGCTGTCAAGCTTTGTCCTGGTCGCGTTGGCGGTTGGGTCCAGCTCTGAGGCGGTGTCCGACCTGGCTGACATGATCACCCTGGGCGCGCCGGCGGCTGGCTACCTCCACCTGGCCTGGGCCGTGGCCGACAGCTTTGGCTACTCGCTGCTCCTCGCGCCGGCCGCGCTCTATCTCTGGAGCTGGCTCAAACCTCGTAATCATGCCCTTGTCACCCTCTACACCATCGCTGGCCTGGCCCACATTTTCATCGGTCTGATCGCCGTTAACCTCATGGGCGGCCTGGTGCCGCCGCTGATGCAGACTTACGAGACCGCTTCGGAGGCGGAGCGAGTGGTTCTGCTGGCCGTCTTCCAGAGCGGTTTCAACATGGTCTTCTACGGTGTGGGCCCGCTCGCGTTTTTCTTTGGCGGCCTGTGGTGGCTGGGCATCGGAACTATGCTGAGGCAGGAGCGCCGTATCTTGGGCATCGTGACGATGGTCTTGGGGATTATGGGGCTTGGCGTCTGGCTCCAACAGATCTTTCGCGTCGAACCGCTCGGCTTCATTTCGACGCCGTACCTCCTGCTGATCCCTGTCTGGGCCGTGTGGCTGGGCGTTGTCATTTGGCGGCACGCTGAACAGAGCGAACAAATGGTGACAGCGGGGGTGGCTGCATGAATGGATATGAATGAATTGCGAGGAGGTACGGCTGGATATTTTGAACTCCGCATCGCCTAAAAAAGGAGAAGCTCGATGAACACACGACTTGCATCGGTTGACATAGCCATCACTTTCTCGGTGATCGCGCTCCTCAGTCTTATTGGGCGGACGTCGCTCGACTACCGCTACGTCTTTGCCGAGGACTTTCCGACCTGGGGCCCCGGCATGGTTGGGCTGGCGACGCTTCTCTACGTGGCAATCGTCGGGGGCTGGATCTGGGCCCTTCTGGCCGCTGCCCGTGGTCGCCACGGCGCGTGGATCGCCCTGCTGGGTTTTGCGTTCCTAACGGCCCTGGGCCTGGGCGCCGCTTCGATCCTGCGCTTCTGGCCGCCGATGCAGCGCGCCACGCCCCTGGGCGAGATCGCTCTCCTGGCGGACCTGGTGTTTGGCCTGTTGGCTGCTCTCACGGCCTGGCTTCAACTCAGGCAACCTGCCGGGTTGCCCGAATGGTCTGGTTAGGATAGCGGCCGTCCCTGTTCTGATTGTGGCGCGCATCAACGGCCAACGCATTGCCGAGCTAATCGCGCTCACGCTGATGTTCAAAGCTCATCTTTCAGTATAATGAGGTCATCTCGATCCAGGCGATAAAGGAATGAATGCACGCACCGCCCGCTGGATAGCCTGGTTCTTGGTGGCCATCTACTTCCTCCTGGCAGGAACCGGGCTGTTCCTCG
>JADLEU010000046.1 GCA_020845955.1 Anaerolineales bacterium
CCGGCACGCTCACCTATGAAGTGGTCTATGCCCTTACCGCACGCGGCATCGGCCAAAGCACCGCCATTGGCATCGGCGGCGACCCGATCATCGGCACCAAATTTGTCGACGTCTTGCAGATGTTCCAGGACGACCCCGGCACCGACCAGGTGGTCCTCATCGGCGAAATCGGCGGCACCGACGAGCAGATCGCTGCCGAGTTCATCGCCAACCAGATGACCAAACCGGTCACTGCCTTTATCGCCGGGCAAACCGCGCCGCCAGGCCGCCGCATGGGCCATGCCGGCGCCATCATCTCGGGCGGTGAAGGCACTGCCGCAGAAAAGATCGCGGCCCTGCGTGCCGCGGGCGCGCAGGTGGCCCGCCACCCCGACGAGATCGCCGCTATGGTGGCGGAACGGCTCAGCAGCTAACCCACCCTACACGCCCGCCCTCTTCAGCACGCCCTGTACGGCTTTGTGCAGGGCGTGTTTTTTGTTTGCGCCGCGCCGCAAATGAGACGCGCCCCACCGATCCTCGCCCCACCGCCCTTGACAATAGAAGCAGGCCGCCGGCCACGATCCGTTCACAGCCGGCCTTGAGCGAAGAGATACACCTGCTTGCCATGCCACTGCTTCCAATCCGCCTTTTGATCGTCGCCTCCGACCTGCTGGCGCGCTCCGGCCTGGCCGGGCTGTTGAGCAGCGCCCCCGAACTGGAGGTCATCGCCCAGACCGCGCCCAGCGGCGATCCGGCCGCGCTGCTCGCCGTCTATCAGCCGCAGGTAGTGCTGTGGGATGCAGGCTGGAACGCCGACCAGGAACTAGATCTCCTGGCCGACCTCGCGCCCAGCGGCACGCCTGAAGCCGACGCCTATCCGGACGCCGTTCGCATTGTGGCCCTGGTCGCCAACGAAGCGGGCGCACGCCCGCTTTGGGAAGCGGGCGTGCGCGCCATCCTGCTGCGTTCGACGCCGCTGCCGCGCCTGATCGCGGCCATCAGCGCCGCAGCCGAAGGCCTTATCGTGGTGGACGAGCCGCTGTTCGGCCTCTTTGCACGCCTCTCCCCGCTCGACGACCAGCGCCTAGAAGAGCCGCTCACCCCGCGCGAGCGAGAAGTGCTCCAGCTTCTGGCCCAGGGCATGGCCAACAAGACCATCGCCCGCTCGCTGGCGATCAGCGAACATACAGTCAAATTCCACGTCAACGCCATCCTGGCCAAACTCGGCGCGCAGAGCCGCACCGACGCCGTGGTGCGCGCCTCGCGCGCCGGCCTGGTGATCCTCTAGCCGCGGGCCGCCCCGCATCAACCGGCCCAGCCTAACCAAAAGACTAGGTCCTGCCTGCACCAACGAGGGATGCAGCGTCGCCGCGCACCGGTCATACTAAGGGACAGATATCTCCCCCACAGCCCTGCCTACCTATCGACAAGGAGCGTCTCATGTCTGCCACCTGGAAAGAGCTATCCGACAATATCGCCACGCTGGTGCAAGAGGCCGGCCCGCATGTCGTGCGCGTCGAAGCCCGGCGCAGGCTGCCCGCCACCGGCGTGATCTACGCCGCCGACGGCCTGATCGTCACCAGCAACCACGTCGTAGAGCGCGACGATGAGCTTCAGATTGGTCTGCCTGATGGGAGCGCCACCGCCGCGACCCTGGTCGGGCGCGATGCGCAGACCGATGTCGCCGTTCTGCGCGCCAACGCCTCTGGCCTAAGCCCCGCTGCCTGGCTCTCGCCCGACGAACTGCGCGTCGGCCATATCGTCGTTGCCCTCGGTCGTCCCGGCCAGACCGTCCAAGCCACCCTAGGCATTGTCAGCGCGCTGGGCAATCCCTGGCGCACGCCGTCGGGCGGCCAGGTTGAGCGCTATCTGCAGACCGATGTCGCCATGTATCCCGGCTTCTCCGGCGGCCCGCTGCTCACCGCCGGCGGCAGCTTCGCCGGCATCAATACATCGGCGCTGCTGCGCGGCATCAGCCTGACCGTTCCCGCGCCGACGCTCGGCCGTGTGGTCGAGGCGCTCCTAGCCCATGGGCGCATGCCGCGCGGCTATCTGGGCATCGGCATCCAGCCGGTGCGCCTATCTGATACGCTGCAACAGCAGACCGGCCAGGAGGCCGGCCTCATGGTCATGTCAGTCGAGAGCGGCAGCCCCGCCGCGGATGGAGGACTGCTGCAAGGCGACATCCTGATCGGCATCGGCGGCCAGGCGCTGCACCAGGTCGACGACCTGCAAGCCCAACTCACCGGCGAGCGTGTGGGCAAACCCACCGCGCTGCGGCTGATCCGCACCGGCGAGGTGCGCGACCTCAGCGTGACGCTGGCGCAAGCCCGCTAAGCCGGCCGCCCAAGGCCCGGCGTACAGCGACACTAGAAAGACACAGGTCCCATGCCTACCCTGCTCGAACAACTCAACGACGACCTCTCGCGCCTGAGCGCACAGGCGCTGGCGAGCCTGGTCCAGGTCCACAACGGCAGGCGCGGCGCTGGCGCTGGGTCCATCTGGCACGGCGACGGGCTGATCGTCACCAACGCCCATGTGGTGCTCACGCGCCACGGCACGGTAAGCGACGCCCTGTCCGTCACGCTGCAGGATGGCCGCGAACTGCCCGCCCGCGTCCTGGCGACCGACACCGACCACGACCTGGCCGCGCTGCGCGTCCAGGCCGACGGCCTGCCCACCATCCAGATCGGCGACTCGCGCCGTCTGCACCCCGGCGACCTCGTCCTCGCCTTGGGCTACCCGTTTGGCGTGGCCGGCGGCGCAACCTCCGGCGTGGTGATCGGCATGGGCGCACACCTGCCCGAACTGGGCGACGCCCGCCGCGAGTGGATCGCGGCCGACCTGCACCTGCGCCCGGGCCATTCCGGCGGCCCGATGCTGGACAGCGAAGGCCGGCTGGTCGGGATCAACACACTCATGACCGGCCCAGAGGTGGGCGCAGCCGTGCCTTCGCATGTCGTGGTCGAATTTCTCAAACGGGTCTTGGGTCGCCCCGCCGGCCCGCCGCCGAGCGGCATCACCGTCCTCTAGCAAAAAGCCAAACGATTGAGGCTGCGCTGGGCGTGCAGGGGGCCTCAGAAGCGCCGATGCCCCCTGCACGCCGCTCAATCCGCCTGCAAGAACGCGATCAACGCTTCGATTTCGTGGGGCGCGAGTTCCAGATCGGGCATCATCGTATTGGGGCGCAGCGCGGCAGGCTCCGCCAACCATTGCCGCAACCACTCGGCATCCATGGAATAGGCGGTGAGCGTTGGCCCAATCTCCGTCGACCACTCTACATCGACATCGGCGTGGCGGTGACAGGACACACAGCCCTTAACGGCAAACAACTCTGCGCCATAGCGCACCGTGTCCGCCGCCTGAACCGTGCCGCCCCGCACCCACAGCACCAAGGCCACCAGCGCGGCCACACCGGCCCCGGCGGCAAGCCCGCGCCAGCCCATGCGCCGCCGGTTCGCGGCAGCGCCCAACGCAAGCGCCAGCGCCGGCAGCGCCACCCACCAGCGCGGCAGCCCCGCCAACGGCGAAGACTCGACGGCTTGGGCCGTGACCACGCTGGGCGGGAACCAGCCCGGCGTGATCGTAAACTGCCACTCGCCTGCACTCGGCAGCCGCACCTCGGTGCGGTAATAGCCCACCTTGTCCGTCGCCGCTGCCTCGGCTACCACGCGCTCCCCGTGGCCGAGCCGGCGCGCCTCAATCGTTACCGGCTCCTCGACCGCCACCGGATGCACCCCATGCTGGCGGATCG
>JADLEU010000047.1 GCA_020845955.1 Anaerolineales bacterium
CGTCGTCGGGGGTGGTGGTGTTGGTGCAGATGATCTTGCCGTCCAGGCGGGCTGGCATAAAGCGCTTGATATAGTGGCAGTCGCCGGCGATGACGGTCGCCCAGCGGTACCACTCGCCGTACTTGGGTGTGTTCTTTTCCTGTTTCTCGCCAGTCGGGTAAACCCACTCAAACGGCAGGCGGCCGACGATGGGCATGACCACGGCCGCCAGGCGCTTGACGGCCGTGGTGGTGCGCAGGGGGATGGGGATGCCCAGCGCGAACATCAGGTCGCAAAAAACGCACTCGAAGCCGCCGTCGACGAAGGAGCGCGTCATCCCCCAGCGGTCGGCGCCGCCGGTCATGATGACGCGCTTGGGCTCCAGGTCGGCAGCGATGTGCTGGAGCATGAAGGGCACCACGCGGCGCTCGAGGGTGTTCTTGAGCCCGGTGCCGTCCACGATGGGCGTCTGCTTGACGAAGCGCACCATGCGCTTGACGGAGTGGAGCGGGTACCAAGTGTCGTCCACCATCAAGCCAAGATCGGCGCCGCCGACGCCGAAGGCGTCGACCTGGCCATCCAGCTCTTTATACAGCTGGGCGGCTTTTTCCATATCGCCGTCGGTGCCGACGCGTTCGATACAGACGTGTTGGCCCAACAGTTCGACTTCAACCGACTTGTTGCGCTTGGACGAGCCCAAGCTGATGCTGACAGCGCGCTTCATAAAGAGGTTCGCTTTCTCGCGCGGGGTTGCCGCGTGGCTGAGGTGCGGCCAAATTGTGGCACAGCGGGAGCCGGCTGTCAAAGGCGAGGCGCCCGATCGAGGCCAGCAGGCTGATGATGCCCTCCATCGGTCAGGCCGGCCGGGGGGCGATCGAGAGGATTGAGGCGCTTCAATCGGCCGGCGCCGGCTGCAGCGCGCGGTGTGGGTCGTCGTGGTGATAGCGCATGAGAGCCGGCGTGACCGCGGCGATCCACACGGTGGCGATCAGCGCGCCCAGGCCGCCGGTGACGACCGACAGCGGCGCGCCGATCCAACTGGCGGCCAAACCGGCCTCGAGTTCGCCAAGTTGCGGGCCGCCGGCAAAAAAGATCATGTTGACGCTGGTCATACGCCCGCGCAGGTAGTCGGGGGTGATCATGTGCCGGATCAGGTTGCGAAAGACGGTACTGACGATATCGCCGGCGCCGACCAGGGTCAGACAGAAGAAAGTGAGTGCAAAACTGCGCGAAAACCCAAAGACGACGGTGGCCAGGCTGTAGACGAGCACCGCCCCGACGACGACGGCGCCCTGGCGCCGGATGCGCCCCGTAATTGGCACCAGCAGCACCGCCCCCAGCAGGGCGCCAATGGAGGGCGCGGCGTAGAGGAGGCCGTAGCCCCGCGCGCCGACCGCGAGCACGTCTTGGGCAAAGATGGGCAGCAGGGCCACGGCTGAGCCGAAGAAGTTGGCAAAGAAGTCCAGCAGCATGGTGGATCGGATGATGGGGGCCTGGAAGACGAAGTGCAGGCCCTCGCGCGCGGCCCGGAGTGAGATATCCTGGCGCGCGCGGCCCGAGGTGGCGGCCGGCAGGCGTATGCGCAGCAGGGCGCCAATAACGACCAGGAGCGAGGCGGCGCTGACGGCGTAGGCCCAGGCGATATTGACCGCGCCGATCAGCAGCCCGCCCACGGCTGGCCCGGCCACCGAGGCAATCTCGAACATGATGGTATTCAGGTTGATGGCGTTGGGCAGGTGCTCGCGCGAGACCAGGTTGGGGATCAGCGATTGGCGGGCGGGATTGCCGAAGGCGCTGACGCAGGCGCCGAGCAGGGTCAGCGCATAGAGCGGCCAGACGGCCTGCAGCCCGCGCACGGTGAGCACGGTCAGGGCGGCGGCGATGAGCCCCAGGGCGGCCTGCGAAACCAGCATCAGCCGTCGGCGGTCGAAGGCGTCGGCGACCATGCCGGCCAGCAGCGAAAAAATGAAGATGGGCGCGACGCGCATCAGGCCCACCAGGCCGAGCGCCAGGCCCTTGTGCTCTGGAGCGACCAGGAGCGAGACGTGCCACAAGATGGCAGCGTTTTGCATCATGGCGCCGGAGAACGACACGAGCTGGCCGAACCACAGCAGCCGGTAGTTCCGGTATTGAAAGGCGATGAAGGGCGATGACGTGGAAGACACGCGGATGGGGAGGGCGGTATGAGCGTGGCGGCGGCAACAGCCCGGGCGCTCGGTCGATGACGCGGCTAGGTGCCCCAGTCCCGCAGGTAGAGGAAATCGTACCCGACCGTGCGATTGCTGAGCTTGGCAATGATGGGCAGCATGCGCTTGAACTGGTTGCCGCGGATGCGGTCGATGACGATGCGCACGAAGCCGGCCTCGAACCCGGCTTCGACGCATTCCTCGGGGCGGTAACGCTGGTCGACCAGCAGGTAGAGGAGCTGGTCGACGCGCTCGTAGGTGAAGCCCAGTTCGCCCTCATCGGTCTGGCCGGCCCACAGGTCGGCCGAGGGCGGCTTGGCCAGGATGGAGGCCGGCAGGCCGATGTGCCGCGCGAGCTGGCGCACCTGGGTCTTGTAGAGGTCGCCGAGCGGGTTAAGCGCCGAGGCCGAATCGCCGTACAGGGTGGTGTAGCCGAGCAGGATCTCGGTCTTGTTGCCAGTGCCGACGACCAGCGCGTTGGTCGCGGCGCTGCGGTCATAAAGCACGATCATGCGCGCCCGGGCCATGATATTGCCGGCGCGCTTGGCCTCGCCGGCCGGCAGCGTGGCCAGCAGGGGCCGCGCCATGCCGGTGATCTCAAAGGTCTCACTCTGCACCCCGGTCTGGTCGATGACCAGCTGGGCATCCGACAGCGAGTCGGGCGAGGAGGTGGCGTACGGCAGCCGCAGCGCCAGGACATTTTCGGGTCCAAGCGCGGCGGCGGCCAAGGCGCAGGCCAGCGCCGAGTCGAGGCCGCCCGAGAGCGCAACGACGGCCCGGCGCAGGCCGGTGCGCAGGATCTCGTCGCGCAGGAAGTGCGTGAGGATGCGCTCGGTCAGGTCGGTGTTGATGTTGAGGGATAGGTCAGGGGGCATAGCGGCTGGCCGGGCTAGCCTTTGTCGCGCGCGCCGCTGCTGCCGGCCGTGATGCGCTCAATTTCCCGGCGCACCAGGGCATGGCGCTCGTCGCGCAGCAGCGGGAGCCGGCTGCGGGTGCGCTGCAGTTGGGCCAGGTCCAGGTCGGCGACCACCAGCGCCTCGGCCTGGTAAGGACCCTGCGCCAAGAGGTCGCCATTAGGGTCGAAGATCGTGGCGCCGCCCCAGAAATGCAGCCCGTCTTCAAAGCCCACCCGATTGGTGTGAGCGACAAAGGTCGTGAAGAGGCTGGCATAGGCCCGGTTGATGTGCTCGACCCACCAGGCCGACTCCAGCTTCTCGCCGTGGGTGATGCCGCGCCCGGGTGAGGCCGAGGCAAAGAGCATCAGGTCGGCGCCATCCAACCAGAGCAAGTAGGGGGGCGAGGCGTGCCAGAAGTCTTCGCAGATGAGCAGGCCGACGCGTCCCCAACGCGTGTCGAAGGCGCGGACCGAATCGCCCCAGGCGAAGAAGCGCCCTTCGTCAAACAGGCCGTAGGTCGGCAGGTAGACCTTGTGGTGCACGTGCAGCACCTGTCCCTGCGACAGATAGGCGGCCGAGATGTAGAACCGGTGGCGGTTGTCTTCGTCGACGAAGCCGACCACGAGATCGAGCCGCCGCGAGGCCTCCAGCAGCGGGCCGAAGGTGCGGTCTCCGGCTTCGGGACGGCTGGCGACGCTGGGCACCAGGTCCTGAAGCACGTAGCCTGTCAGCGAGAGTTCCGGGAACACCAGCAGTTGCACGTCCTGCTGCACTGCCTTTTCTACGAACTCGAGGTGGTGGTCGAGGTTGGCGCGCACCTCACCCAACTGGGTGGCGAATTGGGCCAGGCCGAGACGGAGCTTGGTCATGAGTTGGCAGGTGTGTCCGTGGGCGCGGGGTCCGTGGCCGGCGGGCTTTTGGGGGGTGCCGTGACGACCGTGCCGGCCGGGCGGCGCAGTATGGCCAGCGCCCAGGCCAGGGTGGCGGGCACGAGCACGAGCGCACTCCCGATGATGTCGCTGCGGTAGCCCGCTATCAGCGGCGCAGGGTCGCCGCGGGTGAAGCCCAGGCCGAAGGCGCCCAGGGCGACCAGGCTGAGGGCATAGGCGCCGAGCGCCCCCTCCGGCCAGCGGCGGGCCTGGCCGCGCTGGGCGGCCAGGATCAGCAGCAGCGCCCCGATGCTCCAGGCGATCCCCAGGCTTTGCGTGGCCAGGCGCGGCACGCTCAATCCGAAAATGTCGGGTGCGGTGGTGGTCAGCCAGCCGGGCAGATCGCCTGGAGCGACCTCGTAGCCGTAGGCGCAGCCGGAGGCCAGGCAACCGCCCCAGCCCAAGAGGCTCAGGAGCGCGATCGGCAGCGCCAGCGCGTCGAGCAGCGGGACCAGGCGCTCGCGCGCCCGGCTGGCGTACACCCAGGCGCCCAGCAGGGCGCCGGCCACGGCCCCCGGCCACGACAGGCCGCCGCGCCAGACCTGCACGATCTCGTCGATGTGCGGGAAGTAGAAGTCGCCATTGACGACTACGAACAGCAGCCGCGCGCCGATGAAGCCGCCCACAATCGCGGCCAGGCCCGCGTCGAGCCAGCGCGCCGCGCGGCCGGCGGGCGCGCGCAGGTAGAGGCCGGCCAGGGCCGCCGCGAGCCCCAGGTCGATGAGCAGTGTGTAGGTGTAGAGCGTGAATGGCCCTAGCCGGGCCAGCACGGGGTGCACGGGTAAATCATATCACAAGAGAACATTAGGGTTATACTGCGCCAATGACCCACGCCACGGCTTCTTCTCTTCAGGTTGCGTTGTTAGCCGCCCGCGAGGCGGGCGAGGTGCTGCGCCGCCGGCTGCCGCGCAAGCGCCAGGTGGAATACAAGGGCCCGCGTGATATCGTCACCGATGCTGACTTCGCCGCGCAGGCCGCCATCCTGGCCAGGCTGAAATCGGCCTTTCCGGAACACCTGATCCTTTCAGAAGAGGGCCGACACGACCTCGACCTGTTCGGGCCGGTGCCGA
>JADLEU010000048.1 GCA_020845955.1 Anaerolineales bacterium
ACGCTGGCCACGTGGACGTCATCGTCGCCTGGCGCGAGGACCGCCTGTATCGCGGCTTCAAGCCAATGCTGGAAATTACCGAGCGCATCGAGCAGAAGACAGTTATCGTTGAACTGGTCAAAGAGCTTTTTGACGCCAATCTCGCGCCGGTCAAAGCCTGGGCTGCGCGCCAGGAACTCCTGGCGAAGCACGACCGCTTCATGATGGGGTTTGCGGCCCGCCTCGCCGCCGGCAAGCCGTGGAACTTCACTGTCCCATATGGCTATCAGCGCGTGAACGACCATTACCAGGTCGAGCCGGATGAGGCGGCCTGCGTCAGGAAGATTTGGGGCTGGTATGCGGACGGCGTCAGCGTCCGCGAGATACGCCGGCGCTTAATTGCGGCAGGCGCACCCCAGGGGGATCGGCCTCGCAAAGACGTGTGGGGTTTGCCCCGCATTCGCAAGCTTCTGCGATACGAAACCTATCACACCGGAGTTCAGAAAGTGAAGCTGGAAGGCGATGTCTATGAGCTGTCGCTTGAGCCGATTGTGGACGCCGGCACCGCCAGGCGGGTGGCCGAGCGGCGGGCCAGGCACAAGGTCTACCCCGTCGGCAACCTGAAATACGACTACCTCGCCCTGGGCCTGGTCTACTGCGGCGTCTGCGGCTGGCGGATGCACACGATCGCCCGCCAGCGACATCTTTCGCCCGAAGGCGAGTATCGCTGCCCGAAGGCGTTCTTTGGCTATCCTGAACCGGGCTGCGTGCGCACCGTGGGCTGGCACAAGCTGGATCGGCTGCTGTGGGAGAAGGTGTCCGACTTCCTGGCTGACGACGAGCGATTCGAGCGGGAAGTCAACGCGACGATTGAGTCGCTGCGCTCACAGGAAGTAAGCGCCGAGGCCGAGGTCTATCGGCTGCGCGAGCAGCTCGACACGCTGACGGTGGAACGCCAGAAGGTCATTATGCTCTGGCGCAAGGGGAAGATCAGCGAAGAAGACATGGACCTGCAAATGGCCGCGCTCAAGGTCGAGGAAGTGGACATTCAGCGCGTGCTGGCGGAACAGGCCTTGCTGACCGGCAACAAAGCGCAGAAGCTGATCGAGTTCGCCAAGCAGTACCGTTCGGAAATACGAGCGGGGCTTGCCGAACTGCAAGCCCCGCCCAAGACACCCGAGGACGCCAAGCGCCACTTCGCGATCAAGCGCACCGCCGTTGAAGCGCTGGTGGAGCGTATTGACGTGATGCCTGGCCGAACCCTACGCGTTACTTTCCGTCTCGATTCGCATTCTGAACGCCAGATGCGAAACCCGTCAACAGGCTCGTAAACTCCATCGGGAAGATGTACTTCGTCGCCGGGCTCATGCCCAGCGCCTTGAGCGTCTCGAAGTACTGCAGCGTCATCGTCTTCTGATCGACCCCCTGCGCCGCGCCGTAGATCTGCTGCAGGGCCGAGGCAAAACCCTCCGCGCGCAGCAACTGTGCCTGCTTCTCGCCCTCGGCCTTCAGGATGTTCGACTGCTTCTCGCCTTCCGCCTTGAGGATGGCCGACTGGCGCTCGCCTTCGGCCCGGTTGATGGCCGCTTCCTTGTCGCCGGTCGATTCCGTCACCAGCGCGCGCCGGGTGCGCTCGGCCGACATCTGCCGGTTCATCGCGTCTTGCACGTCGCGCGGCGGGATGATCTCGCGGATCTCGACGTTGGTCACTTTCACGCCCCAGCGCTCGGTCACCTCGTCCAGCTTCACCCGCAGCGTCTGGTTGATGTGCTCACGCTGTGAGAGCACGTCGTCGAGCGCGATGCCGCCGATCACCGAGCGCAGCGTGGTGGTGGCCATACCCTGCGCCGCCAGCTCGAAGTTGCCCACGCCCACGACTGTCAGCGTCGGATCCACCACCTTGTAGTACCACAGGAAGTCGATCGAGATCGGCGCGTTGTCCTTGGTGATAGAAGTCTGGTGCGGGATTTCGCGCACCTGCTCGCGCAGGTCCACCGTGCGTGCGCTGTCGATCACCGGCAGCAGCAGCACCAGGCCCGGCCCCTTCTGCCCGATGACGCGCCCCAGCCGCAGCACCACCAGGCGCTGATACTCGGGCACCACACGCACCGAGGTGGCAACCACCACCAGCGCCCCCAGGATCAGCACGCCCACCACGCAGCCCACGCTGCTCAGCGCGAACAGCCCCGTCCCGCCGTCTTGGATGATCTCGTAAACTGGCATTGCGTTTTCTCCTCTGCGCCCCTTGGCTGCCCCAGCGGCCGCTACCGCCGCTGCCCAATCGCTTCCAATTCCTCGCTGCCGGCGGCCTGCTTGGCCCCATCCGCCCCGGCCGGCCGCACCACCAGGGTCAACCCGTCGCGGGCCACGACCGTGATGTCGGCGCCAGGCGGGATAGCCGTCTCGGACGTGGCGCTCCAGTCCTCGCCGCCGACGTAGACCGTGCCCTCGCGCGCCACCGGGGTGCGCGCCACGCCGCGGGCGCCAATCAACCGCCGCAGGCGCTCGGCGTGCATGGCCGGCGCGCGCTGCGCCGCCAGCCCCTTGCGAATGAGATAGCCAAAGAGCACGGTCGAGCCCAGCGGCGCCGCCACCACGGTCGCCCACGACACCTGGGCGGCCGAAGGCGCGTCGTTCCGGAACAGGAACAACGCCCCCAAGGCCATGACTACCGCCCCGCTCACCAGCAGCGCGCCGTGCGCCTGCACCTGGAATTCCAAGGTCAGCAGCGCCAGCGCCAGGCCCAGCAGCAGCAGCCCGGCCACGCTCACCGGCAGCCGCACCAGCCCCAGCGCGGCCAGCGCCAGGCAGATCACCGCCACCGCCTCGGGTACCCCGGTGCCCGGCACCGACACGGCGAAGACGATCGACCACAGCCCCACCACCAACAGCAGAAAGGCGATATTCGGATCGGTCAACAACGACCACAGATTTTGGGCTAAGGCTTGCATAGGTCACCGCCTCAACAACGCGTTCGTCTCGGCCCTGGAACGCACCAGTTGCATAAGCTCGGCAATCTGCGGGTCGTCCGGCGCCTGGCGCTGCGCCTGGGCCAGCGCGCGCAGGCTGCGGTCGAAGCGCTTGATCTGGGCATAGCCGATGCCCAGATGCTTGTAATACGTCGCCACCTGCGGCGCCAGCCCCACCGCCTTGCGCCATTGGGCCACGGCCATTGCCCATAGGCCCCGCTGGCGATAAGCGTGCCCGCGCCGGTAGAAATCCTGCGCGCTGCGCGCCTCGCCGTCCGGTTTGACCAGGATCCGCTCCTGGTTCACCGCAAACTCGTGGCTGAGCCCCACCAGCACCAGCCCGGCCGCCAGCGCCAGCAGCATGTTCGCCAGCGCCCCGCCGGCGCCCAGGTAGCCCGTAACCAGCAGGTAAATCCCCAGCAGCAGATCCGCCCACAGGCCCAGCAGCGCCGCGTAGTAGGCCAGGGCCCACCGCTCGCGCAGGCTGAGCACAACGGCCAGCAGCAGCCCGGCCCGCGCCAGCAGGGTCTGCAGCAGCAGCCTCGCCGTTGGCTCGGGCAGATCCAAGTAACGGCCCAAGAACGCCTCAACCCCCGCCACCGCCAGCGGCCCCGCGAACGTCACCCGGTCGTGCGGGTTCTGCGCGGCCCCCAGCGCAAACAGCGGCGCCGCCAGCTCCAGCAGCCCCACGGCCAGGCTGAGGCCCAACAGCAGTAGCACCAGCCGCAGCGCTCCAGGGCTGCCTCCGCGCACCACGCGCGCATACAGCCGGCCGCGGCAGTGGGGACAGCGTCGATCGTTCAACGCGGTCGGCCGCCCACAACTCGGGCACTGGTACGGATCGTCAACGCCGTCGTCGGCCTCCAGCGGCGCCTCGGGCAGCAGGCTGGCCCAATCGGGCGCGCCGGCCGGCCGCATGGCCAGCCGCTGCGCGCGCATGGCCGTCAGCGCCTGCTGCGCCTCGAGGTGCCGCGGGTTGAGGCGCAGCACGTTTTCCAGCGCGCGTATTTGCTCACGCGGATCGTCCACCGCCTGGTACAGCGCCCACCAGGCCGGCTCCAGGCTGCCATCCTGCGCGACGGCCTCCAACAGCCGGTCGCGCGCGCGCACCCGGTTGCCAGCTTTTAACGCCTCCAGTCCGGCTCTCAGCCGGCGCCGCGCTAACCCATTGTCGCTTCCCATCTTAGGCCGAATCGGCCGGCGTTCGCGCCGTTTTCTCAGACAAACAGCCGACATCCGCGCCCGCGCATGACGCCCCGCCGAACCACTTCGATTATACTCCCGATGTCCGGCGCGGTTCTCGCCGCGCCGCCCGAAAAGCACTACAATCAGCGCAGGTTCAGCGATGCCAACGATTGCGCCCTGGGTCCTGGCTATCTCCTATTGGCTGCACATGGTCGCCACGATTGTCTGGGTCGGGGGGCTGGCGCTCATGGCGCTGGTGGTTTGGCCAGGGGCGCGCGCCGTGCTGGGACCCGGCCCCGAGCTGGCCGGCTTCATCCGCCGCCTCCAGCAGCGTTTCAACCCCCTGGCCTGGACCAGCCTGGCGGTGCTCGTCGTCACCGGCCTGACCCAAATGGCCGGGAACGACAACTACACCGGCTTCCTGCAGATCGACAATGCCTGGGCCGTGGCCATCCTGGTCAAACACCTGGCGATCGGCGGCATGGTCCTGATCGGCCTCTACCTGCAGCTCATGCTCCAGCCCGCCCTGGCCCGCCTGGCGCTGCTCGAAACGCACGGCCATGCCGCGCCGGAGGCAGAGCCCCTGCGCCGCCGCGAGCTGAACCTGACACGCCTCAACCTGATCTGCGGCATCCTGGTGCTCGGCTTCACGGCAGTGGCCCGCGTCGTGTAGGCTCGGCGTGTAGGCTCGGATGGAAATCACGGCCTCGCGCCACCGCACCCTGCCGTGCGCCGCCTGCGGCCGGGCCGCCGCCGAAATCGCGCTGCTGCCCGCCGCCATCACCGGCGCCTCGCCCTGGCATACGCGCGATCGGCTCGAGCGCACTGACTTCCTGGGGACGATCACCAAGTTCGGCGCCACCCAGACGCTGCTGGCGCTGTACGAAGCCATCGAGCAAGGCAATTTTGCCGCCGCCGCCAGCCTGGATAGTGACTTCGTCGCCTTTCACTGTCGCGATTGCGGCCAGGTCTACTGCGACACCTGCTGGCGCCTCAGCCCGCCGGTCTTCGACGACGGGCATTACGCCTATACCCTCGGCGCCTGCCCGCGCGGTCATGAGCACATCGTCGATGCTTGACAGCGGCCTCCCGCCCCCCAGACGTGCCACGACCTATTTCTAATCCCTATAATTCCACTCGTCATAATCTAATTTGCTCGGAAAATGCTTGATATCCAGTAGAAAATATGTGCTTGACTTGGAACGTACGTTCGGTATACAATTTTTGGCAATGAACCGGCCAGTTGCAGGAGGTAGACATGGCTAAAGGCAAGCTCTCCGAACGCCAGAGCGAGATGATCGAGTTTATTGGGAGGTTTACCCAAGACAAGGGATATCCGCCCACGATCCGCCAGATCGGCGAGGCGGTCAGCATCTCGTCTACCTCGGTCGTCAATTACAATCTCAACAAGCTCGAGCGCGATGGCTACATCGTGCGCGATTTGAAGGTATCGCGCGGCGTGCGCCTGGCCTCCGGCGTGGGGCGCCGCTTGCCGCGCAGCGCCGAAGGCCGCCTCAGCATCCCGTTGGCCGGCTTCATCTTCGCCAGCGAGCCGGTGTTGGTCGGCGATACCGCCCAAACCAGCGGCGACGAAGTCATTGAGCTCACCCGCGACTTGATCAGCGACGAGGGCGACCTGTTCGCGCTGCGTGTCAAGGGCAACTCCATGATCGATGCCATGGTCAGTGACGGCGATATCGTGGTCATGAAGAAGGTTGACCGCGCCCGCAACGGCGAAATGGTGGCCGTGTGGCTCAACGATCGCGGCGAGACGACCCTCAAGCACTTCTATCTCGAGAATGGCCGCGTGCGCCTGCAGCCCGCCAACCCCACCATGCAGCCCATTTTCGTCGATCCCAGCAAGGTAGTGGTCCAGGGCAAGGTCATGCTGGTGCTGCGCCAACTCAACTAACGCCGGCCGCCCCCTATGCGCGCGCTGGCCGCCCCGCTCCGCGGGGCGGCTTTTCATTTCCCCTTCCGTGGTATGATCCTCCGTTGCCAGCGAGTAGCGGGCCGCCCTAGGCCCTCGCCGCTGCGGAGCGAACGTGGCTGACCCCCTCCTCAAGAAACAAATCCTGCTCACCAACGACGACGGCATCCGCTCGCCGGGCCTGTGGGCCGCGGCCGAAGCCCTGGCGCCCCTGGGCTTTGTGACCGTGGCAGCACCGCGCACGCAATGGAGCGGCGCGGGCCGCAGCATGCCCTACACGTCCGAGGGCCGGATCTTTGCCGAAAGCGTCACCGTTCACGGCAAGGCCTGGCAGGTGTACGCCATCGACGGCACGCCCGCTCAGGCCGTCCAGCACGGCCTGGTCGAACTGCTGCCCGAGCACCCCAACCTGATTGTGGCCGGCATCAACTACGGCGAGAACGTGGGCAGCGGTGTCACAATCTCGGGAACCGTGGGGGCCACGCTGGAGGGCGCCAGCTTTGGACTGCCGGGCCTGGCCGTCTCGCTCCAGACCGACTCAGCCTACCACCTCAGCCACTCCACTGAAATCAACTTCAGCGCGGCCGCCTATTTCACCCAGAGATTCGCGCGGCTGCTGCTGAGCCTGGAGCGGCTGACCGACGTGGATGTGCTCAAAGTAGAGGTGCCCGAAGACGCCACGCCGGCCACGCCTTGGCGCGTCACGCGCCTCTCGCGCACACGCTACTACCTGCCGCAGAAGCCAGCGCGCCTGAACCTGAGCGACAAAGGGGCCATCAGCTACTTGCGCCAGATCCAGCCCGAGCTGGTCGAGCCCGACTCGGATGTGCGCGCGCTGATGGATGGCGTCGTCTCGGTCACGCCGCTCAGTCTCGACATGACTTCGCGCGTCGACCTGGGGGCGATCACCGATTTGTTTGGGCGGGCCATTGCGCTGGGCGCCGGCGTGGATCCGGCCGCCAACAGCGCCGGTTAGCGCCGCTCCAGCGCATCGGCTGGTCTCGAGCCCGTGGGCTGGCGGACCGCGCGCGATCCGGCCCCGCGCGGCGCCCTGGCCGAGCGCAGCCGATAGGGTGGTGAGCCGGTTCAGTCAGCACCGGAAGGCGAACCCGAAAAGAAAGGATGCCTATGCAAGCCTTCTACGCTTACCTCGACAGCCACCGCGAGACGTTCCTGGCCGAGCTCAAGCGCTATCTCGCACAGCCCAGCATTGCCGCCCAGAACAAAGGCATGCTGGCCATGGCCGAACTCGCTAAGGCGCGCCTCGAGGCCCGCGGCTTCCGGGCGCAGATCCTGCCCACTGGCGGGCAGCCGGTGGTCTATGGCGAGCTGGGCGAAGGACCTAAGACCCTGCTGATCTACGACCACTACGACGTGCAGCCCCCCGAGCCCCTGGAGTTGTGGGACTCGCCGCCCTTCGAGCCCACGCTGCGCGATGGCCGGCTCTTTGCGCGCGGTGTGGCCGACAACAAGGGAGACCAGATGTGCCGCATGCAGGCCATCGAGGCCTGGCTCGCCACGCGGGGACCGCTGCCGCTCAAGATCAAGTGGGTCATCGAGGGCGAAGAGGAAATCGGCAGCCCCAACCTGGACAGCTTCGCCCGCACCCACGCCGACCTGCTGCGGGCCGACGGCTGCCTGTGGGAGACGGGTGGCCGCAACGAGCT
>JADLEU010000049.1 GCA_020845955.1 Anaerolineales bacterium
CAGTTGCTGGGCCGCCACCGACCCGATGAAGCCGGCCGCGCCGGTCAGGAGTATGTGCATGGCTTCCCTTCAGGTGCTTGGGCCGCGCGGCGCTCTCAGTCAGGAACCGAAAGCCCTGACCACGTCCAGCCGGGCCGGCCTGATCGGCCGATCGGGCGCAATCCGTTCATCCGTTGTGCCGGAGGCATCCGTTGGCGCCGGAGGCATCCGTTGACGCCTTCGCCACCGGTCAGAACATCCGGCCGCCAGCTTACCTGGCCGCCAGCGCGGGCTGCTGCTGGCGGTACCACTCGATGGTCCGGCGCAGCCCATCCTCGAACGTGGTCGAGCTCCGGAAGCCGAACGCCGCCTCGGCCCGGCTCACGTCCAGCTTGCGCCGTGGCTGGCCGTTGGGCTTGCTGGTGTCCCACACGATCCGTCCCTCGAACCCCGTCAGCCGCGCAATCGTGTCCACCAGGTCGCGGATGCTGATCTCGAAGGCGCTGCCCAGGTTCACCGGCTCGGGCCCGCCGTAGCGCTCGGATGCCAGCACAATGCCCTCGGCCGCGTCGTCCACGTACAGGAACTCGCGCGTCGGCGAGCCGTCGCCCCACACCACGATCTCGCCCTCGCCGCGCTCGCGCGCCTCCAGGCACTTCCGGATCAGCGCCGGGATGACGTGCGACGAGGCCGGGTCAAAGTTGTCACCCGGCCCATACAGGTTCACCGGCAGCAGGAAGATGCCGTTGTAGCCGTACTCCTGCCGGTAGGCCTGCGCCTGCACCAGCAGCATCTTCTTAGCCAGCCCATAAGGGGCGTTGGTCTCCTCCGGGTAGCCATTCCATAGGTCGTCCTCTCTGAACGGCACCGGGGTGTGCTTGGGATAGGCGCAGACCGTGCCGATGGCCACGAACTTCTCGACCCCCTGCCGCCAGGCCTCGTGCAGCAATTGCGCCCCCATCATCAGGTTATCGTAGAAGAACCCGGCCGGGTGCTCGCGGTTGGCGCCGATGCCGCCCACGCGCGCCGCCAGGTGGATGACGCACGCGGGTTGCGCCTCTGCCAGAACGGCCCGCACGGCGTCGAGCTGCACCAGGTCGTAGTCCTGCTTGCGCGGCACGAACACCTCGGCCCCGCGCGTCCGCAGCCGCGCGACGACGAACGAGCCCAGGAACCCCGCGCCGCCCGTCACTACCACGCGCCGCTGCTTCCAATAGTCCGGACGATCAGTCCAGGTTGTTCTCATGCCTTTCGTCCTCGCTTCCGGGCGCTGGCTCGCCTTAGCCACTCCCTGCATAGTCACGCACTCACGCACCCATCCTCGCTTCAGGAGGGCTTATCCGCGCCGTGGGCCGGCTGCGCCGCGCGGCCCTCGCTCGCCTCGCCCGCCGGCTCAGCCCGGCCGTTCGGCACACGCGCCGCGCCGGCGCGGGCCGCGGCCGGCGGTTCGGCCGGAAGCAATTGCGTGCCCAGGACCAATGCCACGCCCAGGCCCAGGCCCAGGACTGCCGCCGCCAGCGTCGTCAGCGCACGGCGCGGGCCGGCCTTTTCGGTCGGCGCCTGCGCCCGGCTGGCCACCTGGATGATGTTCGCCCAGGCCTGGGCGGCCACCTGCGCGTCCTGCACCTGGCCCGTCAGCGACAGGTATTGGCTGCTGGCCAGGTCGCGCGCGCGTGTCAACTGTTGTTCCTGCGCGGCCGCCGCCGCCGCCAACCCCTGCAGCCTCAGGATCTCCGGTTCCAGGTCCGCGATCTGGCCCTCGATCTGCTCGCGCCGGGTCGCCAGCGTCGCCAGCAAGTTGTCCGCCAGCGCCAATTGGTCAGCCGCCGTTGGGCCGGCCAGGGGGCGGTCGGTGCCAATCTGCACCTGGAGCGCCGCGCTCGGGCTGGCGCCCTGCCCAGCGCCGATGAGTATCCCCTGGCTGCCGTACAGCCGGTTGACCAACGAGAGCAGCGCCAGATCTTCGGCCAGGCTGGCCGGCGCCTCGCCCGCCAGGCCGCCCAGCCGGGCGCGCAGGTCGTCCAGATCCTGCTGCACCAAATCAAGCTGGTGCCGCCGGTTCAGGTAGTCGGTCAGGCTGGCCTGCAGGCTGGCCAATTGCGCACGTAGCACGTTGACCTGGTTGGAGGCCTGGTAAGCGGCCAACTCCGCATCGGCCCGGTCGAGCTCGGCGCGCGCCGCTGCCAGCTGCTGCTCGTAGATCGCCAGCGCTGCCTGGTCCTGACCGTAAAGCTGCCCGGCCCGCGCGGCAAAGACCTCCACCCAGGCGTTGGCGATCGCCGCGGCGCGGGCGGGGTCGGTGTCGCGCACGCTCAGCCGCAGCAGCGTGTTGTCCGAGGCCGCCTCGGCCGAAAGCGCCCGGCTAAAGCGCTCCAGCGTGTCCGTCGTGGGCGGCAGTTGGTCCTGCACCCGGGCGTATACCTCAGCCAGCACATCGCCTGACTTGGCTAGCTCCGGATAGGCTAACACCGGCAGCGTGGTGGCCTGGTTGACACCCTCCAGCCGCAGCGTGGAGCGCGGCGGCGAGACCGACACCAGCGCGGTGGCCTCGTAGGTGTCGGGCAGGCTGTAGCTGTATGCCGCCGCTGCTGACCCGGCCAGGACGGTCAGGAGCAGAATAAGCTTCCAATGCCGTAGCAGCAGCGCCACCTGCTGGCGCAGGTCAATCTCGTCGTCCATGGTGTGTGCAGCTTTCTATTGCTTGGCCCTGGCCCAGGAGGGCGGCAGGTTCCGCTCGATCTCGATCTCGCCGAACTCGCGCGACTGGCGCGGGCCGGCGCGCAGCGCCCAGGCCGCCATCGCGGCCAGCCCGCCTTCCAGCGGGCAGGCCGCGCCGGCCGGGAAGTACTCGGCGAACTTGGCGTGGCTCGAGTAGGCGTGCTTCACCTCGTTGCGCGCCGGCAGGTGGTTGAGCGGCACTTCGCGGCCCAGCGCCTGCATCACCGCCCGGGCCAATTGGTTCACCGAGTAGGGCACGTCGGCGCCCACGTTGAAGATCTGCCCGTAGGCCCGCGGGTACTGCACCGAGCGCGCGATGGCCGGGGCCACGTCGCCGATATAGCTGAAGGCGCGCGTCTGCTCCCCGTCACCGAACACCGTCAGCGGCTGCCCCTGCATAATCTGGTTCATGAAGATGCCGATGACGTTGCGGTACTTGTCGCCGATGTTCTGGCGCTCGCCGTAGACGTTGTGCGGCCGGAAGATGATGTAGTCCAGCCCAAACATGTGCCGCGAGGCGGCCAGCTCCAGCTCCACCGCGTACTTGGCGATGCCGTACGAGTCTTCCGGCTGCGGGGTCAGGTCCTCCGTCATCGGGAGCTGGTTGGCCCCGTACACGGCGATGGACGAGGTGAAGACAAGGACCTTCGCCTGGTAGTTGACGGCGGCGTTGATCAGGTTGACGCTGCCGATCAGGTTGTTCTGGTAATTGAAGCGCTTGATGAAGTGGCTCAGCCCCTCGGCCGCGTAGGCCGCCAGGTGATAGACGTAGTCGAACTGATGCTGGGCAAATAGGTGGTCGATCAGCGCGGCGTCGAGGATGCTGCCTTCCACAAACTCGGCCGCGGGCGCCACGTTGTCGCGAAACCCGCCCGACAGGTCGTCCAGCGCCACCACCTGGAAGCCCAGGCGCAGCAGCTCGTCGATGACGTGTGATCCGATGAAGCCGGCGCCGCCGGTGACTAAGGCTCGAGGGCTCATGCTTGTGAACGCTGCTCCTTCGCTAGGACCGCGCCTGCGATTTTACCTGCCCGGCCGCCTGGCTCAGCAGGCGGGCCTGCACGTCGCTCTCCCAGTGGGCCGGCGGCGCGGCCGGCGTCGGCTCGCCCAGCCAGGCCGCCACCACCGCCTGCCCGGCCTCCGAGCCCACCCACAGGTGCAGCCCGCGCGTGCCGCGCACCGCGGCCCGCACGCCGGGCGTGGCCAGAGCGGGCGCCAGGTTCACCGCCGGGTCGCCCGGCCCCAGCAGGATCAGCCGGGCCCTGGTCAGCGCCGCCAGCACCTGGGGCTCAGTCGTGCCCGGCAAAGTGAAGCCGGCCGACGGCGCCGGCAGATCGGTCACCGGGCCGGTGAGCACCCAGGCCAGCCCCCTCAGCCGCAGCGCCCGGTTGAGGTCGTTGACGTCCTGCCACCAGGCCTGGCCCAGGCCGCGCTCCAGCACGCGCCGCACGGCCGCCGGGTCGTCGCCCAGGGCGGCCAGCGCCTCGATCACTTCATCGCGCGCCGGCCCCGCCTCGCCGCCCGGCAGCAGGCGCGGCGCCAGCAGCAGCACCACCTCGCCGCTCAACCGCGTGGCGGCGCGCACGGCCTCCGCCAACCCGCCCCCGCCGGGGATGAGCACCAGTGCCGGGTCGCCGCTCAGCCGCGGCTCAACGCGTTCCATCACGACCAGCGCCGCGATCCCGGCCGCCGCCAGCGCGCCAAATGCCAGGTTGGCCATCAGCACCGAGGCGCGCGTGATGAAGATCGCCGCCGCGCCCAGCAGCGCGGCCGTCAGGTACAGGGTCAGCACCGCCCGCGGCTGCGCCACGCCCAATTGCGTCAACCGGTGCGAGGTGTGGTCCGAGCCGCCGTGGAAGATTGAGCGCCCGCGCCGCCAGCGCGACAGGCTCACCAGCGCCGTGTCGAAGATCAGCACGCCCAGCACCACAATCGGCGCCATCCAGGTCGCGCCTAGCGGGTGATTGACAAAGCGCAGCTTGATGCCGATGACGGCCAGCACGAAGCCCAGCGTCAGCGCGCCCGCGTCGCCCATGAAGCTGACCGCCGGCGCGAAATTGTAGAACAGGAAGCCGGCCGCCGCGCCGATCAGCGCCGCCGCCAGGCTGGCCACCAGGCCCTGCCCCTCCAGCGCGGCCAGGACGAAGAAGAAGACCGCCGCCACCAGCGTGATGCCGGTCGCCAGCCCGTCCATGTTGTCCATCAGGTTGACGGCGTTGGTAATGCCGACGATCCACACCAGCGTGAGCAGCCAGTCCAGCGGCCACAGGCTGGTCAGCTGCACCCGCACCCCCACCACCATCACCACGAAGGCCGCCACTACCTGCGCCGCCAGCTTCAGCCAGACCGGCATGCCGTAGCGGTCGTCCCACAAGCCGGTCAGGAACAGCAGCGTGGCGCCGCCCACGATGGCCACGCCCTCCAGGCGCCAGTCGGGGCTGCCAAAGGCCAGGAAGGCCACCGCCAGAGCCGTGTACATGGCCAGCCCGCCCAGCAGCGGTACCGGCAGGCGGTGGGTTTTGCGCAGCCCTGGCTGGTCGAGCATGCCCAGCCGGCGCGCCAGGATGCGGGTCAGGGGCGTGACCAGAAAGGCCAGCAGCCCCGCCGCGACGATGATGGGCCAATACTGCTGCAGCGACGCCCTCATGGCACGCTCAACATTCCAACCGGCACTTCATCCTCGGCGAACGGCTCGCCCGCGGCCGAGACAGCCGTCCAGCGCGTGTTGTCTGTGCGCGTGTATAGGCCGGCGCGCACATTGTACTCGCCCGGCTCGGGCGGCTGCGGCCGCAGCGGGCGCCAGTCGGTCAGCGCGCGGCCCGGCTGCCAGGCCCACAGCGGCAGCAGCCCGCCCAGGCTGTCGCCGTCGGCCGCGCTCCAGTAGGCGCCGCCACGCCACAGGTGCACGAAGATGGTCACCTCCCCGGGCAGCGGCGTCAGCGCCTGCCACACCAACCGCAGCCGGGCCGGCCCGCCCGCGGTTTCGGGCGCGGCCACCTCGGCCGCGAGCAGCGCCACCGCCGCGCCGCCCGCCCGCAGGCGCGCCAGGGGCTCCGCCGTCGATGCGGGCGCGGTCGCGCCGGCCAGGCGCAGCGCCAACTCCCCGCCAGCGACGTAGTCGGTCAGGTAGAGGGCATCGGCCCACGTGGCCGCCTCCCACACCGTGCCCGGGGCGCTGTCGGCGCCGCGCATCTCCACCCGGTAAGGCCACGCGGCCCGTTCGGCCGCGCCGGCCGGAAAGACCGCTAGCGACCGGTCCGCCGCGCTTTGCCCGGCTGCCGCCCGCGCAAAGCCGGCCAGATCCTGCCCCACGGGCGCCAGCCACAACCCCCAGGTGCCCAGCGGATAGGGCGCGGGTTCCAGCACGATCCGGTCAGGGAAGTTAACGAAGGCCACCTGCTCGCCCGGCCGCGCCGCCAGCTCGGTCGCCGCCCGCGCCAGGTGGCGCGTGCCGGTGGCGTACAACTGCTGCAACTGCCAGATCTGTGCCAGCGACAGGGCCAGCACCCCGGCCAGCAGCCCCGCGCCCGCGGCCCGCCGCCAGGGCGGGCCGGCGCTGGCGGTCCAGGCCATCGCCCCCGCCCACAGCAAGGCGATGCCCAGGCCGGCCGGGTACAGCAGACGCGCGCCGGTGCTGACGTAGTCCCACGACAGCCCGGCCCAAATGGGCAGCAGCCCCGCCCCGGCCCAGGCCAGGCCCAGGGCGGCCACGCGCGGCGCCGTCCAGCGCGCCACGGCCGCCGCCAGCAGCGCGGCCGCCAGCGCATAGGCCAGCACAAACGCCGCGGGCGACCAGCCGGCCCACAGCCCCAGCCGCGCCCCGGCCCAAGCGGCTGGGTAGACCAGACCCTGAAGCAGATAGGCCAACACCAGCGGCTGAAACCCGGCGCCAGTGACGCCCGCCTGGCGCGGCACGCTCAGCCACACCAGCGCGTACAGCCCGGCGGCCGCCAGGTGCGCCAGCGGCCACTCGCGCCAGCGCGGGTGCTGGCTCGCCCGCCAGCGGCCGGCCGCCAGCCACACAAAGAAAACAGCGTACGGCAGCGCGCTTTCCTGCACCAGCAGCGCCGCCGCGTACGCCAGGACCGATAGGCCCAGCCAGGCCGCCGGGCGGCCGGCATAGCTCCGCTGGGCAGCCCACAGCGCCAGCAGCACACCGGCCAGCGCCAGCGGCTGTTGCGGCGCCTGCCAGGCCACGGCCTGGTGCGCCAGCGGGAAGAGCGCGAAGACCAGGGCGGCCAGGCGCGCCGGGAGAGCCGCTACGCCAAAGCCGCGCAACACCGGCCCCGCTAGCAGCACGGCCGCCAGGTGAGCGCCGATCTGCAGCCCGTGGGCAAGCGGGGCGTTGACCACCCCTTCGGGCGACACCAGTTGGCGATTGAGCAGGAGGGTGAGTGGCCGGTAGAACTGATAGGTGGGCAGGGCGGTGAACAGCCGCCAGGCCGGCAGCCCGGCGCCCTGTTGGTACCAGCGGGGATCGTCCCAGATCAAGCCAAATCGCAGCGCCGGCGCGTAGAGCGCCGCCACCAGGGCCGCGAGCAGCCCGGCCTGCCCCCAGCCGGAAGCCATGCTCCGCCCTTTCGACAAAGCGCAACCTTTCTCGGGCAGGGTTTCCGCGGGCAGGCGTAGTGAAGCGGGCGGCATGCGATAGGCTGCGAGGTCAGATGCCCCAGCGACACCTGCCGATGACGCCCGCGTTGACGACAACCACTACTTGCGTGTGCGACCGGATTTTACCATACCGCCCGAACGCGCCTTGCGGATGCTGCCGGCGTCGAGCTCAAGCGACACCTGGCGCCGCAGTAGATCGAGCAGCACACGGACTCGGTCAGAGCCCTTCAAGCGCAGGTCAAAAATGGCTTCGTAGCCGGCAAACGGGCCGGCCGTGATCTCCACCGCGTCGCCCGCCGCCAGTTCCACCAGCGTCAGGCCGCCGGCGGCCTGGATGTTGGCGATGCGCCGCCGCAGCTGGGTAATGAGCGCCTCGGGCACCACGGCTGGCTCGCCCCCGAATTCCAGCAGCCCCACGGCCGCCGGCATCCAGCGCAGCTTGTTGACGCCGAACAGCTCCAGGTCGAGATAGACGAAGAGATAACCAGGGAAATAGGCGCGCTCGCGCGCTGCCCGCGGGTTGACCGGATTGACCCGCACGGCAGGAAAGAAAACGTCCATCCCCTGGCGGCTGAGTTGCTCGCTGACGTAGCGCTCTCGCCGGGGCTTGGCGCGAATGACGTACCACTTCGAACCCGCCGGCCGAGACGGCGCGGAATCCGCGTAGCCGTGCTCATCGACCATACGAACTGACCATTCTGATCACCTGGCCGGCCGCGCGCCTCACAGCCGGATGACCCGCGCCCCGCCGCTGGCCGCGGTGCGGCTGAGGGCGTTGCGCGTATCGACCACGACCCGCGCGTGCGCGCGCACCCAATCCCAGTCGTAGCTGCTGTGGTTGGTCGTGATCACGACGCAGTCGGCCGCGGCCAGCGCCTCGGCCGTCAACGGCTGGCAGTCGTAGGTCTGCCCCTCCAGCAGCACCCGCGGCACGTGCGGGTCGTGGTAGCTTACGCAGGCCTTGCGCGCCGCCAGCTGGGACATCACGTCCAGGGCCGGCGACTCGCGCATGTCGTCGATATCGGGCTTGTAAGCCACGCCCAACAGCAGCACCTGGGCCCGGTTCAGCGCGCGACCGTCGTCGTTGAGCGCGTCGGCCACCAGCGCCACCACGTGCTCAGGCATGCGCGAGTTGATCGCATCGGCCAGGTCGATAAAGCGGGCGGTGTAATTGAGCGACTTCAGTTTCCAGGAGAGGTAGAGCGGATCGATGGGGATGCAGTGACCGCCGATGCCGGGCCCGGGCGTGAACTTCATATACCCATAGGGTTTGGTGCTGGCCGCCTCGATCACTTCCCACACGTCCACGTCCAGCTTGGCGCACATCAGCGCCATTTCGTTGACCAGGCCGATGTTGACCGCGCGGAAGGTGTTCTCCAGCAGCTTGACCATCTCGGCCGCACGCATGCTCGATACGGGCACGAGGTTGTCTACCGCCACCGCATAGAGCGCCTGGGCCATCTGCGTGCAGGCGGGCGTGGCGCCGCCCATCACCTTGGGAGTGTTGCGCACACCATAGTGCGGGTTGCCTGGATCGATGCGCTCGGGTGAAAAGGCCAGAAACACGTCTTCGCCGACGCGCCACCCGGCTGCCTGCAGCCGCGGCAGCAGGACCTCCTCGGTCGTTCCGGGGTAGGTCGTGCTCTCGAGCACGATCACAAAGCCCGGGTGAGCCTGCTCGACGACCCGGGTGGCGGCCTCGATCACAAACGACATGTCGGGATCACGGGTCTTGTTGAGCGGCGTTGGCACGCAGATGCTGACCGCGTCGCAGTCCCTGAGCGCGGCGTAGTCCGTGGTGGCGCACAGCCGCCCGGCCGCCGCTAGCTCAGCAACGACCGCGGCGGGTACATCAGGGATGTAGCTGTCGCCCCGATTGAGGGCGTCTACCTTACCAGCATCGACGTCGATGCCCACCACATCCAGGCCAGCCTGGGAAAACTCCACAGCCAGCGGCAGGCCGACGTAGCCGAGGCCGACCACTCCCAGCCGCACCTGCCGGTTCCGAATCTTCTCTAACAGCTCCGCGGTCATGCTCCCTCGCTGGCATTCGGGCGCGCGATGGCAAGTCGCTATTGTAACACTGGAGGCCGATTCAGTTGGTCGCGCTGATCAGCGCCAGTGTGGATTTAAGCAGAGTACGTCGATTGACTCGACCTAAGCGCCAGAATATAATAGGCGCAATTCTATATTAAACCTTCGGGGCAGGGTGTAATTCCCGATCGGCAGTAAAGTCCGCGAGCCAGGCATTGCCTGGCACGACCTGGTGCAATTCCAGGACCGACGGTGATTGGACGCAGCCACGGCCGCGCCCATCAGTCCGGATGAAAGAAGGTTCGCTTGCCACGGGTTTGGCGCTATAACCGCGCGCAGGCGTCAGCGGCCTCGCTTGCCGGGAAGATCCTTCCGGACAGCGGGGTTTCTGCTGACAGGCCAGGTGGGCCTGGGAGCGCTGCCAGACCGTGGCGGCGCTGCCCCTGGCACGCCCCCGTTGGCCTGTCCCGATTGCCCCGGAGACCGATGTGTCGCGGGGTTCTTGTTTTATGGCAACGCTCGAGTCGCAATCCAAATATCCCGCTCCGCCCCGCCGCGCCGCGCCGCGGCCTGGCTGGCGCCGGCTGGCGGCCGGGGCCGCCGTGCCGCTGTCGCTACTGGCCGGGCTGGCAGCCTGGGAGGCCATCGTTCGGCTCAACCAACTGCCGGCCTTTATGCTGCCCGGTCCGGTAGTTGTCTGGCGGCGTCTGCTGGAGGTGCTGGCCGGCGGCTGGCTGCTGTGGCACGCCGGCATCACGTTGGGCGAGATCCTGGGCGGGCTGGCGCTGGGCGTGGCCGGCGCAACGCTAGTGGGCTATGGCGTGTCCAAGTCGCCAGCGCTGGACCACGTGCTGACGCCCTACATCGTGGCGTCGCAGGCCGTGCCCATCGTGGCCATCGCGCCGCTGCTGGTGCTGTGGTTCGGCGTCGGGCTGCGCTCCAAGGTGCTGATCTGCGCCCTGATCGTCTTTTTCCCGGTGCTGATCAACACGGTGGTGGGGCTCCGTTCGGTCGAGCCCGACCTGCGCGACATGCTGCGCACCCTGCGGGCCACGCGTCGGCAGACTTTCGCCAAGCTGGAAGTGCCAGCGGCGCTGCCGGTCTGGCTGGGCGGGCTGCGCGTTGGGGCGACCCTGGCCGTCATCGGCGCCGTGGTGGGCGAGTTCGTCGGCGCCGATCGTGGGCTTGGGTTCCTCATCAACTTCGGGCGCGGCCAGTACGACACCGCGCTGGTGCTGGTCGCCTCCGGCGCGCTGGTGGCGATTGCGCTGGCGCTTTATGGGCTTGTGGCCGCCTGCGAGCGCGTGCTGTTGGCCTGGCGGGCATAGGGCAAGGCGCCGCCTCTCGCGGTCACCACATAGGGAGTGAGGTTAAGAAACACATGCGACGACTCAGTTTTGTGCTGGCGGCAATGACGCTGGTGGCGGCCTGCGGCTCCGCCGGCCCGGCGGCTCCCCAGGCCACGGCGACGAGCAGCGCGGCCGCCGTGGCCACCCCGGGCGCCGGGCTGCGCACCCTGCGATTGCCGATGGGCTACATTCCCAGCGTGCAGTACGCGTCCTTCTACGTGGCCGACGCCAAGGGGTACTTCGCCGACGAAGGGCTGGCGCTGGAATACGACTACCTATTCGAGACCAACGGGGTGCAGCTGGTAGGATCGGGCGAGCTGCCTTTCGCGGTGGTCTCGGGCGAGCAGGTGCTGCTGGCCCGCGCTCAGAGCCTGCCTGTGCGCTACGTCATGGCCTGGTTCCAGGAGTTTCCCGTGGCGGTCATCGCTAAACGCGAGGCCGGTATCAGCGCGCCGGCCGACCTGGTCGGGAAGACGGTGGGCGTGCCAGCGCTGGAAGGCGCCAGCTATATCGGCCTGCTGGCGATGCTGGACGGCGCCGGGGTTGACGTCGAGGACCTCACGCTGCAGAACGTCGGCTTTAACCAGGTGGCCGCGCTGGAAGCCGGGCAGGTCGACGCGGTCGTGGTCTACGCCAACAACGAGCCGATCCGCCTGGCGGCGCAGGGCATGCAGCTCAACACCATAAAGGTCAGCGACTACGCCAGCCTGGCCGCCAACGGCATCTTGACCAACGAGGCCACGCTGGCCGACGATCCCGAATTGGTGCGTGGTTTTCTGCGCGCGTTGCTGCGCGGACTGGAAGACGCGCTAGCCGATCCCGAGGGGACCTACGCCATCGTCAAGCAATACGTCGCGGGCCTGACCGACGATGCGCTCGAGCAGCAGGTGCTGGCCGCCACGATGGAGATGTGGCGCGCCGAGCGGCTGGGCTTCTCTCAGCCAGAGGCCTGGGAGACAATGCAGGCCACGATGCTGGCCAGCGGCCTGCTGGCCGCGCCCCAGGATTTGGCGCTGACTTATACGAATGACTATCTCCCTTAAGCCGCGCCCGGCCCCGGCCCCGGTCTCGGCCCAATCACACGCGCCAATCCTGGCTGCCGAGCAGTTGAGCTACACCTACCCCGGCCGAGGATACGACCCGGTGCACGCCCTGGAGCGCATCAGCCTGGCGGTGGCGCCGCGCGAATTCGTGTGCGTGGTGGGGCCGTCGGGCTGCGGCAAGAGCACGCTGCTGCGGCTGCTGGCGGCGTTGCTGCACCCCACCGCGGGCCAGGTGCTGTTCGAGGGCCAGCCGCTGCTGGAGCCGCGCCACCGCATCGGCTTCGTCTTTCAAAAGGCCAACCTGATGCCGTGGCGCACGGTATTGGCCAACGTGCAGCTGCCCCTGGAGCTGCAGGGCCTGCCGCAGGCGCCAGCCCGGCAGCGCGCCCAGGAGTTGATCGACCTGGTGGGGCTGGCCGGCTTCGAGCACGCCCGCCCGCGCGGCCTATCGGGCGGCATGGAGCAGCGCGTGGCCATCGCTCGGGCACTGGTACACAATCCCGACGTGCTGCTGCTCGACGAACCGTTCGGCGCGCTCGACGCGTTGACGCGCGAGCGCATGGGCGCCGAGCTGCTGCGCATCTGGCAGGCGCGCACCAAGACGGTGGTGATGGTGACACATTCGATCCCCGAGGCCTTGCTGCTGGCCGACCGGGTGCTGGTGCTCAGCCCGCGGCCCGGGCGAGTGCGGCTGGCGCTGGAAGTGCCGCTGCCGCGGCCGCGCCACCGGGACATGGAATACAGCCCCGAGTTCGCCGCCCTGGCGCGGCAGGTGCGTGAGACCATCGAAGCGGCCTGACAGCTAACGGCGAGCTGCCGGACCGAAGCTGGAAAGCAAAGGGCCGGGTCCCTGCTGGAGACCCGGCCCTTGTTGTTGAAGGCACAGCTTCTGGGGCGCTAGGCGGCGGTGGCCTTGGGCTTGCCCCGGCGCAGGCGGCGCACGATCACGCGGCCCACGAGGTAGAGCGGCAGCAGGATGACAACCGCCAGCGGCAGCACGTAGATGGCCAGCCAGATGCCGAAGGTCGCCAGCCCCTGGAGGGCGCGCAGCAGGGCTTCGACCGCGTCTTTGGCCACGCCTTGCGGGCGCCAGCCGCCGACCTCGATGGGCTGGCTGAGGGCATCGGGGATCAGATCCAGGCTGATGGACGACAGGGCCGCCGACTGCTCGTAATACTCGATCTGGCCCTTGACCTGCTCGATCTGCTCGCGGATGTAGACCAATTGGTTGAAGACCGCCAGCACATCCTCGGTCTTGGTGGCGCCGTCCATGATGTTCTGTAATTGGATCTCGGCGGCCTCCAGGTTGCGCAAGCGGCTCTGCAGATCGGTGTACTCGGCGGTCACGTCCTGGCCGGAGATGTTCTCGGTGCGCACCTCGACGGCCATGCCGCGGATCTGCGCCAGGGCCGCGTCGAGCTGCTCGCTGGGCACACGGGCGACCAAGTTGGCCTGCATCACCGTGTTGCCGGCCGCGTCGACCGAGGCCTGGTAGGTGTACGAGCTGACGACGTAGCCGCCCAGGCCTGTGGCCAGGGCCGAAATCTGCTCGGCGGCCACGCTGGGGTCGGCCACCACCAGCGAGAGCGTGGCGTTCTTGATCACCAGCCGCTCGATCTGGGCCGGCGGCACCCCGGCCGCCTCCTGGCCTCCGGCGGGCACGGGCGCCTCGGCCGGAGCCTCGGCCTCACCGAAAAAATCGCCGCTGGAAGTGGTGACATCGCTGCTGCCGCGGCCGCCATCGGGAGCCGGCGCGGCGCTGGCGCAAGCCGACAGGGCCAGCGCGGCAATCAGGACCAACAGGACCAGACGTTTGAGCGTGAGCATGGGCCTCTCCTCGGCACAGCGGAACGTGGATCGCTGCTCTAAGGACGATGTCACACCCCAAATCGTTCCCGGGTCGGGCGGGCAGCCGCGGCGCGATGCGGGGCTACCAGCCGTGCGCCAGCCGGCTGGCCAGCCGCTCCGGCAGGCGCGCGGCGCGGATGCGCCGCTGCGCGGCCGACACGTCGTAGGCCGCGCGGCAAAACTGCCAGGTGTCGCTGGCCGTGTCGAGCAGCGCGTACGCGGCGTCGGGGTTGCTGTCGCGCGGTTGGCCCACGCTGCCGGGGTTGATGA
>JADLEU010000050.1 GCA_020845955.1 Anaerolineales bacterium
CTACATCTTTATGGTCGGGCTGCTGGTGGGCGGGCTGGGCAGCATGCTGGGGATCGGCGGCGGCGTGCTGCTCATCCCGCTGTTGACCGGCCTGTTCGGCGTGCCGATCAAGACCGCCATCGGCGCCAGCATCGTCAGCGTCATCGCCACTTCGTCCGCGGCTGGCGCCGTGTATGTGGGGAAGGGCCTGACCAACACGCGCCTGGCCATGGTGCTGGAGATCGCGACGACGTTGGGCGCCCTGGCCGGCGGCCTGACGGCGGTACTGCTGAGGCCCCAAGCGCTGGCGGGCATCTTCGGCGCGGTGCTGCTGTACGTGGTTTACGGTATGAGCCGGCTGCCCAAGGATGATGCGCGGGTGCGCCGCACGGGGCTGTTGGACAGCGACTATGTTGATCCGCTGACAGGCGACGCCGTCCAATACGGGGTGCGCAACCTGGGCCTCGGGCTGGGCTCAAGCTTCGTGGCGGGCAACATCTCGGGGCTGTTGGGCATCGGCGGAGGGATCATCAAAGTGCCCATCATGAGCCTGGTGATGGGCATGCCGTTGCGGGCCGCGATTGGGACCAGCAACTTCATGATCGGCATTACGGCGGCGACCAGCGCCATTATTTACTACCAACACGGCTATCTCGATCCACAGGTGGCGATCCCCACGGCGCTGGGCGTGCTGGCCGGCGCGCAGATCGGCACGCGCGTGGGTGGGCGCGTGAAAAGCCAGCGTCTCAAACAGATCTTTCAAGGGCTGCTGCTGGTGTTCGCGATTCAGATGTTTTTCCGGGCAGTGATCGGGCCATGACGCGCTTGCCGCCGGAGGCACAGGAGACCAGCCAGGCAGCCGCCAGCGAAGCGGCCAGGCCCTCGGCGCTGGAAAAGCCGCTGGTTGTGACCGAAGCCGAACGGGAGGCGCTGCGCGCCGCCCCGGCGGCGCCGGCGCCGGCGCCAGAGGCCGTTCACCGGCGGGATGTTCACGTCGCGGCGCGGATCGACGCGCTGCTGGCGGGGGTGCTGGCGCCTTCGGCCCCTGACGCGAGCGCCGAACGCCGCGATCTCGACAACGTCGTGCACCGGCTGCTGGTGATCGGCCTGGGACTGAGCAGCCTGCTGATGGTGATTGGGCTGGCGCTGGATGTGATCCTGCACCGGCAGATGCCAACGGCCATCCCAGACCTGCGGGAAGTCATCGTCCGCGTCGTTTCGGGCCGGCCGTCGGGATTTCTGTCGCTGGGGCTGTTGGCGCTGCTGGCCACGCCCATCGTGCGCGTCATCGGCTCGATCGCGGCGTTCTTGTATGAGCGCGACTGGCGCTACGCGCTGGTGTCTCTTGTGGTGCTGCTGATCGTGCTGCTGAGCGTGATCTTAGGCCAGGGATGAGGGCTGATCCACAGGGTCTGGGAGGCGGTCATGACACAGGCTGAACAGCTGCAGTCTGCACTGGAAGTGCTCGGCCAGCTAAGCGAGGCGATCAACGCCAGCTTCAGCGAAGCAGAGGTGCTTAGCTCGATCCTGGAGCACATCGTGCGCGACCTCGGTTACAAGGCCGCGACGCTGCGCCTGCTCGACGAGGAAAAACAGGTCCTGGGGTTGAAGGCCGCCTTTGGCGTGAGCGGAGATTACCTGGCCAAGGGCGACGTCGCGCCCAGCCAGAGCGGCGTAGACCAGGAAGCGCTCCAGGGGCGCCGCGTGGCAGTTGACGACGTGCGTTCCGATGCGCGCTTCCAGTACGGCCAGGCGGCGGCGCGGGAGGGCCTGGCCGGGCAGTTGGTGGTCCCGCTGAGTGTCTATCGCCGCGTGATTGGGGTGCTGCACGTCTACACCGCCGAGCCGCATACTTTCCAGCCGCTGGAAGAGGCCTTGCTGGCGGTGGTGGGCAACCTGGCGGCCCAGGCCATCCAGCGGGCGCGGATCTTCACGGCCTTTCGCCGCATTGCGCAGCAAGTGAACTCGAGCCTGGAGCTGAAGAAGGTGCTGGCCGCGCTGGTGCTGGAGGCGGCCGCGGCCCTGGGCGTGGGTGCGGCCTCGCTGCGGCTGCTGGGACCCGGGCGCCGGACACTGCACATGGCCGCCACCTACGGTCTGAGCAAGTCCTACCTGGAGAAGGGGCCGGTAGAGGTTGCCCAAAGCCCGGTCGACCAACGCGTGCTGACGGAGGCCCAGCCAGTCGCGATCTCAGAGTTGACCCCCACGGCGGGCTGGCAGTACTTTGAGGCGGCACAGCGCGAGGGGATCCGCTCGGTGCTGGTGGTGCCGCTGCGCGTCTTTAACACCAGCGTCGGGGTATTACGGCTGTACTCGAGCCAGGTGCGGCGCTACAGCCCTGAGGAGATTGGTTTTGCCGTGGCCGTGGCCGAGCTGGGGGCCGTGGCGATCCAGAATGCCAAGCTGCACGAGACGGTCCAGCAGCGGGTGGAGGCCCTCAAGCAGGATGCCGACGGCTGGTACCGGTTCCTGGCGCTCAGCTAGGCCAGGCCTGCCAGGAGCGGCGCGCGGCGTGTCGCGCCCGGGTGCTGGGCTACGCCCGGGCATGCGCCCACCGCCTTGAGATGCGAATGTCTGAAGGCAGCGGAGGCGTTTGCCTGCCGGGGCAAAGCCCCCGCCCGATGGGTCTGGGTGAGTCGGCCGGAGGCGGGCGGAGGCTTCGTCCGCTGCTGCCGATCATCAATGGCGGAAACACCGATCCGATCGCGGCGCGAGTTGACAGCCGCGGGCGGGCTTGGTACACTAACAACGCTCTCGTGGGCCAGGAATAACTTCGACGCCAAACGGCGTCGCTTTCTTGCCTGGGCAGCTTGTCCAGGGAACTGCGCGAGACTTCCGGGCAAGGAGGTGAAATCATGACCAGTGTCACTTTGCGACCGAACGAATCTCAGGAACAGCTGTTCAAGCGCTTTAAGAAGAAGGTGATGCGCAGCGGCTTACTGAGCCAGCTGCGGAATAAGCGCTGGTTCGTCTCCAAGAGCGAAGTCCGCCGCATTGAGAAGAAGAAGGCCATCCGCCGTATCAACAAGCGGAAGCGCCGCGAGACCGAAGGGTAAAGCAGATCCGACGGCCCGGTCATTGTGACCGGGCCGTTTTCATGTACGACCAGCAGTGCTGGGTCGCGTCAGACTGCTCCGGCCTATAACCCGCGCCCGAAGCCGGACGCCAAGCGGAAGGCCTTCCCGCGGCTTCAGGCTGCGCCGCAATTGCCCCGCCCCCGCCTTCGGCCTATAATTCGGCCACCAACGGCCTCCGGGGTGCCTCATGACCACCGACAGTCTAAACCAGAAGTTCCTGAAGGAAGAAGCTGCGCGGCTGGCGAAAGAGAACAGCGAGATGCGCGAGGCGCTGCGTGCGCAGCGCCAGTCCATTCGCGCCCTTTCGGCCCTCTATTATGTATCGCAAAACATCACGCCTGACGTCGACGTACTACTGCTGCTGGGTGAGATCCTCGACGCCGCCCTGGCCGTGCTCAAGGCCAGCGACGGCTCGCTGATGTTGACCGATGAGGAGACCGGCGACCTGGTGTTTACAGTGGTGCGCGGCACGGCGACCGAACGGTTGGTGGGCTATCGGCTGCCGCGCGGGCTGGGCATTGCCGGCTGGGTGGCGCAGCACCGCCAGCCGCAGATCGTGCGCGACGTGCACCGCGATCCACGTTTCTACGCGCAGGTCGACGAGGCCTTCGGCTTCAGCACCCGCTCGCTGGCGGCCGTGCCGGTATACCTCGACGACGGCCGCATCCTGGGCGTGATCGAGGTGCTGAACAAGCAGGCCGGCCAGGAGTTCACGCAGGAAGACCTCAACCTGATCCTCATCGTGGCGCAGTTGGCAGCCACGGCGATGCGCCGGGCCGAGCGTGCCATCGAAGCCGCCGAGCGCGAGAAGCGCCGCATCGCGCTGCTCAACTCGAGCCCTGGCCGCTAACCTGGCGTGCTCGCTGCCGTCCTCGCCACAGCCCTCGCCCGATCATGAATCACGTGCCGGCCGGGCAGACCATTGGCCCCTATCGCCTCGTCGGCCAGATTGGCCAGGGCGGCATGGCCGCCGTCTACAAAGCCTATCACCCGGCCATGGAGCGCTACGTGGCGCTCAAGATCCTGCCGCGGCAACTGGCGGCCTCGGCCGAGTTCAGGGGGCGCTTCGAGCAGGAAGCGCACACCATCGCTCGCCTGGAACACGCCCACATCCTACCGGTGCACGACTATGGCGAAGCCGACGGCTATACCTACCTGGCCATGCGTTTCGTCGAAGCCGGCACGCTCAAAGACCGTCTGCGCGCCGGGCCGCTGACGCTGGCCGAGATCGACCGCTATTTCATGCAGCTGGCCGACGCCCTCGATTACGCCCATGGGCAAGGCGTCATCCACCGTGACCTCAAGCCGGCTAACGTGCTGCTCGACGCACGCGGCTTCCTGTTCTTGACCGACTTCGGGATCGCCAAGCTGCTGGAGGGGAGCCCGCAGTATACGGGCACCGGGGCTATGATCGGCACGCCGGCCTATATGAGCCCGGAACAGGCCCTGGGCCAGCGTGTGGACGCGCGCACCGACATCTATTCGCTGGGCATCATGCTGTACGAGATGGTCACCGGGCGCGTGCCCTTTGACGCCGACACGCCTCTGGCTATCAGCCTCAAGCACTTGAACGAGCCGCTGCCGCTCCCTTCGAGCCTCAAGCCGGGGCTCTTGCCCGCTATCGAGCGCGCGCTGCTGAGGGCCCTGGCGAAATCACCAGACGACCGCTTCGCCAACGTGGCTGACTTCATGGCGGCCTGGCAAGACGCCGCCCGCGCGGCGGCCGGTTCGACCGCCACCATGGGGCCCAGCGCGCCAGCGTTGGCGTCGAGCATGGCCGCGGCGCGGCCAGCGCCTGTTTCGCCTCTGGCGCCAGCCGCGCCTCCCGCCACGCTGCGCGCGCCGGTAGAGGCCGCGCCGGCGCCAGCCCAACCGCCGAGCCACCGGGCCCGCCTGGGGGGCATTGCGTGGCTGGCCGCGGCAGCGGCCGTCGTGCTATTGGGGCTAGTGGTGTGCGGCGGGTTGGGTCTTGCCCTGATGCGCGGTCAGCGTTTTCGAGCGGCAGCACGGGCAACGGCCAGCGCCGAGGTCCTGGCGCCCGGCCCGGCCGGCCCATGGCGTTCGTGGGCGGCGGGTAATTCGGTGCGGGCCCTGACCGTCACGGGTAACGGCCAACTGCTCACCGGAGGGCCGGGCAGCGTGATGCGCTGGAACCTGGCCGAAGGCCGCGTAACCGGCCAATTGACCACCGGGCACGGACTGCCTGATCCGAACATCCACGCGCTGCTGCCTGATCCCGCCGACGCCACGCTCTGGGTAGCCACGGAGGGGGGTATCGCGGCCGTCAGCGGAGACCAGGTGACGGTCTATGACCAGGCGGATGGGCTCGACAGCAACTACGTCTATGCGCTGGCGTTCACGCGCCTGGGTCTGTTAGCGGGCACGAGCTACTCCGGTAGGGAGGGCGGCGGCCTGAACGTGCTGGCTGAAGCTGGCTGGCAGCCAGTGGCTGGCTTTCCATCGGCCGAGGCCGGCGCGAGCTCCGATCAGCTCTCTAACGAGGTCTTGGCTCTGCTGGAGGACGCCAACGGCGCTTTGTGGGTGGGCACTAGCAGCGGGCTCGGCCGCTATGATGGCGCCGACTGGATGCGCTATGGACGGGCCGACGGCTTGCCGGCCGACGACATCCGGGCGCTGGCCGAGGTGGAGGGTGAGCTGTGGGTGGGCACGGGCAGCGGGCTGGCGCGTTTCGACGGCAGCCGTTTCGCGACACTGGCCGTGCCCGCGGTCGAGCAAATGGCTGTCTTTGGGATTGTGGAGGCCTCGAACGGCGAGGTCTGGGTGGCGGGCAGCGGCGCGCTGGTCCGCCGCGCGGCCAGCGGCAACGATTGGAC
>JADLEU010000051.1 GCA_020845955.1 Anaerolineales bacterium
CGACGTTGGCCTGGTGGGTGTGCTGGGCTCAGCCAATTCCCTGGGCACCGTCGCGCTAAACCTGGTGCTCGGCCACCGGCTGCCGCGCCGCACCTTCATGCTCGCCCAGGCGAGCTTGGCATTGTCGTTCGGACTGCTGCTGGCCACTACCGGCCGCAACTGGCTTTTCGCCGTCTACTTCCTGCGCGCGGGCTGGTATCTGGCCCGCAACATGGCCGTGGCGCAGGTCGGGCGCGTGGTGGCACCGTCGGAAAGCGGCCTGGCTTTTGGGCTGACCGAAACCGTCTCGACCGTGGCCACGGTCCTCGGGCCCCTGATTGCCGGCGTGCTCTACCAGCAGCGTCCCGAGCTGCCCTTTCAGGTCAGCATCGGGCTGATCTTGTTCAGCCTGCCGCTGGTCTGGCGCTTTGCCCCGCGCCGCGACGCGCATTCGGCCGAGGCGATCGAAGCGCTGGCCGAGCGCGCCGCGTAAGCGCGCCCGAAGCCCGCCGGGGTCCTGCTTGCTCCGCTAAGGAGATTATGCGAAAATCCACCTGCCCATTCGGGTGTCTCGCCATCTTTGGCGCTCGTACCCTCCGGACAATCGATTGTAAGGAGATTGCCATGAACAAGCGCGTTGTGTGGGTCCCGCCCGCGGTGCTGCTGTTGGCCGCGCTCGCGTGCGGCGGCGGCCCCAGCGGCCCGACGGCCCTGTATCGTGAGAACTTCGGGGACGCGGACAGCGGCTGGTGCGTCGACAGCGATGACACCAGCGCGCTCGATTACAGCGAGGGCCAGTACGTCTTCGAGGTCAACGACACGGAATGGTTCGTGTGGTGCAACCCCGACGAGAACTTCGATGACATTCACGTCGAAGTTACGGCCGAGAACACCGGCGGGACCTCTGACACCGTCTTCGGACTGATGTGCCACTACCAGAGCGCGAACGACGACTTCTACTACGCCGGCATCACCTCGGCCGGCGACTATACCATTCGCCTGTACCAGGGCGGCGAGGACGACATCCTGGCCGAGGGCACCTCAGACGAGCTTGCCCTGGACGCCGCTTCCTACAAGTTGGCGATGGACTGCGGCAACGGGCAGATCGCGCTGTACGTCGACGACGTCCAGATCGATTCGGCTTCGGACGACACGTACACCAACGGCGACATCGGCCTGTTCGCGTGGACCGGCGACGATGTGCCGGCCGAGGTGCGCTTCGACGACATGCTCGTGACGGCTTTCAGCGACGCCGAATAGCCGCCGCTGCGCGCCGCCCAGGCCCTCCCACCCGGGAAGGCCTCTTTGTTCCTGGGGCGGCTGGACCCGGTGGCATCTGCCTTCAACGCCGAGCGGCAGCCACGCGCGGGCATTGTGTCGTTGGTGCGCTGCCCGCGCACGCGCGCGCTGGCGGGCGGCGAGCCCGCCAGCCTGGGCGTGCCCGGCGGCCCCACGGCGATCCTGGCCTGTAAGTTCCTGTCTGTGTGGGCGGCGGAGAAGCGATGATACAACGCCTGGGCATCCTCACCGGGGGGGGCGACGCGCCTGGCCTGAACGCCGTGATCCGGGCCGTCGTCAAGACCGCCTGTCACGACTTCACCTGCGACCTCCTCGGAATCGAAGACGGCTATGACGGCCTTGTGATGGACGGAAAGACCCGGCCGCTGACGCCCGAGACGGTGCGCGGCCTGGTGGGCCGCGGCGGCACGGTGCTGGGCGCGGCCAACCGCGGGAACCCGTTTGCGCAGCGCGTGGTGCGCGGCGGCCAGGAGATGATCGAGGACATCTCGGCGCAGGTCGTAACCGGGTTCGAACGGCTGGGGCTCGACGGCCTGATCGTGGTCGGCGGTGACGGCACGCTGCGCATCGCCACCGAGCTGGGACAGCGCTTTGGCCTGCCGATCGTGGGCGTGCCCAAGACCATCGACAACGATCTGGACGGCACCGACTTCACCTTTGGCTTTGACACGGCGCTGGGCGTGGCCACCGAAGCCTTCGACCGGCTGCACACCACGGCCGAGAGCCATCACCGCGTCATGGTGCTGGAATTGATGGGGCGCGACGCGGGCTTTATTGCCCTGCAAGCCGGCGTGGCCGGCGACGCCGACGCGATCCTCATCCCCGAGATCGCCTTTGACATCGACGTCGTCTGCAACAAGATCCGCCAGCGCGTGGCCGCGCAGCGCCTCTTCAGCCTGGTAGCGGTGGCGGAGGGCGCGCGTCCCGCAGGCGGCGCGCAGATCTTTCGGGAGAGCGGCGACGCGCTGACCGCGGCCCGGCTGGGCGGCATCGGCTTTCAGGTGGGCCAAGCGATTGAGGCGCGCACCGGACGCGAGACGCGCGTGACGGTGCTGGGACATCTGCAGCGCGGCGGCACGCCCAGCCCGCGCGACCGCTGGCTGGCGACCCGCTTCGGCGCCGCCGCGGTTCGCCTGGCCGCTAGCGGCGGTTGGGGCCGGATGGTGGGCATTCGCGGCATGGCCATCGTGGACACCCGCCTGGAAGAAGCCACCGCCACGCCGAAGCGCGTTGACCCCGATGGCGAGGCGGTCCGCATGGCCCGCGGCCTGGGCATTGTCTTCGGTTAGGGCAGCGGCCAGGCGCTTAAAGCAAAAGGCCGCCCAGGGTAGGACGGCCTCTTGTTGCGCCGGGGCACTCTCTTCCTTACTTGGGGAGGGGCGCCCCGGCGCATGGTCGATCAGTAATACTCATCTGGGACACCACCTCCTCCTTTCTAAAGGATAGCGCTTGACCTCGTTGGGTCATCATAAAACCCCGCTTGCTGCGCGGGGAAGGGATGCCGGAATTATGGCATGCTTTGGAGGCGCTGTCAATTAGCCCTTTTCAGGCCGTTCACAGTCCCTGGCGGGCTGAGGCCCGCGCTTGATCCAGGCGCATCCGAGACGATGGGTCACCAGGGCGAAGCATCCGTCCAGGGCGGCCGATCGGACCGAGAACGGAAGGCGGAGGCTTCGCTCCTCCTGGATTGGAGTACACTTGAGGCGCCGCCCGACACCGGAAGCGTCTGGCCGCTGTCTGCATGAACCGCCCTCGACGCCACGCCCTATCGATTGCGGCCGGCCTGCTGCTGCTGGCCGGCCTGATCGGCCTAACCGCGGCCCTGCCGCCAGCGCGCGGCGCCTGGCTGGCCTGGTTGCTCTTCACGCCCCTGTTCGTCTTCACCGTGACCTTCGGCTTCCCGCTCGGCGGCGGCAGCGTGAACCTGATGCCGATGATCGCGGCCGGCGGGCTGCTCGTGATGGGCCCGGCCGCGGCGGCCTGGATGGCCTACGCGGGCTCGCTGACCCAAATGCTGGTGCGCTGGCGGTTCGCCGAGCCGCTCGGCGCGCGGCGCGCGCCCGGCGGGCTTCGGCCGGTGGCCGGGCTGGGGATGGCCAATGCCACCATCATCAGCCTGAGCCTGCTGGGCGCGGCCTGGGTCTACCAGGCCGCTGGGGGACTGCTGCCGTTGACGGCCTTTGGGCCGGCCGAGTTCGCGCCCTGCCTGCTGCTGGTGCTGGCATTCTCGGCGCTCAACTACCTGCTGGCCGGCGGCTACTTCGCCTTGCTCCACCCGGCCGGGCCGAGAGCGCTGCGGACCTATGCGCGGGCGCTGCCAGAGGTGGCCGCCTACGAGGTCGGGCCGCAGATCTTCACACCGCTGCTGCCGCTGATCTACAACCAGCTGGGGCCGGGGATCTTCGTGCTGTTCGCCGGGCTGCTAGTGGTGGCCTCGCTGGCGGCGCGCAGCTTGTCGCTTACCAGCCAGCGCCTCAAGCAGCGGCTGGCCGAGCTCGATACGCTGGGGACCATGGGCCAGGCGTTGGCGGGCTCGCTGAAGCTCGACGACCTGCTGGCCACGCTGCGCGCAGAGCTGCCGCGGGTGGTGCCCGCTGACGGCCTGTTCGTGGCGCTGTACGACCGCGAGCAGGACGAGGTCTCCTTTCCGCTGACTGTGGAGGCGGGCCGGCTGTTGCAGACCGCCAGCCGCCGCGCGGGCCACGGCCTCACCGAGTACGTGCTGCGCACGCGACAGCCGCTCCTGATTGACGGGAACTTGCCGGAGCAGCTTAAGGCCCTGGGCGTGGCGCCGATCGGGCGCCCGGCCTACTCGTGGATCGGCGTGCCGCTGCTGGCCGGCAACGAAGCGCTGGGCGTGCTGGCGGTCCAGTCGTTCCAGCCGGACGGCGAGCGCTTCACGAGCGCGCACCGCGACCTGCTGGCGACGATTGGCCCGCAACTGGCCGTGGCCTTGAGCAATGCCCATCTCTACACACAGACCGACCAGGCGCTGGCACAACGCGTGCAGCAGTTGTCGTCAATCCTGCAGACCACCGGCGAGGGCATTCTGCTGCTGAACGCGCACAGCCAGGTGCTGACCGCCAACCGCGCGCTGGCAAGCTTCCTGGGCCTGGCCGTGGCCGAGCTGGTCGACCGCCGGCTGGCCGACGACGCCGAACTGCGGGCGCGCCTGGGTCTGCGCGAGGATGACTTCGAGCGCGACGCGGCGCTGCTGCGCCAGGGGCAAGACCTGGTGCGCCGCACGCACAGCGTGCCCGGCCCGCCCGAGCGGCCGGTGGAGCACACGCTGGCCGCCGTGCGCAACGCCGACGGGCAGACCGTGGGCTGGCTGATCGTGCTGCGCGACCTGACCGAAGAGCGCGCCCTGACCCACCTGCGCGACGATCTGACGCACATGCTGATCCACGACCTGCGCAGCCCGCTGGGCTCAATGCAGACCGGCCTGGCGCTGATCTTGCAGATCTTGCGGCCGGGGCAGCCGGCCGAGCCCGACGTGTTCGAGCTGCTGCGGATGGCGCAGAGCAGCGGCCAGCACATGCTGCGGCTGATCAACCAACTGCTGGAGATCGCGCGGCTCGAGTCGGGCGCGATGCCGCTGAACTGCCAGCCGGCCGCGCCGGCGGACCTGATCGCCGCCACGGCCGAACGGCTGCGGCCGGTGGCCGAAAGCGTCGCCATCCACCTGCTGGTGGAGGCGCCGCCCGGCCTGCCGCGCCTGGCGGTGGACGTGGAGCTCATCGGGCGCGTGCTAGATAACCTGGCCGACAACGCGCTCAAGTTCTCGCCCGACGGCGGCCAGGTGAGGCTGTGGACGCGCGGCGACGACCACGCCGGCCGGGTGGTGTTCGGCATCACCGACACGGGGCCGGGTATCGCGGCCGCCGACCAGGCCAAGCTCTTCCAGAAGTTCCAGCGCGTGCCGGGCGTGCGCGGGCGACGCGGCGGCAGCGGGCTGGGGCTGGCGTTCTGCAAGCTGGTGATCGAAGCGCATCGTGGGCAATTGACGGTGGAGAGCCAGCCGGGCCAGGGAGCGACCTTCGCCTTCAGCCTGCCGCTGCCAGAGGCGGCGTGATGGCCGCGGGCGGGGGACCCATGGCGCGCACCATCCTACACGTTGACCTGGACGCCTTCTTCTGCTCGGTGGAGGAACTGCTCGACCCCTCGCTGGCCGGCACGGCCTTTGCCGTGGGCGGCGCGCCGGATGAGCGCGGCGTGATCTCGACGGCGTCTTACGCGGCGCGCAAGTTCGGCGTGCACTCGGCGCTGCCGACCGCCCGCGCCCTGCGGCTGTGCCCGCGCCTGAAGCTGCTGCCGCCGCGGCACAAGACGTACGGCGGCTATTCGCGCCGGATCATGGCCTTCTTCGACAAAGAGACGCCGCTGGTCGAACAGATCTCGATCGACGAGGCCTTCCTGGATATGACGGGCGACCCGCGGCCGGGCGGCGCGGTGGCCGAGCGGCTGAAGCACCGCATCCGCGCCGAGGTGGGGCTGCCGTCGTCCTTCGGCGTGGCCGCCAACAAGCTGGTGGCTAAGATCGCCACGAACGTGGGCAAGCCAGACGGGCTGATCGTGGTTCCGCCGGGCCAGGAGGCCGCCTTCCTTGCGCCGCTGCCGATCTCGATGCTGTGGGGCGTGGGCCCGAAGACGCAGGCGCGGCTGGCCGAGCTGGGGATGCGGACCATCGGCGACCTGGCCGCCTGGCCGGCGCCCGACCTGGAGCAGCGCTTCGGCGCCGCCGGGCTGGACCTGGCACGCCACGCCCGCGGGCAGGACGAGCGGCCCGTGACCCCCGAGCGCGAGGCCAAGTCGATCTCGAAGGAAGTGACCTTCGCGCGCGACGTGGTCGACCTGGAGACGCTGCGGCGCACGCTGCGCGAGCTGGCCGACCAGGTGGCCGGCAACCTGCGCCGCAACGGCCTGGCGGGCCGCACGGTGAAGCTGAAGTTGCGCTGGCCGCCGTTCGAGACCATCACGCGGCAGACCACCCTGTCCCAGCCCACCGACCTGGAAGACGAGATCTTCGGCGCGGCCTACGCATTGTTCCAGGCCGCGTGGGGACGCGGCCGCCTGGTGCGGCTGATCGGGGTGGGCGTCTCGGGACTGCAGACGCCGGCACGGCAATTGGGGCTGTTCGCCGCCGAGCCGGAGGACCGGGCCGCGAAGCTGTCCAGCGCGCTGGACAAGATCCGAGCGAAGTATGGGTGGGATGCGGTCAGGCGGGCGTCGCTGATGGATGACGAGGGCGAATAAGGCGGCATTCTTCGCCTGGCGCTACGGGACCACGAGAAAACCTTAGGAAAACTACAGATTCCTTGACGGGCGTTGGGCCGGTGTGCTATAAGCGCCTAATAGATGCTAAGAGAACGTGTTTCTGAAGACATCTACGTCTTCACTAGCGAGGTCTATGCGCAGGTGACGGCCGGCGTGGTGGTATGCCCGGACGGCGCGGCCTTGATCGACACGATGGCCTTCCCGTTTGAGACGGCCGAGATCAAGGACTTCGTCGAGAAGCGGCTGAACACGCGGGTCGAGTACGTCATCTACACCCACTATCACGCCGACCACACCAACGGCGCCTTCCTGTTCCCCCAGGCGCGGGTGATCGGGCACCGGCTGTGCCGCGAGCGGCTGGACACGGTGGGGCGGGAGGGCATGGCCAAGGCCAAGGAGCAGTCGAACGAGCTGTCCGAGGCCGAGATCGTGCTGCCGACGCTGCTGCTGGACGAGGGGCCGCTGGCGCTGCACCTGGCGAAGAAGACGCTGCAGGTGTTCCCGACGCCAGGCGCCACGCCCGACTCGGTGTCGGTGCTGCTGCGCGAGGACCGGATCCTGTTCGCCGGCGACATGATGATGCCCTTGCCCTACATCGTGGACGGCGACCTGGACGAGATGATCCACTCGCTGCAGCTGGTGCCTGGGCTGGGGCTGGAGAACGTGGTGCAGGGCCACGGCGAGCTGGTGCTGCGCGGCGAGATCGACGACGCCGTGCGGTCGAACATCAAGTACCTGGAAACGGCGCGGCGCAAGGTGGAGCAGCTCGTCAAGCGCGGCAAGCCGAGGCAGGCGGTACGCGGCGTGGACATCGAAAGCTGCGGCAAGAGCCGCATCCCCCTCAACGGCCTGGTGACCCAACTGCACACGGCCAACCTGTACGCGCTGTACGACCGGCTGACGGCCGAGCGTGACCAGTAGCGCCCTACAGGCTCTGCTCGAAGCGATCGCGGCGCTGCCCGAGGTAGAGCGCCAGGACTTGCTGGCTCGGCTGCGCGAGCGGTATGGCGTGCCGCCCCCGCCGCCGCCGGCCCGGCAGATGGGGCTGGGGCTGGAGCCGGCCGAGTGGCGCGAGCCGGCCGATTTCCTGCTGGTGTTCGACGGAGGCAGCCTGGGCAACCCCGGGCCAGGCTATGGCAGTTATGCGCTGTTCGAGGGCGGGCGGTCCGGTCAGGCCCAGCGCGTGAATTTCCCCGACCCAATGACCAACAACGAGGCCGAGTATCACACGTTGCTGGCAGCGCTGCGCGACTTGCTGGGGCGGCTGGGCGAGCGCGCCGGCGGCAGCAGCCTGGAAGTGCGCGGCGACAGCGCGCTGGTGATCCAGCAGGTGCTGGGAGCGTGGAAGGCCAAGGACGAGCGGATGCGGCGCTTGCGCGACGAGGCGCGCCGGCTGCTGCGGCGGTTTGCGCGTTACCGGCTGGTGCAGCAGCCGAGGGAGGACACGGTGCGGGTGCTGGGACACTAGCGATCTCGGGTCTCGGATCGCGGATCTAGGATCTGGCCAGCGGGCGCGGTTGGCGGTGGCGGGCAGGTCGTCAGGTGGGGGCCGGGTCGTCATGGGGTGGAGGGCGTGATATTGACGGAGCGGGCGAAGCACGCGCAGCGGCCCGCCGGACAAGAAACAAGATCAGGCCGTTCAGGCGGTTGCTTCGCCTCTATCATTTTAGCCCGGCCTGTGGCATAATGCGGCGCATGATCGGCGTTGATGGAAACGAGTAGGCCGGCGTCGCGCTTCACAGAGAGCCCGGGCATGCTGCAAACCGGGCAAGCGCCCCGGGCCGAAAATCCTTCCGGAGCCGCGATGGAGAACGGGCCCGGCCGCTGGCGCGGCCAGCGCCCACAGTAGCTGTCGCCGGGGTCGCGCCCCGTTATTCGCGCGCGGGCATGTTGGTGCCCGGCAAGGCGGCGCTCGGCCCGGCCGAGCGCAAGCAGGGTGGTACCGCGGGAGCCTGGCGCTCTCGTCCCTGGCCGGGACGAGGGCGCATTCGTTTAACGCCAACCGCGCGAGTTGGAGCGATGCCGCCGCAGGGGAGACTGACATGACCGAACCGCTGTATCAAACCGACGCTTACCAGCAGACCTTCGACGCGCGCGTCACGGCGGTGGACGGCAGCGCCGTGACCCTGGACCGCACGGCCTTCTACCCCGGCGGCGGCGGTCAGCCTCACGATGTGGGCAGCCTGAGCGCCGGCGGGCAGGCCTGGGCCGTGACCCAGGCGCGCAAGGCCGGCGCCGAGATCTGGCACGAAGTGGACGGCCCGCCGCCGCGCGTGGGCACGGCCGTGCAGGGCCAGATCGATTGGACCCGGCGCTACCAGCTCATGCGCACCCACACCGCCATGCACATCCTGTGCGGCGTGATCTTCCGCGACTACGGCGCCAGCGTGACCGGCGGCAACATGCAGCCGCTGCGCGGGCGGATGGACTTCGAGTTCGAGACCATGCGCCAGGAATTCGTGCGCGCGATCGAGGCCAAGATCAACGCCGAGGTGGCGGCGGCCCGGCCGCTGAAGGTGGCCATCCTGCCGCGCGAGGCGGCCTTCCAGATCCCTGACCTGATCCGCACCAAGATCAACCTGCTGCCGCCCGGCATCGCCGAGGTGCGCACGGTGGAGATCGAGGGGCTGGACCTGCAGGCCGACGGCGGCACGCACGTGGCCAACACGCGCGAGGTGGGGCAGATCCGGATCGTGGACTATAAGAGCAAGGGTAAGATCAACAAGCGGATCGAGGTGGCACTGGCTGCAGCGTAGACGCTTAGAATGAGACGCGAGGCTTGGGCGCGCTTCGGCCAGCGGCTGCTGCTGGCCGGCGCGGATGTGTATTTCGCCGGGCTGGCCGGCTGGCTGGCGATCTACCTGCTCTTCGGCGACCGCTGGCCGCTGCTGTTTGCCGTCAACTCGTTCGCGGTCTACCTGTTC
>JADLEU010000052.1 GCA_020845955.1 Anaerolineales bacterium
CCCCGGCGTAGCCCGGCAACCAGGGGCTGTCGACGATCAGGGCCACCGGCACCCGATCGGCCTGCCCGCCGCGCGCTACGCTGCGGAAACGATCCCAAGGGTCCATCGAGATCAGCCTCCTTCCACGGGCGCCGGGCCAGTGGAAGCGCGCACCACCAGCGGGCTTTCGATGAGCATGTAGCTTTCGCCGGCCGGCGGCTGGCCGCTGAGCATGCGGCGCAGCGTCTTCATGGCCAGGCGGCCGAGCTGATACTTGGGCTGTGCAATCGTGGTCAGCGGCGGGTTGGCGTGCTCGGCCATGGCGATGTTGTCGATGCCGATCACCGACAGGTCATCCGGCACGCTCAGCCCCTGCGCGCGGACCGCGTGCAGCACGCCCAGCGCCATCAAGTCGTTGTAGGTGATGATGGCCGAAGGGCGTTCGGCCGCGGGCAGCGCCAACAGCGCGCTGGCCGCCTCGAAGCCGCCCTCGGTCGTCGGATAGCTGGGCAAGCAATAGGCCCCCGACAGCACCAGGCCGGCCTCGCTCAGCGCGCGCTCGATGCCGTGGCGGCGCGCCAGCGAGACTTCATACTCGCGTGGCCCGGGCAGGAAGGCAATCCGGTGGTGATGCAGATCCAGCAAGTGCCGGGTAGCGCGATAGGTGGCGCCCTCAAAATCCACCTTCAGATTAGCCACGTTGGGCAGCCGCAAGGTGCGGTTGATAAAGACCATGGGCAGGCCCAGACGGCGAAGCAGATCGCCTAAGTCGGCGTCGGCCAGAATGCGCGAACCCAGCACGATGATGCCCTGCACCGGTTGGCGGCTGAGCATGCGCAGGAACTGGCGCTCGCGCAGCGAGCTTTCAACCGTATCGAGCAGGATCGGCAGATACTCGTCGCCGTTGATCTCGTCCTGCACGCCACGGACGACTTCGGCAAAATAGGGGTTGAGGATATCAGGGAGCAGCAGCGCTACCGCGTTTTGGCGCGCGGCGGGCAAGGCGCGTGGAACCAGGGTATAGCCTAGCGCGGCGGCGGCCGCCAGCACCCGCGCCCGGGCGTGTGCGCTGACAACCGTGGACCGATTGAGCACGCGCGAGGCGGTGGAGGCCGAGACGCCGGCCTGCCGGGCGACATCCACGAGGCTGGGGTGCTGCTTAGCTGATTTCACGCATACCAGCGGGTAGCGCTGAAACAGTGGTACCCTATTTCAGAAACAGCCTACTGATCTTTCAGAAAGAGTCAATAGCCAGCAGGTCTACTAGTGACACCTGTCAGGAATTGTGGTTACATTCGTCAGCTGGACTGCACATAAGCCGGCCTGGGGCTAACACCCATGCTGGGCGTACAACACAAAAGACCGCCAGGGGCGGTCCAAACACTCAGCAAGCGGCCACACGGCGGAAAAACCAGCGGGGTCACTTTCCAAACGCGGCGCGATAGCGCTGGGCAACCTCCTCATCCAGCCCGGCCGTGAACCTGGAAAACCGGTCCGTCAGCTTGCGGGCGCGCGGCGTCAGCCGGACGGTCTTGCGGCCGTCCGCGGCGGCCCGCGCTTCGAGCACCTCGAAGCCCGCCGCCGCCTGGATCTCGCGGATCTTCTTGTGCGCGGTGCTCTCCGACACACCCATCTTGTGCGCTCGCCTTCGCGAGCGTGCCTGCGTGCTCGACAGCCTGGAGCAGATCCAGACGCCACTTGCTCAAGACAACAGATTTCTTGTTCTCAATCCAGACGTTGTACTGGGCGTTCATCTTGGGCTCCCGCGCGCTCTGGTGTATCCTGGGCCCATGCCCGCGACCAACCGCCCGCGCCAGCTGGCCCTCTTCCTGATGCTCGCGGGGGTCGCACTGCTGGCCGCTATGGTGCTGCTACTCATCTCCAGCGGCCCGGCCGAAGCGCCCGGCGCCGTGCTGGCGCCGGGCGAGGCCGCGCGGGTTGAGCTGGCAGAGGCCAAGACGGCCTACGACACCGGCAGCGCCCTGTTCATCGACGTTCGCGATGCCGATGCCTATGCCATCGGCCACGTCCCCGGCGCCTTGAACATCCCGCTGGCCGACATCGCGGCGCGGCTGGTTGAGCTTGATCCGGCCGCGCCCATCATCACCTATTGCACCTGACCGGCTGAAGAGTCGAGCGCCCGGGCGGCGCTGATCCTGATGGACAATGGCTTCGACGACGTGGCTGCGCTGCGCGGGGGCTTCGACGCGTGGGTCAACGCGGGCTTTCCGGTGGAGTACCCACACGCCCAGGCTTCTCTCACCACCCCTCCTCCCGCACCGCTTCGGCCCGCGGCCGGCGGCCGCGCTTGAGCGAGGGCGAGCGTCGGTCGGGCGCGCGGTGGCCAATGGCGATGACGCCCACGGGCGTCACCTCGGCCGGGATGTTGAGCAGCGCGCGCAGCGCGTCGAGGTCGTAGGCGCCGGCGAAGGCCGCCGCCAGCCCCTCGTCCACCGCCGCCAGCAGCACCACCATCACGGCGCAGCCGATGTCCATGAACCAGTAGGGCACCGGCCACTCAATCTCAGTGCCGTCGTCGCGCACCTTGTCGGGCTCCTGGTAGCGGCGATGATAAGCAGCCTCGCTGGTGCAGGGGATGACGAGCACCGGCGCTTCGGAGATGAAGGGGTCGAAGCCGCCCGCGACGTAGTGGCGCTCGCCGCACAGGTCGGCGATGGCACGCTTCAGCTCTGGGCGGGTGACGCGGATGAAGGACTGGCCCTGCGTGTACCCGGCGCTGGGAGCGTGCCGGGCCAGGTCGAGGATGCGGTCGATGGCTTCGGGCGCCACCGGCTGGACGGTGAAGTGGCGCACCATGCGGCGCTGTTTGACGACTTCGCGGAATTCCATGGGAGCCTCTTGGGGTAACGTTTGATACGAGTATACCCTGAAGATCCAACGAGCATTATGGGGTTGGCGGGAGGGGAGGTCCTGGCAGTCTTGCGGTCCCAGCCAACCGGGGTTAGAGTTGTCCCACGCCACCGCAGCCGATCGAGGAGGAGCGAGGAGATGCAACTCAGACTCGTACGATCCCTGGCGGCCGCCGCCTTGCTGCTCGGCGCCGCCTGCGGCGGCCGCCCCACGGCTGCTCCTTCGGCCAGCGATACGCCGCCAGCCGCGGCCTCCAACAGTCCAGTTCCGGCCAGTGCGACCGCCCCGCTCACCGCGGCGGCGGCCGAGGCGCCTGCCCTGCCCACCAGCACCTTGCCCCCCACAGCCACCCCGCCGCCCACCGCCTTGCCCACCCTGGCGCCGCCGCCGGCCGATGCGTGCGCGCCCAGCGGCGTGGCCCTGGCCGAGGCCATCAGCCTGAGCTACACCGCCGCCCGAGGTGATGGGCTGGGCACGTCCATCTATGTCGCCCGGGCCGACGGCAGCCAGGCGGCCGAGTTCGTGCTGGGCGCCCTGGCCCCAAGCTGGTCGCCCGATGGGCAGCAGCTCGCCTACCTGACCGAGACCGGCGATGAGGCGCGGCCCTATGACCTGCGCGTGGTTGGCTTCGACGGCACGGATGAGACGGTCTTGCCCATCGACTTCGCCCTCGACATCGACCCCAGCCCGCGCTGGTCGCCGGACGGCCGCTATCTGGCAGTGGAAGGCGCCGAAGAAGGCGTTTATGTGATCGAGGTCGATACCGGGCAGGTAGCCAGCGTGTCTGGCGACACGGCGCTGGCGTGGGGACCGGTCTGGTCGCTCGACAGCACGC
>JADLEU010000053.1 GCA_020845955.1 Anaerolineales bacterium
CGTTACGCGGTATGACTCCCCCTCTCCTGGCCCGCGCCCTTGCTTTTTGCGGCCAGGAGAGGGGGCCGGGGGGTGAGGTGGTCCGGCGGCCACAAAACTCGCCCCCAGATTGAAACACGCCCCCCTCCGTTTCGCCGATCTTGACGACTCGCGCGATTGTGCGCATAATCGGCCGTAATCGAACAGTCACCGGCTGTGACGGAGAAAAGTAAGCGGGCCGGCGCCGCCAGGGAGGCTGGGCCGCGGACTGGAAGCCCCGCCCGGAATACCCCCGCCGAAGTTCCCTCCCGAGCCGAGGCCGTCAATGGCGCCTGCGGCGCTTGGTAGCGGCCTCCGCAAGTCCAGCGTTAGCGGGACACCCAATCGCGGCCAGCGCCTTGCCGGCGGCCGCCGCTGGGGCTGAGTGGGTCCAGGCGCACTGGACAACATGGGTGGTACCGCGGGCATTGAGCTCCCGTCCCTGTTTGGGCGGGGGCTTTTTCGTCACGCGGGCCAGTCACGGCCGCCGGACACTGCTGCCGAGGGAGATGTCATGCTGGAAAAACTCGATCAAATTGAACGCGCGGCCCTCACCGCGCTCGAAGCGGCCAGCGACACGGCCGCGTTGGAAGCCTGGCGCGTGGCGCACCTGGGCCGCAGCGCGCCGCTGATGACGGTGCTGGGTGACCTTGGCCGGCTGTCGAAAGAAGAGCGCCCGGCCATCGGCAAGCGCGGCAACGCCGTCAAGCGGCGCCTCGAAGAGGCGTATGCTGCCAAGGCCGAGCGCCTGCGCCAGGCCGAATTGGAGCGCGCTATGCGCGCCGGCGCCCTGGACGTGACACTGCCCGGCCGCCCGGTGGCCCGCGGCCGCCTGCACCCCGCCACCCTGGGCCTGCGCGACATCTACACGATCTTCGCCGACATGGGCTTCCAGATCTATCGCAGCCGCGAGGTGGAGACCGACGCCTACAACTTCGAGCTGCTCAACATGCCGCCGCATCACCCGGCGCGCGACAATTGGGACACGTTCTACACCACCAATCCCAACGTCATCTTGCGCACGCACACGTCGCCCGGCCAGATCCACGCCATGCGCCAGTTCTGCCCGGAGCCGATCCGCGTCATCCTGCCCGGCATGTGCTACCGCTACGAGCAGATCACGGCCCGCGCCGATATCCAGTTCTACCAGGTCGAGGGCCTGGCCGTCGGCCACCGCGTGACCTTCACCGACCTCAAGGGCACCCTGAGCGGTTTTGCCCGGCGCCTGTTCGGGCAGCAGGTGCGCACGCGCTTCCGCGCCGATCACTTCCCCTTCACCGAGCCCTCGGCCGAGATGGACGTGGAGTGTTTCGTGTGCGGCGGCAAAGGCTGCCCAGTCTGCAAGCAGACTGGCTGGTTGGAGATCCTGGGCTGCGGCATGGTCCACCCGACGGTGCTGCGGAACGGCGGTTACGACCCGACCGTGTTCTCAGGCTTCGCCTTCGGCATGGGCCCTCAGCGCATCACCATGCTCAAGCACCGCATCGAGGACATCCGCTACTTCTTCCAGAACGACATGCGGTTTCTGGAGCAGTTCTAGGTTTCTAGGAAGACTGCTAATCACTCAATGGAGCACCAACATGCGCGTTCCACTTTCCTGGCTGCGCGACTTCGTCGATATTAGCCTCTCGCCCGAGGAGGTTGCCGATCGGCTCACCTTCGCCGGGTTGGAGGTCGAAGACTTAGAATACATCGGCCTGGCGCCGCGCGCCGGCAGCATTAGCGGGCTCTCGCCCCATGTGCGAGGCAACGGTCGGCGCGCCAAGGGACTGGCTTGGGACCCGGCCAAGATCGTCGTGGCCCAGATCCTGGAGGTGCTTCCGCACCCCAACGCCGATCGCCTGACCCTGCTGCGGTTGGATGATGGGTCGGGCCAGGAGCAGATTGTCCTGACCGGCGCGCCCAACCTCTTCCAGTACAAGGGCGCCGGGCCCCTGCCCACGCCTATCAAGGTGGCCTATGCCCGCGAAGGCAGCGTGCTCTACGACGGCCACAAGCACGGCCAGGAACCAATGACGCTCAAGCGGGCCAAGATCCGCGGCGTCGAGTCCTACTCGATGGTCTGCTCGGAGAAAGAGCTCGGCATCTCTGATGAGCACGAGGGCATTATCGTGCTCGACTCCGACGCGCCGGTCGGCCAGCCCCTGGCCGACTACATGGGCGACGTGGTCTTGACGGTCAAGATCAACCCCAACGTGGCGCGCAACGCCAACATGCTCGGCATCGCCCGCGAGCTGTCTGCCCTCACCGGGCGGCCGCTGCGCGCCCCCGATTACGCGGTGCAGGCCGCCGGCCCCGCCATCGACGGCCTGATCGGGATCGAGATCGAGACTCCGGGTCTCAACCCGCGCTTTACGGCCGCTCTGATCCAGGGCGTCACCATCGGGCCCAGCCCCTATCGCGTGCAGCGCCGCCTGCGCCTGGCCGGTCTGCGGCCGATCAACAATGTCGTGGACGCCACCAACTACGTCATGCTCGAGATCGGCCAGCCGCTGCACGCCTTCGACTACGACGTGCTGGTGGCCCGCGCCGGCGGCCAGCGCCCCACCCTCATCACGCGCCTGCCCCGCCCGGGCGAGACGCTCACCACCCTCGACGGCGTCAAGCGCCAGTTGGACGAAGACACCATCCTGGTCTGCGACCGGCAGGGTGCGCTCTCGCTGGGTGGCGTAATGGGCGGCGCCGAGAGTGAGGTCAGCGAGCGCACGCGCAGCGTGCTGCTCGAGGGCGCGGCCTGGGAGTTCATCAACATCCGCAAGACGGTCAAAAAGCAAAGCCTGCCGTCAGAAGCAGCCTATCGCTTCTCGCGCGGCGTCCACCCGGCCATGACCGAGCGCGGCGTGCGCCGCGGCATCGAGTGCATGCGCCAGTGGGCCGGCGGCCAGGTGGCCCAGGGCCTGGCCGACGACTACCCGCTGCCCGCGCCGCGGGTGGTGGTGGCGCTGCCGCCGGCCGAGGTCGAGCGCCTGCTGGGCGTCCGCCTGCCGGTCGCCGAGATCGTCCGCATCCTGGAGGCCCTGGAATTCCGCTGTGAGGCGCCGCCCGACGCGGGGGCCGCTGACCAGCGGCCCATCATGGTTCACGCCCCCGACCACCGCCTCGACATCGGCGCCGGCGTCGTCGGCCAGGCCGATCTGATCGAGGAGATCGCCCGCATCTACGGTTACGAGCGCCTGCCGGAGACCCAGCTCGCCGACCAACTGCCGCCGCAGCGCGGCAACCCGGCGCTGGAGCTGGAAGAGCGAGCGCGCGATTTGCTGGCCGCCTGCGGCGCCGGTCTGCAGGAAGTCATCACCTATGCGCTCACGGCCCCACAGCGCGAGCGGCGCGTACTGCCCCCGGCCGCGCCGCCCGACGATCAGCCCTACGTCACGCTGACCAACCCGATCGTCAGCGACCGCGTGGTGCTGCGCCATACGGTGCTGGCCGGCGTGCTCGACGTCGTGGCCCACAATCTCCGCCACCACGACCGACTGGCACTGTTCGAGATCGGGCCGGTGTACCTGGCCGGCGAGAGCGACGAGCAACTCCCGGCCGAACGGCGCCGCCTAGTGATCGTGCTGACCGGCCCGCGCGAGCCGCCGTCCTGGCAGGCCGCCAACGGCAATGATCTCGGCGCTGGCTCCCGCCCGATGGACTTCTTCGATCTGAAGGGCGTTGTGGAAACGCTGGTGGCAGGGCTGCCACTCTCCGGCGTAAGCTACGCCGCCCCCGAACCACTGGAGCAGCACCCCAGCTACACGCCCGGCCGCACGGCACGCGTGCTGCTCAACGGCCAGCACGCCGGCTGGATGGGCGAAGTGCACCCCTTGGTCCGCGAGCAATATGACCTACCGGCCGGCGCTTCGGTTCTGGCTGCCGACCTGGATCTGGATCTGCTGCTGAGCCGGGTAGACGAACGCTACCCGGTGCGGCCGGTGCCCGAGTATCCGCCGGTGAAGGAAGACCTGGCCGTGATCGTGGATGAGGCCGTGCCGGCCGCGCGTGTGCGCGATCTGATCGCGGCGGCTGGCGGCGCGCTGCTGGCCGCGGTGGCGCTCTTCGATCTCTACCACGGCGAGCAGATCGGCGCCGGCAAGAAAAGCCTAGCCTACCGCCTGACCTACCAGGCGCCCGACCGCACGCTCACCGACGCCGAGGTCGCCAAGCTACGGGCCAGGATCGCCAAGCGCCTGCAGGGCGACCTCGGCGCTGCGCTGCGCCAGCAGGCTTAACCTAGGGCCGGTAGCGGCTGATGCCGCCGCTGGTGGCAAACCAAACCTCGCCCGACTCGTGCACGTAGATGTCGGTGACGTTGGGATGGATCAGCCCGTCAGCCGCGCTGAAGGCCTGCCAGGTGCTGCCGTCGAAGTGAGCGGCGCCGGCATAGGACAGTCCGAACCACAGGCCGCCATCGGGCGCCACGGCGATCGTCTGCACGTCGGTGGAAGGCAGGCGTACGCGGTTCTCGCCGGGCTTGTACTGGGTCCAGGTGTCGCCGGCAAAACGGTAGGCACCGTTTCCAGCCGTGGCCACCCACACCGCGCCGTCCGGCGTCTCGGCCAGGTCGTTGACGCGCACCTCCCACTCAAACGGATCGCCGGCCGTGAAATGCCGCCATTCGCCGGCCGGGTCGCGGCGGCTAAGGCCGAGTTCCGTGCCTACCCACAGCGCCCCATCCGAGGCCGGCAGGAGCGCGGTGATCTCGTCACTGGGCAAACCGGCGCTGTCTGTGTCGTAGATTTCGGTCACGCTGGCCCCGTCGTAGACCGCCACGCCGGCCGGCGTGGCCAGCCAGGCCTGGCCATCCGGCCCAAACGCAACGCCGCGCACTAGGTCCGAGGGCAGACCCTGCTCCGTGGTGAGGTGGGCGGCGATCCGGCCGTTGGCCTCTACGATCCACATACCCAGGTCGCTGCCTGCCCACAGCCGGCCCTGCGCATCGCGTGCCTTGGGAGCGCAGTATTCGCACGGCAGCCGCGGCCCAGGCTGCCAGGCCTCGGCCCCCCGGTCGTAGACATCCACCCCCGTGCCCCATTCCTCGACAAACCAAAGCTGCTCCGCATCGGGACCGGCGACGATCACGCCGTAGGCTGCCAGCGAGGGCAGGCCATCCGCCCGCCAGACCTCCAGGCGTTCGTTCGCGAAACGCACCACGCCGTCGTCGCTGCCGAAGTAGAGCGC
>JADLEU010000054.1 GCA_020845955.1 Anaerolineales bacterium
CGCCCGCCTCCCCACCGTTGGACGGCCGAACCGCTGAGAGCATGTACCCGCAGCAATTCACCCGCCCCGCGTGCGCTCTGCGCCGCCCTCATTTCCCATGGCCATCGGCAAAATGAGAATTGCTGCGCGCGGCCGGTCACGTAACTTCTGCCGTGGCGTGCTCGCGTTCGGGCGCCAGCCCGCTGCTGTCCGCGCCGGCACCGCCTGGCAGCCAGGCGCGCGGCCACCTTGTGACACCCGAACCACCGCCCGCCTGGCATGGTTGACGCTGCCGTCCACGGTGCCTATCATCGGCCGAACACCCACAAGCGAGGCGCCGGTCGCCCGCCGGCGCAGCAGGCGCGCCATTCAGCACCCCTCCTCCCAGCTTCAACCGTTGTTCCCCATTCCCCGCGCAGCCCACACAGCCGTCGTCACGTTCGCCCTGGCTGCGCGCTGCCCCGCAGGCCCTGTTCGTCACCCCCTTTGAGCGACCTCGTGGGGCCTGGTCGAGTTTGACCTCCAGGAGATCCCACCCCTCCTCTCTCGCCGGGCTTCGCCATAGCTTAGCCGCGCTCGCGCTTTTGCGCTTTGCACTCCGACCGCCCGGCCGCGCCGGCTGGACCCAGCTGGTGATCGTAGGTCTGCTGTTCTCTGCCCTCACCCACGGCGCCCAGTTCGTGGCCCTCAGCCACCTGCCCGCGGCCACGGCCAACCTGGCCCTCAACCTAAGTGGCATCGTCGTGGCCCGGCTGGGAATGGCCTCCCTGGCCGAGCGCCCCGCCTCGCGGCAGTGGGCGGGGCATGCCGATTACGCACCTGGCTAGGCCCTTCTTGGGCGAAGCACTCACACCGCTCAAGCTCGGCGAGCCGACGCAGGTGGGCGTTGGACGCTGCCTCCGCCGCTGCGCCTGTGCCGGGCAGCGGCCCGCCTCGCGAGCCAGACGAACCCCGGCCCACTTTTGATATACTCCTCCCCATGCCCACCGCGCTGACGCACATCTACCTTTCGCCGCACCTCGACGACGCCGTTCTCTCCTGCGGGGGCCTCCTCCATCGCCAGGCGCTGGCCCAGGCGCGCGTCGTCGTCGTCACCCTCTGCGCTGGCAACCCGCCGGCGGGCCCCCTCTCCGAGTTTGCCCAGACGCTGCATGTTCGCTGGGCCGCGGATCGCTCCGCACCGGCAGCCCCGGTCGAAATGGCTGCCGCCCGGCGCGCCGAAGACCTGGCCGCGCTGGCCGACCTGCGCGTCGAGGCAGTTCATCTCGACGTGCCTGACTGCATCTATCGCCTGAACCCGGCCACGCATTGGCCGATGTATGCCTCGGAGGCCGCGCTCTTCGGCTCGCTGCACCCGGCGGAGCTGCCGCTGGTGCGGCGCGCGGCTGCCAGGCTCACCACCCTGCTGCACGGCCTCGGCCGCCACCGGCTCTACGTGCCCCTTGGCATCGGCCAGCACGTCGATCACCAGCTCGCGCGGCGCGCGGCCGAGGTCGTCGGCGGCATCTACGCCTATTTTGAAGACTACCCCTATGTCGCCCGCGAAGGCGACCGCTGGCCCAACGCCAGCCTGACCCAGGCCCACGACCGCCCGCTGACACCCGAGCTTATTCCTCTGGCAGACGCCGACCTGGGCGCTCAGGTCCGCGCCGTCAGTCGCTACGCCTCGCAGATCACCAGCTTCTGGCCCGACCTGGAGGCCATGGCGGCAGCCCTGGGGCAGTTCGCCGCCCACACCGGCGGCGGCACGCCGGCCCTGCGCCTCTGGCGCGCCGCCTAGCCGCCCCGCCCAAACACCCCAAGATTCGTCAGGTTTTGGCCGATCTTGCACGATCTTTACTTTACAAAGCCCTCACCCTGTGATAAGATTCGGCCAGGTGATGCCCAAACTGAGACTTGGCTCTCAGTTTTTGTGTTTCTTGTGGATCGCTCCCAGCCGAGCGGTTTTGGTTTAAATTCCGCGTTAGAAACGAGGGGACCCATGTCTGACCAAACCTTCCTCACCCGAGAAGGCCTGAAGAAGCTCGAGGAGGAGCTGAACTTCCTGCGCACTGTGCGCCGCGCCCAAGTGGCCGAGCGCCTGCACAACGCCCAAGAAGACGGCGAGTTAATCGAAAACGCCGAGTACGAGGATGCCAAGAACGAGCAGGCCTTCCTCGAGGGCAAGATCCTTCAGCTTGAGGCGATGCTCTCCAGCGCCGTCATCATCGAGCAGGACGGCGGCGCCTCCGGTGTGGTCACCCTGGGGAGCAAGGTCACCATCAAGGAAAACGGCGGCAAGCCAGAGATCTACCAACTCGTCGGCGCGGCCGAAGCCGATCCGCGCGACGGCCGCATCTCTAACGAAAGCCCGCTCGGCAAAGCTCTCCTGGGCCGCAAAGTCGGCGATGACATCAAGGTGAAAGCGCCCTCCGGGACGCTGTCCTTCCGTGTCGTCGCGATCGACTAAGCCTGTTTAGCCACCCCAACCCCGCGGCGGCGCAAGCCAGGCGGGGTTTTTTTGTCGCTGGGAACCGCTGCGCATGCGCAACTATACCGACCTCGAGAAGATCCGCCTCCGCAAGCTCGACTTGCTCCGCGCCGCCGGCCTGGAGCCCTATCCCGCCCGCGCCGAGCGCACCCACACCACCGCCGAAACGTTGGCGGACTACGCCGCGCGGCGCCAGGCCAACCCGGCCCTCGATCGGCACCTGCCCCACGGCGCCTATACCGTCGCCGGCCGCCTGCGCAGTGTCCGGGTGATGGGCAAGGCCGCCTTTGCCCATCTCGAGGATGCCGCTGGCCGGCTCCAGCTCTATTTCCGCGCCGACGAGTTGGGCGACCGCTTTCGGCTCTTCGTCGACGCCTTCGATCTGGGCGATTTTCTCCAGGCCACCGGCGGCCTGTTCCAGACCAAGACCGGCGAGAACACCCTGTGGGTGCGCGATTTTCGTATCCTGGCCAAGGCCATCAGCCCCCTGCCCACGCCCAAAGAAGAGGTCGCCGCCGGTCAGAAGGTCGTCCACTCGGCCTTCGCCAACCCCGAGGCCCGCTATCGCGAGCGCTACGCCGACTTGGCCGTCAACGCCGAGGCGCGCGAGGTGTTCCGCCTGCGCGCCCGCATCATCAGCGCCCTGCGCCGCTTTCTGGATGGTCACGGCTTCCTGGAGGTCGAAACGCCCATCCTGCAGCCGCTCTATGGCGGCGCCGCTGCCCGGCCTTTCGTCACCCACCATAACCAGCTCCATCAGGATCTCTACCTGCGCATCTCCTTCGAGCTGTATCTCAAACGCCTGCTGGTCGGAAACCTGGAGCGGGTGTATGAGATCGGCCGCGATTTTCGCAACGAAGGCGTCAGCTTCAAGCACAACCCCGAGTTCACCCAGCTGGAGTTCTATTGGGCCTACGCCGACTACGAGCAGGTCATGCGCCTGACCGAAGACATGCTCGCCTGCGTGGCCGACGACGTGCTCGGCACGCGCCAGATCACCTACCAGGGCAAGCCGATCAGCCTCGAGCCCGGCTGGCCGCGCATCTCGTTGGCCGAGGCAATCGCCGAATATGCCACTATCGACATCGCCGCCCACCCCAGCGCCGAGGCGCTCCGCCTGGCCATGCAGGCGCAGGGCCTGCCCGTCCCGGCCGCTGCCACAACCCGCGGCAAGCTCATCGAAGGCCTGCTGGGCGATTACGTCGAAAAGCGCTTGCAGCAGCCTACCTTCATCGTCGATTACCCGCGCGATATTTCGCCGCTCTCCAAGGCCAAGCGCGACGTGCCCACGATCGTCGAGCGCTTTGAGGGCTATATCGGCGGCATGGAGTTGTGCAATGCCTTTACCGAGCTCAACGACCCGCTCGACCAGGAGCAGCGCTTCCTCGAGATGCACCGCGATTACGCGGCCGGATCGGAAGACGCGCACCCGCTCGACGAAGACTACCTGCGCGCCATGCGCTACGGTATGCCGCCTAATGGCGGCTTCGGCATGGGCGTCGACCGGCTGACCATGCTCCTGGCCGATAAGAGCACCATCCGCGAGGTCATTCTCTTCCCACACCTGCGCCAAAAGGACTCCGACAAGGTGGTGGACGAAACGTAGCGCCGCCAGGCGTGGACCCCGAGCAGCCTATTTCTCGGTGCATATTGACGAACCGCTCCTCTTGGCACTATAATCCCCGCACAATCCTAACGACGCCGGAGACACGCCGGCCCGCATGTCCCTTTCAGAGAGCCGCGCTTCGGCTGCAAAGCGGCAGGTCCATCGGGCGGTTTCCACTCCCTGCCGGGCCCACTGGGGCTCGGCCGTCGCCTGGCGACGAGCCAGGCCGGACGCTCCCGTTAGCAAGCCAGAACAAGGCCGGTCCCCCGCCCAGTGCGGGCGCCGGCAAAAGCAGGTGGCACCACGAGCGGCCCCTCGTCCTGCAGTCCGGACGCGGGGCCGTTTTGTTTCGCGGACCGGCCGCGCAGCCGCCGCCGGCCAGCCCGCAAGGAGCAGCACCGTGTCGATGATGGGCATGCTGATGGTCGCGCTCGGCGTGGGGGGCTGTGCCGTTATGGCCGTCGCCCTCGTGCTGGTCGTCTGGGCCATTACCCACGACCGCCGCCCGCCGTCTGCTTAGCGGCCCGCGGGCCGCTTCACCACGCTTCTGGCTCGGGCCAGTTTTCCAGGCGCCTAACCCTGTCCGGCCCCGCGCTGGGGCCAGCCTTGCGTCACTTAGCCATCGTGGGAGGACACCATGCTTGACCTAAACCTGATCCGCGCTGATGCGGACGCCGTCAAGGCGGCCGTGCGTAATCGCCAAATGGCCGAACTCGATCCCGTCGTCGACGAGGTCCTGGCGCTCGATGCCCGCCGCCGCGAGCTGCTCAAGGAGGTTGAAACCCTCAAGGCCGACCGCAACGCCGCCAGCAAGGCCATCAGCCGCCTGAAAGACGCCGCCGAGCGCGAGGCGCGCATCGCCGAACAAAAGGGCCTGGGCGACCTCATCGCCGGCCTCGACGACCGGCTGCGCGGCATCGACGAGGCCCTGCAGGCCCAACTGAATACCCTGCCCAACCTGCCCGACCCGCGCACGCCCATCGGCCAGAGCGAAGACGATAACGTGCTGCTGCGCGCGGTCGGCACGCCGCGCCAGTTCGACTTTGATCCCCAGCCGCACTGGGACCTCGGCCCGCGCCTGGGCCTGATCGACTTCGAGCGCGGCGCCAAGCTCACCGGGTCGCGCTTCTACGTGCTCACCGGCGCCGGCGCGCGCCTCCAGCGCGCCCTGATCGCTTGGATGCTCGACCTGCATACTCGCGGCCAGGGCTACACGGAGGTCTATACCCCCTTCCTGGTGCGCGAGAATATCCTGTACGGCGCCGGGCAGCTGCCGAAGTTTCGCGAGAACCTGTACCACGACGCGGAGGAAGACCTGTGGCTGGTGCCCACGGCCGAAGTGCCGATCACGGGCCTGCACAAGGACGAGATCCTGGAGCCGGGCGCCCTGCCCAAGCGCTACACCGGCTACACGCCCTGCTTCCGCCGCGAAAAGATGGCCGCCGGCCGCGACGTGCGCGGCATCAAGCGCGGCCACCAGTTTGACAAGGTGGAGATGTACGTCTTTTGCCGGCCCGAACAGTCGGATGACGCGCTCGAGCGCATGCGCGAGCACGCCGAAGCCACCTGCGCCGGGCTGGGCCTGCCCTATCGCGTCAAGCAGCTCTGCACCGCCGACCTCGGCTTCAGCGCCCGCATGACCTACGACCTGGAGGTCTGGGCGCCCGGCTGCGGCGAGTGGCTGGAAGTCTCGTCGGTATCGAACTGCGGCGACTTCCAGGCCCGCCGCGCCAACATCAGGTTCCGCCGCGAAACCGGCGCCCGGCCCGAGTTCGTCCATACGCTCAACGGCTCAGGCCTGGGCCTCCCGCGCATCTTGATCGCTGTCTTGGAGAACTACCAGCAGGCCGACGGCACCGTCGTCGTGCCAGAGGTGCTGCGCCCCTGGATGGGCGGCCTCGACCGGCTCGAGCCCGAGGCATGACCGAGACCGAGATCGCTGCCGCGGCCGTGGCCCTGCTCGTCATGCTGGTGGGCGCGCTAGGGGTGGTCGTCCCCATGCTGCCCGATGTCTGGCTCATCTGGCTGGCCGCGCTGGGCTATGGCCTGGTGGCCGGCTTCGATGGCTGGACCGGCGCCGTGGCCATGCTGCTGATCACCGTTCTGGCCATCCTGGGCGTCGTCATCGATCTGGCCCTGGGCCCCGCCGCGGCCAGGCGCGGTGGGGCCTCCTGGCAGGCCATCACCGCCAGCATGGCGCTGGGCCTGTTGGGGCTGTTCTTCTTTCCGCCAATCGGATCGCTCGTGGGAGCGCTGCTGGGCCTCTTCGGTGTGGAGTACCTGCGCCGCGGCCAAAACGCCGAAGAGGCCCTGGCCGCGGTAAAACACTACGTGGTAGGTTGCGGCTGGTCCGTCGTCGCGCGCCTGGGCCTGGCCGCGCTCATGATCGTGATCTGGGCCGCCTGGGTTTGGGCTGGCCGCGGCGCCTAGACCCGGCCAAACCCGCTAGAGCCTGAAGTAAACCTGCCCGACTCCCAGCTTCTCCAGGCCCTCCTCGGCCCAACGGCACACCAGCGCCGAGTCAGCCTCTAACGCCCGAAAGAGCGCCGGGATCGCGGAGGGGTCGCGCAGCAGCGCCAGCGCACGGGCCGCGTTGGCCCGTGCCCGCTGTTCGGGCGCCTGCTCGAGCACCGTGATCAGGTCGGGCACGGCTGTCGTACCCACGCGGACGATCGCCCCCGTCGCCAACCAGGCCAGGTAGGCGTTCGCGTCCGCCAGGTTTGCCAGCAAGGCCGGGATCCCCTCGGGTGTTCGCCGCTGCCCAAGCCCATGCAGCGCGACCGCGCGCACGCCCTCATCCGCGTCGGCCGCCAGGCCAATCAGGGCCTTGGTCGCCGCTGCTCCCGGCACGTGCGCCAGCGCGCACGCCGCCCACCAGCGCCGGTCGGGCTCTCGGCCGGCCACCTCCCACAGCAGCGCGGGCAGATCGGCCTCGGTCACCCGCTCGGCCGCGACGGCCGCCCGCTGATCGTCGCCCGAAAACAGCGCCTCCAGCGCCGTCATCGGCACTGGACTAGAGCCGCCGGTGCCGGCGAAGTTCCCACGCAATCGCCAGCACCCATATCTCCACGGTGGCCAGGGTCAGCAGCACCAGGCCGGCGACATCGGCCAGGTGAAGCGCCGGACCTAGCAGCATTAGGCCCAGCGCCAGGCTCGTCCCAGCCCGGCCCGGAGCCGGCATCTCGAGCAGCAGGGGGCCGCGCAGAGGCGCCGGCGCCGCCAGCGCGGCCAGACCCAGGGCCAGCATAGCGACCGACAGCAAGCTGAGCGCCGCGTAGCGTTTGATCGTCATCAGTATGGTTCGAGCGCCGACGGCAGATGCTTCTACTCGTTCGGGGGCGGTACCGGCAGATCACTGGCGGCAGTGCCGATCCACTTAGTGCCTTCGTCGATGAGCATGACGGGAATATCGTCGCGAATGGGGTACTTCCGGCCGCAGTCCTGGCAGATCAGCCAGGCGTCGCGCTCCAGCGTAAGCAGGCCAGGCTTTTCGCGCACACAGTGCGGGCAGCGGAGGATTTCGAGCAGGTCTGAGCTTACCATGCATGTTCTCCTTGCATGGTGGCAAATTCTACCACAACCTCTACCCCCGGCCGCCATCCTCTCGACCAGCCCAGGCCGGTTAGAACAACATTCGTTGCGCACGATTGCGGCGGCGTGTGCCCGGGGAACCTCCTGCCGTCCGGGCCGGCCGCGCGCCAGGCTTAAGGAGTTGGTGTCGGGGTGGGGATGCCTTGGGTGCCGGGACCGTAGTTGAAGACGGCGCGCCACGGCTGGTAGTGAGTCGTCAGCGAGCCTTCGTTCGCGTTAATGGGCACGCCATCGCGCAGGATGGTGCGTGCCACGCTCACATCGGCGCCTTCGGCCGCGTAGTCCACCTGGACAATCTGGCCCGGCGCCAATTCGGGGTCCTCTTCATAGAGCGGTTCGGGCGCGGGCACCACGTTCCGCACGTCCGGCGGCCCCACCGTTACCTGTCGCCCGTCCGATGTTGAATAGAAGCGCCACGTTAGCCGGCCCGCCGCGGGGTTGACGTACACCTCCATCAGCAGCCAGGCCGCCGAGTCATTCTGAAACTTGAAGTCCACCAGCGGCGCGTACACGGTGGCGTCCAGGCCCGGCCCGCGCCAGGTGTCGCCGCGCTCGTAGTAGCCAACCCGGTACGCGTGCGAATAGCGCTCCACGATCGGGTAGCCGCCAAAGTATGCCGCGCGAAAAACCGTCGTGCTCACCTGGCACACGCCCCCGCCAACGCCGCGGATGGTGCGCCCGCCGTAGATGATCAGCGCCTCGGCAAAGCCCGTGTCCAGGCTCACATCGCCCAGGTGCGCGTTGAACGAGAAGGTCTCGCCCGGCGGGATCAGCAGGCCGTGAAAGCGCGCGCTGGCGACCTCGATGTTGCGCACTCGCTCGGCGCTCGAACCGACGAAGTACGTGCTCTGCTCGCTGACCAGTTCCCGGATGCCCAACGCCTCGGCCGTGGCCTCGCCTGGCGCGGCCGGCGGCGTGATGGTCACCGCCAGTTGGGCGCTATGGGCGCCGCTGGCCAGCGCGGCCTCGATCGCGGCCAGGCTGGCCACAACGTCTAGCTCGCGCGCCGCCTGTGAGGGCTGGATCATCTCGAGCTGGCGGGTGTCATCGTTGAAGATGAAGCGCGCATTGCGGGCGGTTTGGCGCAGTGGCTCAGCCAACGGCTGCAGGAAGGCCTGCAGCGCCGCCCGGTCCAGGCCGACCTCGTAGTGCGCCGCGTTTGGTCCATCCTCCACCCGGCGCACTTGCAGCATATCGCCCAGCGCGGCCGGCTCAATCGCCCACGGCCCTTGGTCGCCCGGTTGGGGCTCGGCCAGGGTCAGGCTGAACGGCGCGCTGACGATGGCTCGCGCGGCGGCTGCCTGGGCCGAGGCGTCCAATACCAGCGGCGGGGTCTCAATGAAGACCAGTGGAATGTCGCCGCTCCCCAGGCCCAGCAACACTGGCCTGACCGCCGCCGCCGCCGCCAGCACGTCCAATTGCCGCCCGATTTGCCCGGGCGTGGTCGTGATGGTGGTGGCTTCGGCCGTCAGCGACGCTTCGACCGTGGGCCGGTAGACGACCTGAGCCACGGCGTTCAAATACAGCAGCGTTTGCGATTCGTCATACACCACCACCGGCGACACCTGCACGCCGGCATACCAGGCGCTGAAGGTATCCCAGGCATCGGCCAGTACGCTGCCGGTGCGGCCGACGCCATAGGCCGCATTGACGGTCCGGGCCAGGTCAACGGTCAGGCCCAGTTGGGCCGGCGTTGCGGTCCAGGCCCGCTCCCCGTCGCGAAACGTGATCACGGGCTGCGCCGGGTAGTCGAAGGCGACGATCAATTCCGCCGCGGCCGCGGCTGGCGTCTGGCCCGAGAGGTCCAAGCCCCAGGCGCTCACGCCCGGATAGATGACGTCGCGGTGACGCAGCCCAAAGACCGCCATCGCGATCAGGGCCGCGGACGCCAACATCGCCAGCACGAAGCCCGCGGCGATTCCCAGGCGGGCCAGCCAGATCCCGATGGACAGTGGCCGCCGCGGCCGGGTTGGAACGGCGGGCAGGGTAGAAGTGGTGTGCATGGCAAGTCAGATTATACGCATCTCAGGCGAAAGCAGCCGCCCACGCCAGCCAGGGTCCCACCCCAGCGCTCGGCTTGAGCGACAAGGCAACCGCCGTAGACGGGCCGATCCAGGCCCAGCCGTGGCCGCCTCTCAGCGCCGTTGGCCCACTTGCTCAGAGGCACCGCGGCCAACACGACCGGGCCGCCCGCCTATTGGATAAAGACGCTTGGGCGGTGCCCTCCGTTCCTTCCGCGGCCTCGCCGCGCGCAGTGGGCGTTCACCCCAGTGCCCGGGCGCGCTGGCGGGCGTAGTGCCGCCGCGCCTTGGCCCGGTTGCCGCAGTCCTGCATGTCGCACCACCGGCGGCTGCGGTTCTTGGTCATATCGAGGAACAGCCATCCGCAGCCCCGGTCGTCGGCGCACCGCCCCACCCGTTCCAGAAGCTGGGGCGTGGCCAGTAGGTCGGCCGCGGAGTAGGCAATCGGCCACAGCAGCCCGTCGAGCGCCTCGCCGTCGAGCTCCCAGACCAGGTGATAGCGGCCGCCTGTCCGCTGCAGCCGCGCATGGGCCAGCGCTGTGGTCAACTCCGCGTTGAGCGTGTCCATGTCAGCCAAGTCCGGGAGAGTCTGCGCCGTCGCGTGAGCCGACAGCGTGCGAAAGATCGCCTCGCGCAGGTCGATGGCCCGCCGATACACGGCCTGGGCAGCGCCGGGCTGGCGCCTGGCCCGGGCGGTGAGCCGCACGGCCTCCGTTACGCCCACAAGCCCCACCCGCCGGGCCCAGGCCAGCAGGTCGGCATAGCCGTTGATGTTTTCGTCCGGATGGGGCGCTGCATGCCAGCTGGCTGTGTTGGCGAAATCCAGGCACAGCCGCCCGGTGCGCAGTGATCGCTCATTTTCGGCCGCGTAGATCAGTGCCATGGGTCACCCGATCATATAACTTTCTAAGCAGTATTGACAGGTTATAACAATGGTGCTATTCTAAACCGTCAAAAGCATTATAGCAGGTTATGAGAAAACTTCAAATCGCGCTCGCCTTCGCCATCATCTACGTCGTCTGGGGCTCCACCTACATCGCCATCCGCGTCGGCGTGGAGCAGATGCCGTGGGCCCTTATGGCCGCCCTGCGCTTTCTCACGGCCGGCCTGCTGCTGTTGGGGGCTCTAAGGGTGGTCCGGCGGCCCATCCGCGCCTCGCGCCGCGATCTGGGCGTCCTGGCCCTCAGCGGTTTCTTGCTACTGGCGTCGGGTAACGGGTTTGTCTTTCTGGCCGAAACGACCGTCCCGGCCGGAATGGCCGCGCTGGTGATCGCCACTATTCCCTTGTGGATCGCGGGCCTGGAGAGCATCCTGCCCGGTGGTGAGCGGTTGTCGGGCCGGGGCTGGCTCGGCATCGGCTTAGGTCTGGCCGGACTGGGCGTGCTGCTGGCCCCGCAGTTGGCCGAAGCCGCCCAGCGGCCGATCCGCGCGATCGGGATCGTCGCACTGTTGATCGCCGCTCTGTCGTGGTCGGCCGGCACGCTGCTGATGCGCCGCCGCCCGGTGCGGCTGGATGCTTTCGCCGCCACCGGCTACGAAATGCTCTTTGGCGGCCTCTTCAACCTGCTCTTCGCCGCCCTGCTCTGGGACGGCCAACCCATTCGCTGGGGCGCCGAGCTGCTGAGCGCGCTGGCCTATCTAATCGTCTTCGGATCGCTCGTGGCCTTCACGGCCTACACCTGGCTCGTGCGCCAGGTAACGCCGGCCAAGGTCGCCACTTACGCCTATGTGAACCCGGTTGTCGCCGTGCTGTTGGGCGCCTGGCTGCTGCGCGAGCCCATCGGTCCCAGCGTTCTAATCGGTTTGGCCATCATCCTCGCCGCCGTCACGCTCGTCAACCGCTCCCCCACTGCCGCCTCGCCGCCGCGGGCCACGCCGGTCTCGGCCCCGGCTGGCGACTAGCCCTCATCGACAAGGAGACGCCATGGCATACGACCCTACCGCCACCTCTACGACCGCTCAAGTGCTCGACCGGATTCAGGCCGCGCGGCAGGCGCTGGAAGCCGAGCTGGCCGGCCTGGACGAGGCGGCCCTGACGCGCCCGGGCCCCGACGGCGGCTGGTCGATCAAAGATCACCTGGCCCACCTGACGGCGTGGCGCCGAATGGTGCTGGGGATGCTGGCCGGGCAGCCGCGCCACGTGGCCTTGCAAGTGGAGGCGGCCACGTACGCCCAGGGCGAGGACGCCATCAACGTCGCGCTCGCCGCGCGCTCCAACAGCCAGCCGTTGGCCGAGGTGCTGAGCCAGTTCCGGCAGGTCTACGACGAGCTCACGGCCCAGCTGGCCGGCTTCGACGAGGCCACCTGGCACCAGCCCTACCCGCTCACGCCGCGGCCCAAGGATGGGCGCCTGGGCAACATCGAGGGCAACACCTTCGAGCACGACCGCGAGCACCTGGGCTACATCCAGCAGCTTCTGCAGCAGCGGGCCTAGTGGCGCCCGGCGGGGCCGCGGCCGCTGCCCCGCCAGGCGAAGACTGTCTTCCGGTTATTCCCAGGCAGGGGTGACCGTGCCCTGGGCATCGCGCCACTTGGGCATCCAGGCCAGCGCCAGCGCCTGCACGGCGATATTGGTCTTCTTGGGCCTGATGGCCAGCGTATCCAGGGGCTCATTCGGCGCGTCGGCCGCCGCTTCGACCGCCTCCACCTCGCGCTTGAAGTCGGCCTCCAGCTCGGCCAGCCGCGCTTTCAGGGCCTCGACGGTCTTGCCGGCGCGCTCGATGTCGTGTTGCTCCTTAGCCGCCCGGCTCACGCCCCGCGCGGCGGTGGTGGCGCGGCCCATGGTCGAAGCGCTGACCGCCTTGCGCCCGACGAAGGCACCCAGCAGCGTGGCCCCAAACGAAATGGCAGTCTGCATCTGCTGCTGCTTGGCCTGCGACTTCTCGCGCTCGACGGCCTGCTGCGCGACGCGCAGGCGCTCCTGCAGGCTGGCGATCTTGGGCGCGTATTTCTGGCGCAGCTTGGCGGCCGCCTCGTCGCGCGCCTCGTGCACCGCCTGCTGCAGCCGGATGCGAAAGTCCCGCTCGCTCTCCTCCAGCCGCGAGACCAGCTTGTAGCGCTGGCTCGACCAAAGCTCCAGCTGCTCGTTGGCGTACAGCCAGGCGACCAAATCCTTGCTCCAGGCCGCGTAGCTCTTCGGCTTGACTGCCGCGGCTGGCAGCTCGGCGAATTGGGCCCCCGGATACGGGTCCCTTTCCAGGTCGTCCGGTCCCAGCGCCACCAACCGGCCGCCTCCCCAATCTACCGGGATCACCTCGTCGGTGATGGGCGTCATGGCCGTCAGGCCGCGCGTCACGTCCACGCCGGTCTTGCTGTCCACGAAGTTGATGCGCACCAGCCCCACTAATCCCGGCTGGTAAACGAGCGTTGCCCCGGCTGGGGCGCCGCTGCGCAGCGGCACAAACAACTGCGGAATTTCGGGCGGCACCGCCGGGCGCGCCACGGCGGGCTGAGCGGCGAGGGCCGGGGCCGCCCCCGCCGCGACCGCAGCAGGCTCCACGTCAGCGGGCGGCGCGCCGGCCGCGGCCGGGAGCGGCGCGGCTGCGTTCGCCGGGCTGACTGCCGGGGTGGGCACTGCCCCCGCCCAGGCCGCCTTGATCGGATCCATCAGGGTCTTGATCTGGCCGCGCGTCAGCGGGCCGCGCAAGTAGGACATCACCCAGCGGGTCTGCAGGATCACCGGGGCGTCCTCGTGGACGTTGTTCATCAAGAAGATGCGGCTGTCCAGCCCGGCCAGCACTTGCTCCATGCGCTGGCGGTCGAAGCTGCCGCCGGCGCTGGCCGCGGCCCCCTCCAGGCCTTCCAGCACGCGGGCCTTGTCGCGCTCGGTCTGCAGCCGGCCAATGAACCAGGTGCCGGCGTTGGCCAGCCCCTTGTAGTCCAGGTCCACCGGGTTCTGCGTAGCCAGCACAACACCCAGCCCGAAGGCGCGGGCCTGCTTGAGCAACGTGAGCAGCGGCGCCTTCGACGGCGGGTTCGCCACCGGTGGAAAGAAGCCTGAGATTTCGTCCATGTAGACGATGGCGCGCAGGCTGGTCGTGCCCGACTGCGCCCGCACCCAGCCCAACACCTGGTTGAGCAGCAGCGACACGAAGAACATCCGCTCGGCGTCACTCAGGTGCGCGATGGAAACGATTGCCAACCGGGGCTTGCCCGCCGGCGTGTACAGCAGCCGGTCCACCTCCAGCGGCTCGCCTTCCAGCCAGACTGAAAAGCCCGGCGCCGCCAGCATATTGTTCAGTGCCATCACCAGCCCAAAGCGATCCTTGGCCGGGTAGAACGTCTCCAGGTCGAGTACCCCAATCTGCGTGACGGGCGGCGCCTGCACCTGCTGGATGATGCCGGGCAGATCGAGGTCCTGGCCCTGGCGCCAGGCGCGATCGAAAATCGTCGCCAGCAGAATGTGCTCTCGGCTCTGGATCGGATCGGCCTCCAGGCCCACCATGCCCAGCAGACTCGTCACCGTGGTCTGGATGCGCTCGCGCAGCAGCTCGCCATCTTCCAGCAGGGCTGGCGGCGGCGCTGCCAGCGACTTCAGTATTGAGACCGGCAGGCCGGCCGTGCTGCCCGGGGTATAGACCACCACCTCGGCCGCCTCGCGCAGCCGGCGGATGCGCTCGCCGTCCTGCCCCCACTCGGCCAGTCCGCTACGCCACAGCTCGGCCTGCTGGGCGGCGAACTCGGCCGGCGACAGCCCTTTCTTCCTGGCGTCGTCCTCGTTTACCCACGGCTCGAAGTCCTGCGGCCGCAGCTCGGGGAACGTCAACATCAAGTTGGCCAGGTCCCCCTTGGGGTCGATCAGGATGGCCGGGATGCCGTCGATGGCGGCCTCTTCCACCAGCGCCAGGCACAAGCCGGTCTTGCCGCTGCCCGTCATCCCGACGCACACCGCGTGCGTCACCAGGTCCTTCGAGTCGTACAGGATCAACTCGTCCGTGCGCGCCTGCTGCGCCAGGTCGTATCGGCGCCCCAGGTAGAAGACACCGAGCTTCTCGTAGTCGGACATGCTCGCCTCCCAGCCGCGGTCCCCCCGCCTAATTCCCCTGCGCCCACACGCGTTGCCATTCCGCCAGCAGCGTCTGGGCAATGGCGCGATTATAGATGATCAAGACGTTCTCATCGTTGTTCTGCTCGGCGTTGCGCGTGAAGTTGTACGAGCCCAGCACCACGGCCGTCTCGTCGACGATGAAGACCTTGCTGTGCAGACTATAGCGGTTGCCGTCCTGCCGCACCAGCCCCGCCAGGCCGCCGCCAATCAGCACATTCCAGGCCGCGTCGCCGCCCGCCGCGATCTGGCGCGTCTCAAACACCCCGCGCACATCCATGCCAGCCCGCGCCCGTTCGAGCAGCGCCTCGGCGAAATCTACCCGCGTGAACGAATAAGCCATGAAGTAGAGGTTGCGCCGCGCGCCGGACAGCAGGTCCAGCAGATGCGCGGCCACGCCGTCGTCCGGCGAGAAGTAGTTGGCCAGCCGCGTGCCGTTGACCGTCAGCAGCGTCCGCGGCGTATCTGCCGGACCAGCCGGTCCAAAGGCCTGACGGATGAACAGCTCCTCGAACTCGTGCGTGTAGTTCTGCGCCAGCCGCGTCGAGTTAATCCGGATCATGACGTTGTCGTTGCGATAAGCGTCGTTGGCGGTGAAGTTCATCGAGCCGGTCCACACGCTGGCGCCGTCCAGGACCACGAACTTGTGGTGCATCAGCCCGCTGCGCTCGTCGCCGACGACCGGGATGCCGGCCGCCTGCAGGGCCAGGATCGGCTCGGCGCCCAGCGAGTCCGTGTCGGTCACCAGGCGCACGCGCACGCCGCGCGCCTGCGCCTCGGCCAGCGCCTCGGCCAGCGGCAGCAGGTCGAAGGTATACATGGCGACGTCAATCGACTGGCGCGCCGCGCTGAAGTCTTGCGCCAGCTGCTCGGGGAGGCCGCCCGTGGGGTGTTCAAGCGCGGCCGTCAATTCAGGCGTGGTGAAGTAGATCTGGTACCAGGCGTCTGCGGAAGCAGCCTGCGCTGCGGTGGGCGTCGGGCCAGCG
>JADLEU010000055.1 GCA_020845955.1 Anaerolineales bacterium
ATGGATTGGGTCGGGCAGCATTTCGAGACTGGCCAACATCTGAAACGCCTGAGCTTTGGCGGGCGAATCAATGCTGGGCGTTAGGCTAACAACAAGGATCCGTTCAGCATCCACCTGCACGGCAATCGTCTGCGAAGTGTGTTCAGCCAGGGTTTCGTAGGTGGCCCCCGGGTAGCCATTGAGTTCGTAAGGCTCAGGGATGGTTTTGACAACGGTTGGACTGATTTCGTCCGGCGGATAGCCGGTCGCAGCCAGCGCTGCTGCCAGCCAATCATCAAAGCTTTGACCAGGCTCGAGCCGACTGAGCCCGATGACCATTTTCAGTTCACCTGCTTCCAGGCCGTGCACGCGCGTGTCCGGGTCATAGTTTGTCAGAATGGCACTTGAGTATTCATGCGTCCTGGCCCACCAACCATCGAGCAGCTGAAATCGAAACTGGCCGCCGGGATCCACAATCTCCTGGCTCCCGACGATATAGGACGGGGTCGGCGTCGGAAGTGGCGGGGGCGGGGAAGCAGTTTTTTCAGCCAACTCAGTTTCCAGAGGCAGGGTCGGCGCCAATGTGGGCGCAAGCGCTGATGCCGGATATCCCTGCTGATCACTTGGGGTTGCCTCACCAGGTTCGGAAGCCGTCGCCACAGGATCTGAGGCTGGATTGAAAGCCGATTGAAACACGATTAGCAGCACAATGATCAAGAGTGCTGCTGCGCCAAACAACAAAACCGGCTGGGTAGATGCTGTGCGTCCCATGGAGGTTGCTCTCGGTTTCTTAAGCGTGGCACCCGTCAAGGAATGACCGCTACAACTTAGAAGTGGTTTTGTGTGGTGTTGAGGGGACTCCCCCTTACAGAGAGACTCCCCTTCTGTTAATCTACTGAGAGTTTCAGGATTGTCAAAATGACAAACGTAATCAGGGCAATTGCATCTAAATTCGTCTCCAGGCGGCATCGGGTAAGACACGCACCTGACGGTGGTGCCAGGTGTGGGCGGCAGCCTACCCGAAGAAGGAGCTTCGCCTTGGAAGAGATGGCGCTCGGCCCGTTGGCCACCAGTTTTGCGACCCTAACCGATCCGCGGGTCGACCGCACAAAAGACCATTTGCTGTTGGACATCGTCCTGATCGCCACACCTGCACTTGCCGCAGGTGCAAGTGTCTGTGCGGTGGTGTGTTGTGCCCGTCCGAGTTAATTGACCAAGCATCGGCCTGAACGGGCCAAGAAAAATGAAGCACCCCGGGCGGCACGCTTCGCGCGTCGCATGACACCTTCGGGCGGGTGTTCGCGGCGCTGGATGCGGCCGAGTTTGAGCGCTGTTTTCTGGAGTGGGTCCAGGCGGTGAATGTGCTGACGGCCAGCCAGGTGATCGCCACACCTAGCACTTGCAGCGCAGGTGCAAGTGTTGACGGCAAAACCGTGCGGCGCTCGCACGAGAGCCGAAGGCCCCCTATGGGCAAGCGGCGCGGAAAAGCGGCGCTGCATATGGTCAGCGCCTGGGCTAGCGCCAACGGGCTGGTGTTGGGCCAGGTGGCCACCGACGCCAAACCCAACGAAATCATGGCCATTCCCGAGTTGTTGCGGCTGTTGGACCTGAAGGGCTGCCCACCTACCCCACCGCAGGTGTGGGTCGTGACGATTGACGCCGCCGGCACGCAGACGGCGATCGCTGAGCAAACTGTGGCCGCTGAGGGCGACTATGTGTTGGCGCTCAAGGGCAACCAGAAGGGACTGGCCGAAGACGTCACCCGGCTGTTTGAGTGGGCGCACAGCATCGACTTTGCCGAGTTGCAGCACGATCATGTCCATACCACCACCAAGGGGCATGGCCGGCTGGAGATCCGCGACTGCTGGACGATTGCCGACCCGCGCTTCCTGGGCGACTTGCGCCAGGGCCGGAAGTGGAAGTCGCTGCGCTCGGTCGCCCAGGTCATCCTGGAGCGGCGCGCGGGCGAGCAGGTCGCGGTCGAGACGCGCTACTACCTGAGCAGTTTGGCCGGCTCGGCCAAGCAAGTCCAGCACGCGGTGCGCAGCCATTGGGGCGTCGAGAACCAGCTGCATTGGTGCCTGGACGTCAGCTTCAACGAAGACGCCTGCCGCATTCGGCAGGGCGACGCGGCTGAGAACTTCGCCGTGTTGCGCCACCTGGCGCTGAACCTCCTGCGCCAGGGAAAGACGGCCAAAATCGGCATCAAGGCCAAGCGCCTGCGTGCCGGCTGGAGCGAAGACTATCTGCTCACCGTCCTGGCCGGTGCCCAATAAGATGCAATTGCCCTGACCCCGCCGGCCGAGAAACCGCCACACCCGGATGGTATAATCCTCCCGTGCCGTCCCGCGAGCGAACCTACCGCACCGAAGCCATCGTGCTGCGGCGCAAAGACATTGGCGAGGCCGACCGCATCCTGACCCTGCTCACCCCCGGCCAGGGCAAGGTGCGCGCTGTCGCCAAGGGCATTCGCAAGCCCCGCTCGCGCAAGGCCGGCCACCTCGAACTCTTCACCCGCACCAAGCTACTGCTGGCCGTCGGCCGCGACCTGGATATCGTCACCCAGGCCGAGCTGGTCGACGCCTACCGCCCGCTGCGCGAAGACCTGCTGCGCAGCGCCTACGCCACCTACCTGGTCGAGCTGCTCGACCGCTTTACGCCCGACGAGCAAGAAAACCCCGAGCTGTACGACCTGCTGCGCGAAGGTCTGCTCTGGGCCAGCCAGGCGCGTGACCTGGCCCTGGCCGCCCGCTACTACGAGCTGCACCTGCTGGGCATGGCCGGCTTTCAGCCCCAGCTCTACCGCTGCGTCAACTGCGGCCGCCCGCTGCAGCCCGAGGACCAGTTCTTCTCGCCCGGTGAGGGTGGCGTCGTCTGCGCCCAGTGCGGCCGGCCGCCGGATGGCCCGCGGCCCGAGGCCGGCGCCCAGCGCGCCGGCCTGCTCCCGCTGTCTCTCAACGCCCTCAAGCTGCTGCGCTTCATCCAGTCCAGCCCCTACGCTAAGGTGGCCGCCCTCAACGTCAGCCCGCGCACCCAGGCCGAGGTCGAGTACCTGGCGGCGCGCTACATCACCGTCATCCTCGAGCGGCAGCTCAAGTCGGTCGAATTTCTCAAGCTCATCCGCCGCGCCGAGGCCGCCGTCGTTCCCTGATCTGCCGCCCATGACATCGCCCTACACGTTCCAAGCGCTCATCCTGGCCCTGGAGAAGTTCTGGGCCGACCACGGCTGCCTGATCTGGCAGCCCTACTACAGCCAGGTCGGCGCGGGCACCATGAACCCGGCCACCTTCCTGCGCGTGCTCGGCCCCGAGCCCTGGAACGTCGCCTACGTCGAGCCTTCCATCCGGCCCGACGACGCCCGCTACGGTGAGAACCCCAACCGCTTCCAGCAGCACTACCAATACCAGGTCATCCTCAAGCCCGATCCCGGCAACCCGCAGGAGCTGTATCTCAAGTCGCTGGAGGCCATCGGCCTCAACCTGCGCCAGCACGACATCCGCTTCGTGGAAGATAACTGGGAGTCGCCCGCGCTGGGCGCCTGGGGCCTGGGCTGGGAGGTGTGGGTCGACGGGCAGGAGATCACCCAGTTCACCTACTTCCAGCAGGCCGGCGGCCTGCCCACCGATCCGGTCTCGGTCGAGCTCACCTACGGCCTCGAGCGGATCCTGATCGCCCTCAACAACGCGGCCGGCATCTGGGACGAGCCCTGGAGGCCGGGCATCACCTATGGCGACGTGCTGCGCCAGGGCGAGTGGGAGCACAGCAAGTATTACTTCGAGGTCGCCGACGTCGAGCGCCTGCGCGCGCTGTTCAGCCTGTACGAGGCCGAGGCCAAGGTCGCCCTCGAGAGCGGTTTGGTGCTGCCCGCCTATGATTATCTGCTCAAGCTCTCGCAGACCTTCAACGTGCTCGACACGCGCGGCGCCATCGGCGTCACCGAACGCGCCGCCTCCTTCGGCCGCATGCGCGGCCTGGCCCGGCAGGTGTCCGAGGCCTACCTGGCCCAGCGCCAGCGCCTGGAATACCCGCTGCTGAAGGAGGACGAAAAGCCAGCGATTATGGCGCGAGACGAGGGGGCGCGGGCGGCGGCTGCCGGCGTGGAATGGCCCACGGCCCCGGCGCCGCTGCTCCTGGAGATCGGCACCGAGGAGCTGCCCGCGGCTGATCTGGATTCGGCCATCGCGCAGCTGCGCGAGCTGGCGCCCCGGCGGCTGGCCGAGGCGCGCCTGGCCCACGGCGCCGTACAGGTCTACGGCACGCCGCGCCGGCTGGCGCTGCTGGTGGAAGACGTCGCGCCGCGCCAGGCCGACTCGGAGACCCTGGTCAAAGGCCCGCCTGCCAACCGCGCCTACGACTCCGGCGGCGCGCCCACGCCCGCCGCGGTCGGCTTCGCTCGCAGCAAGGGCGTTTCGGTCGGCGCGCTCGAAGTGCGCGAGCTCGACGGCGGCCGCTATGTCACGGCCGTGGTCCGTGAGACCGGCCGCCCGGCCCCGGCCGTGCTGGCCGAGCTGCTGCCGGACCTCATCGCCCGCCTGCGGTTCGAAAAAACCATGCGCTGGAATGCCTCCGGGGTGGCCTTCTCCCGGCCGATCCGCTGGTTGGTGGCCTTGCTCGGCGGCCAGGTGGTGGCCTTCAGCTATGCCGGGCTGGCCAGCGGCCGCGTCTCGCGCGGGCTGCGGCCCCTGGGCTCGCCCGTGCTCGAGATCGCCGAGGCTGGCGGCTATCTCCAGCGCCTGCGCGCTGCCCGCATCGAAGTTGACCCGGCCCGGCGCCGCGCCGAGATCCTCAAGCAGGTGCGCCGGCTGGCGCGCCAGGCCGGCGGCCGCCTGGCCGACGAGGGCGTGCTGGATGAAGTGACCAACCTGGTCGAGCGGCCCACCGCATTCTTGGGCAGCTTCGACCCCGAGCACCTCTCGCTGCCGCGCGATGTCCTCGTCTCGGTCATGAAGAAGCACCAGCGCTACTTCCCCGTGGAGCAGGCCGAGGGGGATGGCAGCGCGCTGCTGCCGCACTTCATCGCCGTGCGCAACGGCGACCGCCGCTACCTGGATGTGGTCCGCGACGGCAACGAGCACGTCATCCGCGCCCGCTTCGCCGACGCCGCTTTCTTCGTGCGCGAGGACGTCAAGCGCCCGCTCGAAGACTTCCTGCCGCGCCTGGCCACGCTCACCTTTCAGAAGAAGCTGGGCTCCATGCTCGACAAGGCCGTGCGCATCGAGTGCCTCACCGCCGACCTGGCGCGTTGGCTGGGCCTGAGCGAGGCCGAAACCGCCACCGCGCTGCGCGCCGCTCACCTCGCCAAGGCCGACCTGGCGACCCAGATGGTGGTCGAGATGACGGCGCTGCAGGGCATCATGGGCCGCGAATACGCGCTGCGCTCGGGCGAGACCCCGGAAGTGGCCCAGGCCATCCGCGAGCACTACCTGCCCGCTGGCGCCGGCGACGCGCTACCGGCCTCGGCCGCCGGGCTGGCCGTCGGCCTGGCCGACCGCCTGGATTCGCTGGTAGGCCTCTTTGCCGCCGGCCTGGCGCCCAGCGGCTCGGCCGACCCATTTGGCCTGCGCCGAGCCGCGCTGGGCGTCACGCAACTGCTGGTCGGCCGCGGCCTGGACTTTGACCTGCGCCCGGCCCTGGACGCGGCCCTGGCGCTGCTGCCCGAGGGCGTGCGGCCCGCGCCCGAGGCCCGCCAGGCCCTGCTGGACGAGGTGCTGGCCTTCATCGCCGGCCGCCAGCGGGCGCAGCTGCTCGAGGCCGGCTGCCGCTACGACGTCATCGACGCCGTGCTGGCCGAGCAGGCCGCCAACCCGGCCAGCGCGCTGCGCGGCGTCCAGCAGCTCAGCGCCTGGGTGGCCCGGCCCGACTGGACGCCGACCCTGGCCGCCTACGCCCGCTGCGTGCGCATCACCCGCGACCAGCGCGAGCATTACCCCCTGGCGCCTGGAATCCTGGCCGAACCGGCCGAGCGGGCGCTCTACGCCGCCTACCAGGCCGCCGCTGCTCAGCCCGCGGGCACGGTGGACGATTTCTTCGCCGTCCTGCTGCCGATGATCCCGGCCATCTCGCACTTCTTCGACGACGTGCTCGTCATGGCCGACGATCCCGTCCTGCGCTCGGCCCGCCTGGCACTGCTGCAGCGCATCGCCGGGCTGGCGCGCGGCGTGGCCGATTTCTCCAGGCTCGAAGGCTTCTAGGCGCGCCCAACACGATGTCATTCCGAGCCTTGCATGGCGCGGGCGCCATGTGAGACTGAAGAAACGGGACGGGCGCGGCCCCATTGACGCTGGCAGAAACAGCCGAGCGTGGAGAAGGCGCTGGTTCCCTCTCCCGGCGGGAGAGGGCTAGGGTGAGGGCGAGCGGCCCCTGTCACCGCCCGCCAGTTTCTGAGTAGGCGCACTTTTCCGAGGAATCTCGATTTTGATGGGCCGCCTGAGCCTTCAAACTGCTTCTTGCTGATGGAACAATTACTCCCCTACACTGGCCTTTAGCAGGTGCTGGCCCTCCGGCGCTCCTTGCCGACCGCGTCGCCCGCTGCCCGTTCCCTGGCTCGCGCCGTCGGCACACAATGACGATCGTGACGATCTTGCGAAAGCGGCCCTGGAGATCGTCACTGTTCACAACGGGCGCGGCGGGACTGGAAAACAAGTCTTTCCACGCTCGAGTGACGCTCGCATGACGATCGTGACGCACGATTTGGGTTTTTGCACACCGCCGCCCTCCGGCACACGCCCCTGCCCAAGCACCTGCCCACTTCGTGCCCCTTGCAGACTCCCGCCTCGCGAGTCTATAATCCCCGGCACGATGGTGCTGTCAGACGACGTGTGGGCCGAACTGGTCACGCTCGGCATGCTGGATGGCCAGGAGACCTGCGCGCTCTGCCGGGAGCGCCCGTTGGTTTTAGTGGACGTGGCCCGCGCGCCGATCTTGCTGTGCCGCGCCCACGCCCACCAGGCGGCCGAGCAGTTGCTGGCAGACCTGCGCCACTTGGCCGCTGAACCGAACCCGTCGCGCGCCTGAGCTTGCCGCCAAGCGCGCTTGCCCGTCGCCCGTTGCCTGCCCAAGCATGAGCGTCATTGACGATATCAAGAGCCGCCTCGACTTGGCCGAGCTCATCTCCGAGACGGTCAAGCTGCGCAAATCCGGCCGCACACTGACCGGGCTGTGCCCATTCCACGCGCACAAGAACAACACGCCCTCCTTCGCCGTCTGGCCCGAGAGCGGCAACTGGCGCTGCTTTGGCCAGTGCAACGAGGGCGGCGACGCTTTCAAGTTCATCATGAAGCGCGACGGCGTCGACTTTGCCGAGGCGCTGCGCATCTTGGCCCAACGCACGGGCGTCACCCTGACACCGCGCGGCCCGGCCGAGCAGGAGCGCGACGACAACCTCGATCACCTGCGCCGCCTGCTCGAAGACACGGTGATCTATTATCACCATCTGCTCAAGAACGCTCCGGCCGCCCAGGGCGCGCGCGAGCACCTGGCCGGGCGCGGGCTGACCGATACCGCGGTCGAGATGTTCCAGTTGGGTTACGCCCTGGAAAGCTGGGAGGCGGGGCTCAAGCACTTCCTGGGCAAAGGCTACGCCCAGCAGGACCTGCTCGACGCGGGGCTGATCGTCGTCAAGGAAGACGACGTCAAAGCCTTCGACCGCTTCCGTGACCGGCTGATGATCCCGGTGCGCGATGACCGCGGGCGCATGGCGGGTTTTCAGGCGCGGGCGCTCAAGCCCGACGCCATTCCCAAGTTCATGAACAGTCCCCAGACGGCGCTGTTCGACAAGGGCCGCACCTTGTTCGGGCTGGACCGGTCTCGCAAGCCCATCCGCGACGCCGGGGCGGCCATCGTCGTCGAGGGCAACCTCGACGTCGTCGCCGCGCACCAGGCCGGCTTTGCCAACGTGGTCTCGTCGCAGGGCACGGCCCTCAGCGAGCACCAGATGCGGCTCCTCAAGAAGCACGCGCGCCGCATCATCCTGGCGCTCGACGCCGACGAGGCCGGCGAGGCGGCCACCCTGCGCGGCCTGAGCGTCGCCCGCGAGGCGCTCGACCGCGAGGCCGAGATCCGGTTTGACCCGCGCGGCCTGGTGCGCACCGAGGGCCGCCTGGATGCCGACATTCGCGTCATGACCCTGCCGCCCGGCCAGGATCCCGACGACGTCATCCACCGCGATCCCGAGCAGTGGCAGCAGTTGGTTGAGGCGGCTGAGCCGGTGGTGGCCTACGTGATCCGGGTGCTGACCACCGGCCGCGACCTGGACGACCCCAAGGTCAAGACCGAGATTGCCGCTACAGTGCTGCCCTTGATCGAGGACGTGGCCCAGCCGATCGAGCGCGATACCTATCGGCAGCGGTTGGCGCGTGTGCTGCGCGTCGACGAGCGCGAATTGGCTGTCCGGCGCGCGCCGCCCGGCAGCCGGGCCGCGCGCCGGACAGCGCCGGCGGCCGTTGAGCCGCCGCCAGGCGGCGGCGAGACCAGCGCGGCGGCGCCGTCCGAAGCGCCCGCTGAGCCGGGCGCCGGCCGGCCGGCGGGCCAGATTGTCTCGAAGCTGGAGGCCTATTGTCTGGGCGCGCTGCTACGGCAGCCCGAGTTGGTCTACAAGGCTGATCGCGAGCTGCAGGAGCTTGGTCTGCCCAAGCTCTCCACCGACGACTTTGTGGCGGTCGAGCACCAGCTCGTCTTCGCCGCGTTGGGGGCAGCACTGGAGCAGGTGGACCAGGAGCCGGCCGACTACGCGCGGGCCCAGCTCGATCCCAGCCTGCAGCCGCGCCTGGCTCAGCTGCTCGAGGCCGAGGCGCCGCCCGATGCCGGTCTGCCGGTCACGGCCGGCGTCAGCGCCGCGCGCGCCAGCGAGACCTTGATGACGGCCATCCTGCGGCTGCGTAAACGCGCCATTGGCAACTTTCTGCGCGAGCTGCGTTTCCTGGCTGAAGACGCGGGCGAACAGGGCGACGCGCGCGCCGAAGCCTACCAGCCAGAGATCTCCCGCCAGGCGCAGGCGCTGGCCGGCGTCGATCGCGCGCTGGCCCGGCGCGGCAAACGCGGTGACCACCGGCCGCAGCGTTTGGGTTTGAGGTAATTCCGGTTCTGACGGTAAAATTGAGTTTGCGCAGAGGGACAGCGTGCCATCCTTATGAGACCGAGCAAATTGACAGGGCCGAACGCGTCCGGCCAGGACGCTCACGACGAAGACTTCACCGACGACGGCGAGGCGCCCGAGTTCGACGGGGCCTCCGCTGAGACCGCCAGCGACGTCTTCAGCGCGCTCGACGAAGTTGACGCCGATCTCGGCCGGGGCGAGGCCGACGATGCCCCCGGCGCCGACGGCGAGGACGAGCTCGACGCGGACGAAGGCGAGGCCTACGGCGACGAGCGCGAGCCCAGCGAAGAGGAGTTCGACGAGATCGAGGACGAAGAGCTCGACGTCGAAGCCGGCCCCGCGCTGGCCGAAATGCCCGACGACTCGGTCCGCATGTACCTCAAGGAAATCGGCCGGGTGCAGCTGCTGGATTCCGACCGCGAGATCTGGCTGGCGACGCAGATGCTGGCCGAAGATGCCGTCGTCCAACTCCGGGCCCAGGGCGTCAAGACGAAAGGGGTCTTGACGCCGGTCGAGCTGTGCCTGGCCCTCTTCGAGGGCCTGGAGGTGAATTGGGAGCGCCTGCAGGAGGAGACCAAGCGGCACACGCGCGCCTACTTGGACTTGTGCCAGTTGATCGGCGAGGCGCAGGGCCTGCGCCAGAATTGGAACTCCGACGAGCCGTCTTACCTGCGGCAGTGGCTCGACAACGGCGCCTGGGGGCGCGATAAGAACTGGGAAAAGGTAGCCCAGCTGGCCTTTGAACTGTTCGTCAGCCTGTACCTGCTGCCCGAGTCGGTGCAGAACAAGCTCAGCGACTACGTCACCAAGCGCCAAGGCCGCCGCGACAAGAAGGTCTTTCCCGAGAAGCGCACCTTCAAGGCCTGGCTGCCCGAAGAGGCGGAGATCGAGGCCGAGATGGCCGCCATGCTGCGCCGGGCCGAGGAGGCTAACAAGGCCCTCATCCGCGCTAACCTGCGCCTGGTGGTCAGCGTCGCCAAGCGCTACATCGGCCGCGGCATCAACTTCCTCGACCTGATCCAGGAAGGCAACATTGGCCTGCTGCGCGCGGTAGAGAAATTCGACCCCACCAAGGGCTTCAAGTTCAGCACCTACGCCACCTGGTGGATCCGCCAGGCGATCACCCGCGCCATCGCCGACCAGGCCCGCACCATCCGCATCCCGGTCCACATGGTCGAAACCATCAACCGGCTGATGCGCATTCAGCGCCGCCTGCAGCAGGAGCTCGGCCGCGAGCCCACCTCGGAAGAAGTGGCCCTCGAGCTCGACTTGCTGGTGCCGGAAGAGACGGCCGCCATCCGCCAGGCGCGCGCCAGCGGCGAGCGCCTCGACCCGGCCCTCGACCGCCAGTTGCGCCGCGCCGCGGCTAAGGTGCGCCGGATCATTCGCATCGCCCAGGAGCCTATGAGCCTGGAGACGCCGGTCGGCGCCGAAGAGTCGAGCCTGCTGGGCGACTTTATTGAAGACGAGTCGGTGCCGGCTCCGGCCGAAGCCGCCTCGCGCCAACTGCTCAAGGAACAGGTCCAGAACGCCCTCTCGATCCTCACCGATCGCGAGCGCGAGGTGCTGGAGATGCGCTTCGGGCTGAAGGACGGCCAGGATCACACCCTGGAAGAGGTCGGCCAGCACTTCCGCGTCACGCGCGAGCGCATCCGGCAGATCGAGGCCAAGGCGCTGCGCAAGCTGCGCCATCCCACCCGCAGCCGCGCGCTGCGTGACTACCTGGGCTGACGCGCTCGCTTCGTGATCCCACGCCTCGCCGCCGGGGGGCGCGTTCGGCCGATCGGGCTCCCGGCCGCTTTTGTCCTCAGGCGCCTCTGCCGCTGGCCGCAGGGTTATGCGGTATACTGTCTCGGTTGGGCCGCTCGGGGGGGCAGACTGGCGCCGTGGCCCAGGACCCCAACCGCCTATGCCCGATCGCTACGCCATTCTCGGAATCTTCGCCCACCCCGATGACGAGGGCAGCTGCAGTGGGTGCCTGGCCAAATACGCCGCCCACGGTCTGCCCGTGTATGTGGCCTGTGCCACGCGCGGCGACGGCATCGACGCCAAGATCTCCGACCCGGCCCTGGCCACGCGTGAGACCCTCGCCGAGGTGCGCACGCGGGAGCTGGCCTGCACATGTGCCAAGCTCGGCGCGCAGCCGCCGATCTTCCTGGGCTACCAGGATGGCGAGGTGGACCAGGTGCCCGTCGAGACGGCCGCCCGCGCCGTCGCGGACCTCATTCGCGAGCTGCGGCCGCAGGTCGTCATCACCCACGGTCCCGAGGGCGGCTATGGCCACCCGGACCACATTGCCGTCAGCGCCTTTGCCACGCGCGGCTTTGTCCTGGCGGCTGACCCGGCCGGCGCGCCGGGCCGTCCGCCCTTTGCGCCCGCCAAGCTGTACTACACCGCGCAGCCGCGCAGCTTCTTGGAGAAGGTGCCCGGTTATCGCGACCGCCGGGCGGACATCCGCGGGCAGGTGCTGGCCTTTGTGGGTGTCCCCGACGAGTTGATCACCACCGAGGTGCCGATCGCCGAGTGGATGGCGCTCAAGCTTGAGGCGTTGAGCTGTCACCGCACACAATTCCAGTTTGACCCCGAGACCGGGCAACCCAAGCTCTTCGCTACCACGGTGCCCGAGCCGCAGCGCAGCCAGATCTTCGGCTACGAGCGCTTTGTCCTGGCCCAGAGTCGGCTGGGCCGCAACGGCAAAGAGACGGATCTCCTGGCCGGGTTGTGACAAAAATGCGGCAAAACAGGCCAAAAGACGCCTGTTCGTTTGACTCGCGTATTTGCTTGTGATAAACTTTACACACTTTGCCGGGGGCTATGAAATGGGCCGAATCAGCCAGGAAAACGCATGACCAATCTTGAGCCTTACTTGCCAATCGCGGTCCTGTTAGTAGTTTCCACCGGTTTCGCTTTTCTGGTCGTGGGGCTAGGGCACCTGTTTGGCCCCCGGCGGCCGACCCCGCGCAAGCTGGCGCCCTACGAATCAGGTATGCGCCCCATCGGGCCGGCCATGCGCCGCATGCCGGTGCGCTTCTATTTGATCGCGGTGCTTTTTGTCTTGTTTGACATCGAGGTGATTTTCTTCCTGCCCTGGGCCGTTAATTTTCGAGCCCTGGACGTGTTTGGCTTTGTTGAGATGATCGTCTTTATTGGTATCCTGCTGGCTGGCTATGTGTGGCTTTGGAAGAAAGGCGCGTTGGAGTGGGAGTAGCCCGTATCCGGCGGTGACGCCTGAGGAGGTCTGATGGGCTTCGAGCAAAAACTGGGCAATCTGGGCGTGGTGACGACCACGCTGGAACAGGCCATCAACTGGGGCCGCACGAATTCCATGTGGCCCATGCTGTTCGGGCTGGCCTGCTGCGCGATTGAGATGATCAGCACGGTCATGCCCAGCAACGACCTGTCGCGCTTCGGCATGGAGTTGATGCGCGCCTCGCCACGCCAAAGCGATTTGATGATCGTGGCCGGGCGCGTCAGCCGCAAGATGGCGCCGGTCCTGCGCCGCCTGTATGACCAGATGCCCGAGCCCAAATGGGTCATTGCCATGGGCGACTGCGCCTCCTGCGGCGGCGTGTTCAACAATTACGCGATCGTGCAAGGCGTGGACGAGGTGGTGCCGGTGGACGTCTACGTGGCCGGCTGCCCGCCGCGCCCCGAAGCTTTGATGCACGGCATCCTGACGCTGCACGAGAAGGTTAGGCAGGAAAACACCAGGGACTGGGCATGACACATCCTCAAGCTACGATCGCGGCGCTGCGCGAGCGCTTCGGCGAGGCGGTGGAAAACGTCTCCGAATTTCGCGGTGAAGTCACGGTCGAGGTCCGGCGGCCGGCTCTGGTGGAGGTGCTCCGCTTCCTGAAGGAAACCCCGGCGCTGGGCTTCACCTTTCTGGCCGACCTCACTGCCAGCGACGACTGGCCGGTCGAGCCGCGCTTCAGCGTGGTCTACCAGCTGCGCGAGCTCACCCAACCCGCCAACCTGCGCCTTAAGGTCCATGTGCCCGGCGATGACCCGGTGTTGCCTACCGTCACGGGCGTGCATCTCAACGCCAACTGGCAGGAGCGGGAGCTGTGGGACATGTTCGGGATCAAGATCACCGGCCATCCAGACCTGCGCCGGATCTTAATGCCCCAAGATTGGCAGGGCCACCCGCTGCGCAAGGATTATCCCTTGGGCTACGAAGAGGTGGAGTTCACCTTCAATTTCGACGAGATCGAGCAGAAGAAACCCTACGCCAAGGAGTAGAGGTAAGTCATGGGCGCCCAGGCCGAACACCAGTTACTTGAGGCAACGGTTGACGAGCTGAAGCACCTGTTCTCGCCGCGCGTTGAGACCGGCGATACCGTGCTGCTTAACATGGGCCCGCAGCACCCCAGCACCCACGGCGTGCTGCGCGTGATGGCCGAGCTCGATGGCGAGATCATCGTCAACGCCATCCCGGACATCGGTTATCTGCACACCGGGGTCGAGAAGAACATGGAAGCCAAGACCTACACCAAGGCCTTGGTGATGACCGACCGGCTCGACTATCTCAACACCATCGGCAACAACCTGGCTTACTGCCTGGCGGTTGAGAAACTGATGGACGTGCAGGTGCCGCCGCGCGCCCAGGTGCTGCGCGTGCTGCTGGCCGAGCTCCAGCGGATTGCGTCGCACCTGGTCTGGCTGGGCACCCATACGAGCGACATCGCCTCGCAGTCGGTCCTGTTTTACTGCTTCCGCGAGCGCGAGCAGATCCTGGCCATTCACGAAATGATCTCAGGCCAGCGCATGATGACGTCCTATTTCCGCCCGGGCGGGGTCTGGCGCGATGTGCCCGCCGGCTTTGAGGAGGCGGTGCGCGCCTTCCTGGACTATCTGCCGCGCCGGCTGGATGAATACGAGGCGCTGCTGACCAACAACCCGATCTGGCTTGACCGGACCCGGAACATCGGCGTCATCGACGGGGCGACCGCCCTGACCTGGGGCCTGACCGGGCCTTCGCTGCGCGGCTCGGGCGTCAACTTTGACATCCGCAAGCTGATGCCCTACTCGGGCTACGAGCAGTATGACTTCAATGTGCCTCTCGGCCAGAATGGCGATGTCTATGACCGCTACCTGGTGCGCATGCAGGAATTCCGCGAGTCGCTCAAGATCGTGGACCAGGCGCTGCGCAAGCTGCCCAAGGGACCGGTGATGACGTCGAACCGCAAGGTGGCGCCGCCGCCGCGTTCCGAGTTGGGCCGCAGCATGGAGGCCGTTATCCACCACTTTAAGCTGTGGACCGAGGGCTTCAACGCCCCCGAGGGCGAGGTCTACGTGGCGGTCGAGTCGCCGCGCGGCGAGCTGGGGGTCTTCCTGGCCGGCAACGGCGGTCCCAAGCCCCACCGCGTCCATTGGCGCACGCCTTCCTTTAACAACCTGCAAGCGCTGCCGCTCATGTCGAAGGGCGCCTTTATCGCCGACGTGGTCGGCATCATCGGCAGCATCGATATCGTGCTCGGAGACGTGGATCGGTGATCTATGTTGATTGACACACATCGCGAAGAAGTCGACCGCATCCTGGCCAAGTATCCGGCCGACCAAAAACGCTCGGCGGCCATGCCCCTGCTGTACCTGGCGCAGAGCGCCTATGGCCATATTACGCCGCAGGCCATGGAGGAGGTCGGCGGGCTGATCGGGGTTTCGTCTACCGATGTGGCCGGCCTGGTCGGGTTCTACAGCCTCTATTACGACCGCCAGGCCGGCAAGCGCCGCGTGCAGATCTGCACGGACTTTCCGTGCGCGCTGCGCGGCGCTGAGACCTTCGCCGCCGCCCTGTGCCAGAAGCTGGGTGTGCGCCTGGGCGAGACCACCCCGGACGGCGAGTGGACGGTGGAGGCCGTGATGTGCCTGGCCGCCTGCGATAAGGCGCCCATGTTCCAGGTGCAGGATGCCGACGGCATTCACTATCACGAGAGCGCCGGGCCCGACCAGCCGCTGACGGTCGACCAGGCGCTCGACGTCCTGGCCAATTACACCAGCGCCGGAAAGGGCGGTTGAGCATGCCGGCCGACGAGACTGCCGCCGGTCTTCCCATGGGCTCGCAACCGGCAACGCCTCCGCCCGCCGCGCCGGAGCCGGCCCCGGTCAAATACGAGCGCCTCCTGCTGCGCCACCGCGACATCCCGGACCTGCATCGGCTGGAGGTCTACCGCCAGCATGGGGGCTACCAGGCCTTCAAACAGGTCGTCACGACGCTGACGCCCAAACAGGTTATCGACGAAGTGCGCGCCTCTGGCCTGCGTGGCCGTGGCGGCGCCGGCTTTCCCACCGGCGTCAAGTGGAGCTTCCTGACCAAGGACTCCTACCCGCGTTACCTGGTGGCGAACTCCGACGAGTCAGAGCCAGGTACCTTCAAGGACCGCGAGATCCTGGAGCGCAACCCTCACCAGTTCCTGGAGGGGGTGATGATTGCTGCCTACGCGGCTGAGGCCCACCTGGCCTACAACTACATGCGTGGCGAATTCTGGGACATCGCCCTGCGGCTCGACGCCGTGCTGGACGAACTGCGCCAGGCCGGGCTGCTGGGCCAAAACCTGTTCGGCACCAGCTATTCGCTCGACATTCACAATCATCTGGGCGCGGGGGCTTACATCTGCGGCGAGGAAAGCGCCCTGCTCGAATCGTTGGAGGGCAAGCTGGGACAGCCGCGCCTCAAGCCGCCCTTCCCGGCCGACAAGGGCCTGTATCAGAAGCCGACCGTGGTCAACAACACCGAGACCCTGACCAACGTGCCCATGATCATGGCGCGCGGCGCGGCCTGGTACAAGACCATCGGCACCGAAAAGAGCCCCGGCCCCAAGATCTTCTGCCTGTCCGGCCACGTCAAGCGTCCCGGCAACTACGAGCTCCCCTTGGGCACGACCTTCCGTCACCTGATCTACGACCTGGGCGGCGGCGTGCCCAGCGGAAAGCCGGTGAAGGCCATCCTCACCGCCGGCGCTTCGTCCACCGTGCTGGCCAGCAGTGACGAGCTGCTCGACACGCCCATGGATTACGAGTCGGTCGCGGCCCGCGGTGGGGCCCTGGGCTCGGCCTCGATCATTGTGCTCGACGAATCCGTCGACCTAGCCTGGCTGACGCTGAAGACAAGCCGTTTCTTCAAGCATGAGTCGTGCGGCAAGTGCACGCCCTGCCGCGAAGGCACCTATTGGATGCTCAATATCCTCGAGCGGGTGAATAAGGGCAACGCCGACAAGGCCGACGTGGATCTGCTCCAAACCGTGGCTCTGCAAATCCAGGGCAAGTGCCTGTGCCCGCTCGGCGAATTCTCCGTGACCCCGGTACTGAGCGGCCTGCAGAAGTTCCGCGCCGATTTCGACGGGCACACCCGTGACGGCAAAGGCGCGCCGGCCAAGCCGTCCGCTGCCCGCCCGGCTGGCACGGCGGCTCGGCCGGCGGCGCGCAAGGCTGAACCCACCCCGGCCGGCGACTAGCCAGCCACAGGCAGGTATGCGTGTATGGCCGATAACGTTACGCTGACGATTGATGGGGCACGGGTGACCGTCCCCAAGGGGACGCTGATTGTCGACGCCGCCAAGCGCCTCGGCAACGACATCCCCGTTTTTTGCTACCATCCCAAGCTCCAGCCGGTCGGCATGTGCCGCATGTGCCTGGTGGAAGTTGGCCGCGTCCAGCGGGACCGCGCTAGCGGCCAGGTGATCGTCGACGAGAATGGGCAGCCCAGGGTTGTGATGGCGCCTAAGCTCGAAACAGCCTGCACCACCCCGGTGGAAGAGGGCATGGTCGTGATTGGCGCCTCCGGCAGGGTCAAGGAAGCGCGCGACGATATCCTGGAATTCCTGCTCACTTCGCACCCGCTCGACTGCCCAGTCTGCGACAAAGGCGGCGAGTGCCCGCTGCAGAACCTGACCATTGCGCACGGGCCGGGCCAAAGCCGCTTTATTTTCGAAGAGAAGTTCCGCCTGGCCAAACAGTTGCCGCTGGGCGAGCTCATTTACCTCGACCGCGAGCGCTGCATCCAATGCGCGCGCTGCATCCGCTTCCAAAATGATATCGTCGACGACCGGGTCCTGAGCTTCTACGAACGCGGGCGCCATCTGGAGATCATCACCTGCTCCGAGCCCGGCTTCGACTCGAAGTTCTCGGGCAACACCACCGACATTTGCCCGGTGGGCGCGCTGACCACCACCGATTTCCGCTTCGAGGCTCGGCCGTGGGAGATGAATATGGCGGCCTCGATCTGCCCGCACTGTCCGGTCGGCTGCAACCTGACCCTCAACACTCGGCGCGAGGCCCGCTCTGGCGGTCAGATGGTGATCAAGCGCGTCATGCCGCGCCAGAACGAGCAGGTCAACGAGATCTGGGTCTGCGACAAGGGCCGTTTCGGCCACCATTATGCCTCCAGCTCTGACCGCCTGACCAGGCCGTTGGTGCGGCGCGACGGCAAGCTACTGGAAGCCGCCTGGGAGGAAGCGCTGGAGTTGGCGGCCGGTCAACTCAAGGCCGCGGGGGCTGGCCTGGCCGGGCTGGCCGGGGGGCGCCTTTCGAACGAGGACCTGTACAACTTCCGCCAGGTGGTCACTGGCCTGGGGGGCAGCGCGGCGCTGAACACCCGTATGGGCGGCGCTGAGCAGACCCAGCAGGTTGGGGTCGGCCTGGGCACCAACTTCGCCGAGATGGGCCCGGGCACCGCGATCCTGGTTGTGGCCTCTGACCTAGAAGAGGAAGCGCCCATCTGGTGGCTGCGCGTCAAGCAAGCTGCGGAGCGCGGCGCCACCCTGATCGTCGCCAATGGCCGCCCCACCAAGACCGACCGCGCCGCCCGCTATGTCATCCGCTACGCCTATGGACAGGAAGTGGCCACCGTGCTGGGGATGTTGGTTACCGGCTCGAGCGAGGCGGCCGAAGCGCTGGCGCGGGCTGAGAATTCCGTCATCCTCTTCGGCCGGGAGGGCCTTGACTTCGCCGGCTCGACCGCGCTGGCCCAGGCCTGCGCCAACCTGCTGATCGCCACCAACCATTACGGGCGCCCGAACAACGGCCTGGTTGGTGTCTGGCCAGACGCCAACACGCAGGGCGCCTGGGACATGGGCTTGCCCGCCCGGGGCCAGGCCGTGCTGCCTGTTGGCGCGACGGCCAGTTGGATCGTAGCAGCTGATCCGGTGGGAGATGGCGAGATCAGCGCCGAAGCTCTGCGCGCCGCCGGGTTTGTGGTCGTCCAGGAGCTCTTCCTCACGCCCACGGCGCAGGCCGCCGACGTAGTGCTGCCGGCTGCCAGTTGGGTTGAGCGCGAGGGCACCTTTACCAACGGCGAGCGCCGGGTGCAGCGCTTCTATCCAGCCATCACCATGAAAGGCCGGCCCGATTTCCAGATCGCAGCCGAGATTGGCGCGCGCGCGGGCCTCAGCGTTTCCAGCCATGCTGCCCAGATCATGCTGGCCATTGCCGAGAATGTGCCCGCTTATGCGGGTCTGACCTATCAGAAGCTGACCGAGGTCGTCAAGCAGTGGCCGGAGGTGGGCGGCCGTGATCTGTACTACGGCGGCGCCTCATACACGAACCGGCAGGGGCTGGGCGTGCAGGTGCCAAGCGCTGCTGAGCGCGGCGCCGACATCACCGCCGGCAAGTTGGCCGCCCCGCCGCCACCCGCGCGCAACGGCCTGACCCTGGTGCCCGTGACCGTGCTGTACGACCGCAGCACCACTTTCGTTCGCTCACAGGTCATGCATCCATACGTGCCACGGCCCTATGTCGAGCTGAATACGGCCGACGCCGCTCGCCTGGACATCCAGGACGGCGACACCGTGACGGTCGAGGCGGCTGGTGTGCGGGTCACGCTGACCGCGCGCGTCGATGGCCGCGCTCCGGAAGGCGTCGCCTTGATGCCAGCCGATCTGGGGCCGGCCGTGCCGGCCGTGGCCGGGCCCGCGACAATTCAGAAAGGCTAGGCTCGATGGACAACTTCTGGCCCATCGTGATCGAGGCGGCGATTAAGTCGGTCTTCATCATCTTTGTGCTGGCGACTGGCTTTGCCTACATGACCTTTGCCGAGCGCCGGGTGGCAGCTCTACTGCAGACCCGCCTGGGACCGAACCGGGTCGGCCCCTTCGGCCTGCTCCAGCCCCTGGCAGACGCTATCAAGCTGATCTTCAAGGAAGAGCTTATCCCGGGCGGTGCTGATAAGGTTATTTTCCTGTTGGCGCCCGTTATCACTGTCATCCCGGCGCTGGTCATCCTGGCCGTCGTGCCGTGGGGTCCAACCGCGCCCATCCACTGCTGCCAGGTTACGATCCCGGGCCTGAACATAACCCTGGGCGGCGCGTACTTCACCATTCAGAGCGGCCTGGGCCTGGCCGACGTCAACGTCGGTCTCCTTTACATCTTGTCGGTGGCCTCGATTGCCGTCTACGGCGTGGTGCTGGCGGGGTGGTCGTCTGACAACAAATACGCCATGCTGGGCGGCATCCGCTCCTCGGCGCAGATGGTGAGCTACGAGCTGGCGCTGGGTCTTTCGGTAGTTGGACCGATCATGCTGGCGCAATCGATGAGCATGGTCGACATCGTCAATGCTCAGTCGCGTGTTTGGTTTGTGGTGTATCAGCCCGTGGGAGCTCTCATCTTTTACCTGGCCACCCTGGCCGAGGTCAACCGCGCGCCGTTCGACATGCCGGAGGCCGAGCAAGAGTTGACGGCCGGCTATCACACCGAGTATTCGGGCATGAAGTTCTCGCTATTTTTCATGGCCGAGTACATCAAGATGATCGGCGTCAGCGCGATCTTCGCCACGCTGTTCCTGGGTGGCTGGCGCGGTCCCATGGCTGAGCAGGTGCCCTTGCTGGGCATGGCGTACTTCTTTGCCAAGATAGCCGCTTCGCTCTTCTTTATGATCTGGCTGCGTTCAACCCATCCGCGCCTGCGCTACGATCGGCTGATGGCGCTGGGCTGGAAAGTTCTGCTGCCGCTGGCGCTGGCCAACGTAGTGGTGACGGCCGCGGCCCTGATAGATACGACGCTGTTCGCCATCGTGGTTGGGGCGCTTGTGCTCATTGGCGTGGTGGCGCTGGCGGCCTATGCCTGGCGCCGCCGCGCGAGCGCCGGCGGCCGCGCGGCCGTGGCGCAGTCGCCGGCGACCTGAGACGTGGGCAACCATCCGCCGGCTGCGCGCGACTCGGATTGAGGGAACCGCTTATGTTTGTCGAATTCGTTAGAGGCCTAGCCACGACCTTCAAGCAGATCTTCGAGGAGCCGGTAACGGCGCCGTATCCCGAGGTCAAGCGGCCGGTAGCGGCGCGTTTCAAGGGGCGCCATGAGCTCAAGCGCTACGACAATGGGCTGGAGAAGTGCATTGGCTGCGCGCTGTGCGCGGCCGCCTGCCCGGCCGACGCCATTTTCGTGGAGGCGGCCGAGAATACCGACGCGGTGCGGTTCTCGCCCGGCGAGCGCTACGCCAGTACGTATGAGATCAATATGCTGCGCTGCATCTTTTGCGGCTACTGCGCGGACGCCTGTCCAACCGAGGCCATCGTCCTGGAGAGCAATTACGAGCTGTCGTTCACCAATCGCGATTCGTCTATCTACACCAAGGATATGCTGATCGTGCCGGTGCTCCCGGGAGGCGAGCCGACCCCGCAGAAGGCGCCGCCGGGCAAGTTCGGCCGGGCCATCCCGGACATGAAGGACCCGGAGTAAGCTATGCCCGTTAACGTCGAAACTGTCATCTTCTTCTTACTGGCCGCTATGGCCATCGGCGCGGCCGTGGGCCTGCTCTTGAGCCGCAACGCCGTGCACTCCGCGCTGTTTCTGGTGCTCAATTTTGCCGTGGTTTCGGTCTTCTTCTTGTTCCTGGCCGCGCCTTTCATTGCCATGGTGCAGGTCACGGTGTACGCCGGCGCCATCATGGTGCTCTTCTTGTTCGTCATCATGCTGCTTGGCGCCGAGCTCCTGCGCGGCGGCGCCAGCGGGCGCTGGCATTCGGCGCTGGCCGTGGTACTGGCGGCGGGCTTTGTCGGCGTCCTGGGCTACGTGGCCTTCTTCTCGGGCATCGCCCCCGAGGCGCTGCCGAACGTCGACGCCGGCTTTGGCGGGCCGCAGTTGCTCGGGATGGATCTGTTCCAGACTTACCTGCTGCCTTTTGAGCTGACCTCGCTCTTGCTACTGGTGGCGATGATCGGAGCCGTGGTGCTCACCCGCGACGCGCGCACCCGGTCTGCGGCCGGGCCAGGCGCGCGGCCCTAGCGGCCACCAGGAGGCGTGCCATGCAGTCTGTGCCTACCGTCTACTACGTTGCGTTGTCGGCCATCCTGTTCACGCTGGGTGTGCTGGGCGTGCTCCTCCGCCGCAACGCCCTCATCATTTTCATGTCAATCGAGTTGATGTTGAATTCGGCCAACCTGGTGTTCGTGGCCTTCGCGCGCGAGTTCGGCCAGCAGGCGGGGCAGGTGTTTGTGTTCTTCGTCATGACCGTGGCGGCGGCCGAGGTGGCGGTAGGGCTGGCCTTGATCGTCACGATCTTCCGCGCCAAGCGCAGTATCAACGTCGACGACATCAACCAGCTAAAGGGGTAGCCGCGTGGCTGCTCCGCTGGCCTTGCTCTGCCAACCATGGGACTTCGAGTGATGCCTGATCGCCTTCGCCAATATCGCCCCTTGCTGCTGCCAGTAGCCGGCCTGCTGGCAGCAGCCGCGCTGCTGGCCGTGCCGGCCGTGGGCTGGGCGGCGCCGGCTGTCCAAGAGGGCCACGGAGGGGGCGGCGCCTTCTTTGGCCTCATGCCGCTCCTGATCCTGTTCCCGGTGCTGGGGCTGCTGATCAACATAGCCTGGGGCCGCCGCCTGGATGAGAAGTGGGTGGGGGGCATCGCCTCCGGCGCCGCCGCGCTGTCATTTGTAATCGCCGTGCTGCAGTGGGTCAGCCTGCGCGCCGTGGGCTACGAAGCGCAGACGGTGTACCTGGCCGATTGGCTTGCTATTGGCGAGTTGCGCGCGCCGTGGGCCTTCCAGGTCGATACGCTCTCGGTGACGATGATGCTGGTGGTTACCGGGGTGGGTACCCTGATCCACGTCTACGCCATCGGCTACATGCACGAGGACGTGCGCGCCAACGGCGATCCAGCCCGCTTCCCGCGTTTCTTCGTCTACATGAACCTGTTCCTGGCCGCCATGCTGATCCTGGTCTCGGGCGACAACTACCTGACCATGTTCGTGGGCTGGGAAGGCGTGGGCCTGTGCTCCTACCTGCTCATTAGCTTCTGGCTTGAGAAGGGCGCCGGCGGGATCGGCAACGCTCGTGCCGGGCGCAAAGCCTTCGTTGTCACCCGTATCGGCGACTGGGCCATGCTGTTGGCCATCTTCCTGATCTTTTGGACCTTTGGCTCGCTCAACTACCAGGAAGTCTTCGGCGCCGCGGCTTCTTTCCGCCTAGACGCCCAGGGTCAATGGGTGGTTACGGCCATCACTCTGCTGATCCTGATGGCCACCACGGGCAAGTCGGCCCAGCTCCCGCTGTACGTCTGGCTGCCCGACGCCATGGCCGGACCCACGCCTGTCTCGGCCCTGATCCACGCCGCGACGATGGTCACGGCCGGCATCTACATAATCGCGCGCTCTAACGCGCTGTACGCCCTGGCGCCGTTTTCGGCCGGGGCGGTGGCAGTTGTCGGGGCTGCCACGGCGATCTTTGCGGGGTCCATCGCGATCGCCCAGTTCGACATCAAGAAAGTGCTGGCCTACTCGACCATTTCACAGCTGGGCTTTATGGTCGCAGCGGTAGGCCTGGGCGGCTACGTGGCCGGCATGTTCCACCTGGTGACACACGCCTTCTTCAAGGCCCTGCTCTTCCTCTCCGCCGGCTCGGTCATTCACGCCGTGGAGCACGGCCACCATCATGCGGCCGCGCATCACACAGCAGGCGGAAGTGGCCCGGCTGGCGATCACGTCCCGGCCCAGGCGCACGGCGGCGCGGCGGGCCACGTGGACGCGGGTAAGCCCGGCCAGGAAGATCACGGCGAACACGACGCCTTAGACCCGCAAGATATGCGCAACATGGGCGGTTTGTGGAACCGGCTGCCGGTGACCAAGTGGGTCTACCTGGTTGGCGCCCTGGCGCTGGCCGGGATTGTGCCCTTCTCGGGTTTCTGGTCGAAAGACGAGATCCTGCACGATGCGTTGGGCCAACAGAACTGGCTGGTCTTCGGCCTGCTGACCGTGGCAGCCTTCTTCACTGCCTTTTATATGGGCCGCCAGTTGATGATGGTCTTCGCCGGGCAGCCGCGCACCGAGGCCGCCCGCCACGCGGTTGAAAGCCGGCCGCTCATGACCATCCCGCTCATCATTTTGGCGGCGCTGGCGCTGTTTGGCGGCCTGTTCAATCTGCCCAGCATTGCCGGCTGGACCCCGCCCGGCGCGCACGCCCTGGGGGACTGGCTGGACCACACGCTCGGCGCGGCGCCCGGTGGCGAGCACGCCGGCGAAGCGGCTGAGGCAGCCGCGGGGGCGCACGCCGGAGCGGCCCAGGCGCCGGAGCTCAACTTGATGGTGGCCGGCATCTCAACCGTGGTGGCATTGGGCGGCCTGGGGGCCGGCGCGGCCCTTTACCGCGGAAGGCCGGCGACGGCTGGCGAGCGCGATCCGCTGCGCGGCGTCCTGGGCGCCGGCTTCACGCTGATCAAAGACAAATGGTACGGCGACGAGTTGTCCGACCTCCTCGTCATCCGCCCCTACAACTGGCTGGCGCACGTCTCGGCCGACCTGATCGACTGGCGTTTCTGGCATGATTGGTTCCACAACACCGTCATCGGCGGAATCTTCAACGGCTTCGCCCGCTTCTCGGCCGACTTCCTTGACCTGGGCGTGGTCGACGGGCTGATCAGCCAGGCGCCGGCCGTCCTGGCCCGGGCCGTGGCGGACGGTTTCCGCCGTTTCCAGACTGGCTACGTGCGCTATTATGCCCTGATTGTGTTCGTGGGCGTGGTAGCGGTCCTGGGCTACCTGCTCTTTGTGAGATAAAACCATGCAATATCTCTTTGCCACCCTGTCCGTCGTCACTTTCTTCCCGCTGGTGGGCGTGCTGGTGCTGCTCTTCATTCCCTCGGAGCAGAAGAACACTCTGCGCTGGGTCGCCCTGATCACCGCGCTGATCACCTTCGTGATCTCGCTGCTAATGCTGGGGCAGTTCAACCCCAGCGAGCCCGGGCTGCAGCTGGTGGTGCGCGCGCCCTGGATCCAGATCGGCAGCGCCTGGAGCATCGAGTATCACCTGGGGGTGGACGGTCTGAGCGTGCTGCTGATCCTGCTCACGACCTTTCTGACGCTGCTGTCGATCGCCTCCACCTGGCAGGCCATCGACGAGCGCGTCAAGGAGTTCATGATCTTCTTCCTGCTGTTGGAAGTGGGCATGGTTGGCGTGTTTGTGGCCATGGACCTGTTCCTGTTCTACATCTTCTGGGAGTTCAGCCTGGTGCCGATGTATTTCCTGATCGGTATCTGGGGCGGCCCGCGCAAGATCTACGCCGCGATCAAGTTCTTCCTGTACACCATGGCCGGCTCGATCTTGATGCTGCTGGCGATCCTGTACCTGGGCATCAGCCAGGGCACGTTTTCTGTACCCGAACTGATCGCGCGCGGTGGGTCGATCGCGCTGGCCACGCAGTCGCTGTTGTTCTGGGGATTTGCCGCGGCTTTTGCCATCAAAGTACCCGTTTTTCCGCTGCACTCGTGGCTGCCCGATGCCCACGTCGAGGCGCCCACGGCCGGCTCGGTCATTCTGGCCGGCGTGCTCCTGAAGCTAGGCACCTACGGCTTTGTGCGCTTCAACCTGGGCATGTTCCCCGACGCCGCCGTGCGCTTTGCGCCTATCATGGCCGTGCTGGCCATTATCGGCATTCTCTACGGCGCTATGGTCTCCTACGCTCAGGCTGACCTCAAGAAGCTGGTGGCCTATTCGTCGGTCAGCCACCTCGGCTTTGTGATGCTGGGCTTGTTTGCCCTTAATCCGCAGGGCATCCAGGGCGCCATTCTACAGATGGTTAACCACGGCCTGTCCACCGGCGCCTTGTTCCTCTTGGTCGGCGTCATCTACGAACGCCGCCATACGCGCGAGCTGGCGCAGTTCGGCGGGCTCTGGAAAATCATGCCGATTTACGCCGCCCTGATGCTGATCGTGTCCCTCTCATCGATGGGTTTGCCGGGTCTGAACGGTTTTGTGGGCGAGTTCGCCATCCTGCTGGGCGCCTGGGGGGCCGGCCAGCCCGGCGGCTCGCTGGGCTCGCACTGGTATGCGGCTCTGGCGACGGGTGGTGTCATCCTGGCGGCAGTTTACATCCTGTGGATGTTCCAGCGCATGTTCATGGGCGATCTGACCAACGAGAAGAACCGCGGCCTGCACGACCTGAACCGCCGGGAAATCGCAATTCTGGTGCCGTTGGTGATCTTGATCTTTTGGATCGGCCTGTATCCTAAGCCGTTCTTCGACCTGATGACGCCCTCGGTGGAGCAGTTAGTCAGCACGCTTCAATCCGCGGCAATTGCCCTGCGCTAGCCTGTTCAGGCCCGCGCCCATCTGGACAGCGCTATGACGCCCACTGATTTCAACGCGATCCTTCCGATCCTGGTCCTGGCCGGCTACGGCTGTGTGCTGCTGCTGGTGGACCTACTCGTGCCCGAGCATCGCAAGCGTATTACGGCCTGGTTGGCGCTGCTGGGTCTGGCCGCCGCCGCGTTGGGGCACGTGGCCTGGCCGGCCGGCGGCCGGTTGGTCGCTTTCGGCGGCATGCTCGTGGCCGACGGCTACGCGCTCTTCTTCAACCTGCTGTTCCTGGGCAGCGCCGCGCTGACGGTCTTGCTGGCGTTCAACTACTTGCCGCGCACAGGCCTGGAGCGGGGCGAGTTCTACGTCCTGCTGCTGTTCACGGTCTTAGGCATGATGCTGATGGGCCAGGCCGCTGACCTGATTGTCGTCTTCCTGGCGCTGGAGCTGCTCTCGATCCCGCTCTATATCCTCTCGGGGCTAGCGCGCTCGCGCCCGTCGTCTGAGGAGGCGGCGCTCAAGTACTTTCTCCTGGGCGCATTTTCCTCGGCCTTCCTGGTGTACGGCATTGCCCTGGTCTACGGCGCAACCGGCTCTACGAACCTGGAGTTGGTATTGGCTGCCGCCAATGGTGGCAACCCGCGCCTGGCGCTGCTGTTAGCGGGGGTGGGCCTGGTATTGGTAGGCCTGGGCTTCAAGGTGGCAGCCGTGCCCTTCCACATGTGGACGCCCGACGTCTACGACGGCGCGCCGTCCGTGGTTACGGCCTTCATGTCGGTTGGGGCCAAAGCGGGCGGCTTTGCCGCATTGCTGCGCATTTTTGTGGTTGCCTTCCCCGACCTGGCTGGCCAATGGGGGTTCGTGGCGGCCGTCATCGCGGCACTGACCATGATCCTGGGCAATTTCGCCGCCATCGCGCAGAGCAATATCAAGCGCATGCTGGCGTACTCGAGCATCGCCCATGCCGGTTATATCCTGATGGGCCTGGCGGCGGCCAGCGCTGCTGGGGCCAGCCTGCGCGAATTCGCCGTCGGCGCCGCGCTCTTCTACTTGGCGGCTTATACCGTGACCAACCTGGGCGCCTGGGCGGTCGTGATGGCCGTGGAGCGGGCCGATAGCGGAACTGCCAGCACCGGCTTGAACTTGAGCGATTACGCCGGCCTCGGCTGGCGACGGCCGGGCCTGGCGCTGGCCATGGCCCTGTTCATGTTGTCGTTGACCGGCGTGCCGCCCACCATCGGCTTCGTGGGCAAGTTCTATGTCTTCCGAGCTGCTCTCGACGCCGGCTACCTGTGGCTGGCGCTGATCGGCGTGCTCACCTCGCTGGCCTCCGCCTACTACTACTTGCGGATCGTCATCATCATGTACATGCAGGAAGGACAACCTGTGACGGTCTCGCGCCCGGCGCTGAACTTTGCCGTCGCGGTGACGGCGCTGGCCACGTTCCTCTTTGGCATCCTGCCCGGCCCGCTGATGAGCGCCGCCACCAACGCTGTCATGGGCTTCGCCCGCTGAAGGCCTCGCCTCCTACCGGCATAAAGAAAGCGCCCGGCCCGCATTGGCGGGCTGGGCGCTCGTAGAGCGGAGCAGCGCTGGCGCCGGTGCGATCGCCTAATTGTGTGAAGCGCCGCAGCCGCACTGCCCGCCGCAGCCGCACCCGCCGCCCAGGCTGCGCGCTTCTCCGTCGGCTCCGCCGCTAGCGGCAAAGAACACGGACAGCACCCGCGCCGTGCGTTGGCTGTCGCAGTGTTCGCAGCGGATTGGATCGTCGGCCGCGCGCATGGGTCGCAGCGCCTCGAACTTGGTCCGGCAGTGGGAGCAGTAGTATTCGTAGACCGGCATCGCCTTACTCCATGTCGCCCAGGATAGCGAGATTCTAGGCAATCTTGCCTGCCCGTCAAGCACCTCGCGGGCCGGAACACGGCCGGACCCGCCGGCCGCCGGGTCAACCGGCTGTTTCTCGCTTCCGACCTGCGACGATCCAGTTCCTGTCTCCGCCCTACGGCGTCGCCGTTGGCGCGGCTGCCGCATCCGGCACCTTGCTCCGCGCGTAGAATAGCTCATCCTCAAAGCGCGTCGGCGAGTCCGGGTCAAGCACCTCAAACCAGGTGATGCCGGGCTTGAGCGCCACGACGTTCCCGCCGGCGTCCACCAGCCGCGGCAGGCCGCTGTCGAATGCCTGGCGCTCCCACGTAACCTCAAGCATCTGCCCGTCGCGGAACACGCGCCCGGGCCCGCCGCCTGCCAGCACCACGTCGTAGCTGTAGTGCCGCACGCCGCCATCCTCTTCCCAGATGTTGGAGGGGATGTAGCTGGCGTAGAGCACGACCACGTTGGCGGCTGTCAGCGGCTCGCCGTTCAGGGTGTCGATGTGCTGCGCCAACTCTGGCATGGCGCTGGTGTCGATCCAGCGGTCGTAGCGTTCTCGCGCGGCATCGTAGCGCCACTCGGCCACCGTGTTGTTGACCTGGAAATCGATGTGGATCGTTTTAGCTGGCGCGCCGCTGGCTGGCGGCGCGTCAGCGAAGGTAAAGCCCTCTAGCGGCTCAAGCTCCCCCAGGTCCAGTTCCTCGGCCAACGCCCACAGCGCCGGGGCGGAGGTGTACAGGTTGTCGGTGGTGGGCGCGTCCGTTTCTTCTCGGCACAGGACCGGGCAGTCGCGGTAGCCGGTGGCCTCGGCGATCACGCGCTCGTACAGGCCCGCCTCGCGCAGCCGGTTCATGGTGCCCGTGCTGGAGCCGGAGGCCACCAGCAGTGCCTGGTAGGCGTGCGCCAGGTGGATGTCGATCAGCCGCGCCGAGCGGACATTACCGATGCGCTCGGGGCCCTGGCTGAGGAAGATGGCCGTGAAGCGCACGGTGCCGCCCTCGGCGTAGTGCTCCCAAACGTTGTCGGCCTGCGACAGCCCTACCTGGGCGGCGCGCACCCGCCGGGGAAAGTGCGCCACCTTGATGGCCAGCGGCCGGCGGTCCAGAACGGCCCCGTTGGCCAGCGGCAGCCCGGTGAGCGGGTTGAGGCGGGCGGGGGCGGCTGTCGGCACGGCGGTGGGCTGGGGCGTCTCAGACGGGGCGGCCGTAGCCGGAGCCGATGTAGGCGCCGTGGGCGTGTTTGCTGCGCTCGGGGCCCTGGTGGCCACGGCGGGGGCCGCGGTCGCCTCGAGCGGCGTAGCCGGCGTGGGCGCGGGCGGCGTAGCCAGCAGCGCGCAGGCGCCCAGCAGCAGGGCGCCTAGCAGGCAGATGGGCAGGAAGCGTCTCAGGCGGATCGTGATCATTTGGCGGGGGGTTCCCCTGTCGGGAGTAATTCTACCAGTGATGACGCGATAGCCGCCTACGCGGGCTGGGTGCTGGGGTGCCCTATCTCATCGTGTCTCAAACGCTCCCCTGACGTTCGATGTGGGAGGCCGCCCCAGCTTGCTGCCCGCCGGGGTCACCTCCCACGTTCTGATTCAGCGCGGCGGCTCGTCGCGCGGATCAGACGCCCTCGCCGCGCGCCAATCCGCCTCGTTCTCTAGTCATCGTCGTTGTCGTCGTCATCATCATCATCGTCGTCATCATGGCCACCGCCGTCATCACTATTGTCGTCGTCGTCGTCATCGTCATCGTGGTTGCCGTTGGCGTTGCTGTTCACATTATCGTCGTCATGGGCCAACTCGACCTCGCTTAGCCACAGCGTCCCGTCGGCCAGTGCGCACACCTCGGCCTCGACCACGTCGCCCACCTGGATGTTGTCGTCAATTTCGGTCTGCGGTGTGACCTGCAC
>JADLEU010000056.1 GCA_020845955.1 Anaerolineales bacterium
CCGTCGCGCTCGACGACGAACATGCGTGTGTCGCCGGGCACGCCGGTGAAGGCGATGTCCACCGGGTCGCTCAAACCTTGGGCAAAGAGCGACAGCGACACGCCCAGGCTGTTGCCGGCCGGTGCATCAACCGGGGCGGCGACGACCAACACCGCTCGTAGGGCGCCCAGCAGCGCAATCGCGGCAGCGCTTGCGGCGACGAGGGTCCAACGTCGAAAGCTCTGCATTTTTCTGCCTCCTGTTTTGCCATACGGATAACGCCAGGGACGGCGCTCAGCAACGTCCTGTCATTCTCCGGCCGGCGGCCAGGCGCGCGCCGACCAGCGGCCCGGTCAAGGTTGATCCGCGTGCGCCGCGCGCGGCGTACCGGCCGGCGCAGTGCGCCGGGCTACTCGGCGCCGCTGCCGCTGACCAGATCGGCCAGAGGCGTCTCATGCCCGTCTTGACGCTTGAGCACGAGGATCGTCAGGTCATCAAACGGCTCGTTGCCGCCCACGTGCCGCGCGACCGCGGCCGCCAGGGCATCGACCATGGCCTGAGCCGGCTGCCGCCAGGCAGCGCGCACGACCTCCAGCGCTCGCTGCAGGCCGAATTCCTCGACGCGCGCGTTGACGGCGTCGGTCAGGCCGTCGGTGAACAGCGTCAGCGAGTCGCCCGGCCCAAGCCGGACCTGGTATTCCTGGTACTGCGCGCCCTCGAGCACCCCCAGGGCAATGCCGCGGCCGGGCAGCGTCCGCACCCGGCCGTCGGCAGTTGCCCAGATCGGCGGGTTGTGGCCGCCAACAGCGTAGCGGAACAGGCCCGTTTCCGGCTCCCAGACGCCGTAGAAGATGGTGACGAATTGCTCTGAGCGCGAGTCGGCCAGGATCAATTCGTTGACCCGGGCGAGCGTGTCGGCCGGGCGAACGCGGTTGATGGCCACCGTCCGCATCAGGGTGCGCGACAGGGCCATCAAGAGCGCGGCCGGCACGCCCTTGTCGGCCACGTCGGCGATGACCAGGCCCCAGCGCGGGCCCTGCTGACCAGGCTGCAGCGCGATGAAGTCATAGAAGTCGCCGCCCACCTGGCGCGCGGCACGCCAGAAGGCGCTGAGTTGCCAGCCTTCGGCGGCAGGGTAGCTCTGCGGCAAGAAGCTGGCCTGGATGTCGCGGGCCACCTCGAGCTCCCGCTCCAGCCGCTCTTGCGCGGCGACCTCGCGGGCCAGACGCGCGTTTTCCATCGCCATGGCCAACTGGTGGGCAATGCCATTCAGAATCGTGAGCCGGCGGCCCAGGAGCGGCGCGGCCTGGACCACCAGGACGCCCAGCACATCGCCGCGGGCGCGCAGCGGCCAGACGAAGCACTCCTGGCTGCCAAACCATTCCATCAGGCGCTCAGGCAGGCGCAGGCGCCAGGGTGGCTCCGTGTCGAAAAGCGGATCGTCCGCCTCCAGTCCCAGATCGTCCAGGACGATGCTCAGCGGGAGGGGTCCGCGGTCGGGCGGCTCGTCGAGGCCGGCCGCCTGACGCAGCCAAAAGGCGCGCGCCTGAGGGTCAAACTGGTAGATGGCCAGTTGATCGATCCCCACCAGGATGGGCGTGAGGCGGCTGACCGTCTCCAGCCCCTGTTCGAGCGGCTGGCCCGCGACCGACTCGGCCACCTGCAGCAAGGCCGTGCTCACCCAGGCCTCTTCCTGCTGCGAGATCGTCAGCAGGGCGCTCTCGATCGCCAGGGCAGCCTGGCTGGCGATGCCGCCCATCAGCCGGATGCGGTGGGCCGTGAAGGGGGTCTGGCCGGGCACCTGCCCGACCACAAGCACCCCCTCCACCCGGCCCTTGGCCAGCAGCGGCAGCAGGATGACGACGCCGACGAAGACCTCGCGCAGTCCCGGCGGCATCTCGTCCTCGGGATCGAGCACCACCGGCTCGCGGGTCGCCAGCATCTCGGCAAAGCGCGGCCAGCCCGCGGTGGGCAGCCCCTCGGGAAAGCGCTCGTGAAGCGCAGCGAGCGTCAAGCCGCCGCCGTCGTCGAGGCCGTTGAAGGCGGCCAGGCGCCAGCCGTCCCTGTCTGCCATCAGGATGGCGCAGCGGTCCACGCCAACCAGCATGGGGGTCAGCCGGGCCACGGTCTCCAAGACGTCAACCAGCTCGCTGGCGCGGCCGGTGGCGTCGGCCACCTGCAGCAGAGCGGTGCTCACCCAGGCCTGCTCCCGCTGCGCGGTATAGAGCCGAGCGTTTTCAATCGCCACCGCTGCCTGTGAGGCAAACGTCACGATTAACTCGATCTCGCTGGCCGGGAAGCGCAGTTGCCCGGCGCTATCGACCACCAGATAGCCCACATGCTCGCCGCCGGGCGCCAGCGGCGCGGCGAGGCAGGCATGCGGGTCGGGCAGTGCAACCAGTGCGCGATAGTCCTGGGCCACGTCCAACTCGCCGAACGGCAGGACCGTGGGGATTTCTTCGCCCGGGGAAAAGCGGCGGACGTTGAGCGGCAGGCCGATAGCCTCCTCGGTGCCGGGCGCGCCGCGCATGGCCCGCAGAATCATCTCGCCGGCCTCGTTGACCAGCAGGATCGAAGCCACGTCGTAGCTGACCACCAGGGCCAGGCCAGCCAGGATCATCTCGAGCACATTGTCGAGCTGCAGCGTGGCGGTGAGCGCGACCGAAACCTCGCGCATGATCTCGGCCAGGTGCCGCCGGCGGCGCTCGTGCTCGAACAGGCGCGCGTTGCGGACAGCCACGGCCAGTGTGTCGGCCAGGGTCTGCAAGATGCGCGCATCTTCGGCTGTGAACGCGCCTGGCCGTTCGGACTGCACGTCAAAGACCCCGAGCAACCGGGCGCCCATCGTCATGGGCGCGATCATCTCCGAGCGGGTAGCGGCCAGGCCCGGGCCGGGCACATAATCGGGGTGACGGGTGACGTCGTCGACGACGATGGTCTGCCGGCTGCGGCCCACCTGGGCGATCAGGCCTGGGCCTTCCAGGTCGTAGGCCAGCCCGTCAATCGACTGCCCAACCGTGCCAACGCCCAGGCCGGCCTGGAACACCAGCCGGTCTTCCTGTAGCAGAAAGATGCGCGCTGCGTGATACCCGAAGCGGTCGTCGACGACGTCGAGGATTTCGTCGAGCATGTCGTCTAGGTCGAGTGTCGACGCGACCGTGCGCGCGGCCTGGGCCAGCGCGGCCAACTGCTCGGCCCGGCGCTGTTCGGCGCTATATAGCTGGGCCTCCAGGATGGCGATCGCCATCTGGGCCGCCAGAGACGTGAACACTGCCGGGGCGCTGTCGTCAAACACACGCCCGCCGGCGTGCACGACGTGCAGCACGCCCAGGACCCGGTCATCGATCTGCACTGGCGCCGCCAGCTCGGCGCGGCCGCGGGGCGCGCTCCCGCCCAGGGCCATGTCGGCCGGCAGTTCCGGCAGGTCCTGCACTGCCAGGACCGTGCGCTGCTCCGCCGCGCGGCCGATAGTGCCCTCGCCAAAGGCCACCGCGGCCAACAGGCCCATCGCCTCGGCCGCAGGGGGAGCCGTGGCGCGCAGTCGCAGCACCTGCCCGTCGGCCTCGTAGTAGCTGACCCGGTACTCGCGGAACTTGGCGACGACGAGGTCGGCCACCTGGCGATAGAGGGCACTCAACGGCTGAAGGACGTTGATGCGCTGCGAAACGCCCGCAAGCAGCTCTAACTGCGTGGCCCGCCGCCGGGCCTGCTCGTAGAGCTGAGCGTTCTGCAGCGCCGCTGCCGCGTGGTTGGCCACGATGTTGAGCAGGCGCAGATCGCCTTCAGAAAAGGCCTGCGCCCGCCGGCTCTGCACGGCCAGCGCGCCCAGGGCACGCTGGCCAATCAGCAGCGGCACAAAGATCGCCGAGCGCGGTGGATCGGGCGAGACGTAGCGGGGCGCAGCGGGAAGAGTGCCGGCCTCGCGCTCGAAATCGTGGACGAGCAGGCTCTGGCGCTGGTCCCGCAGCCATCCCATGATGCCCACGTGCCCGGGGACCAGGCGGAACTCGGCCGGAGGCCGCCGTTGGCTGTCGACGACCCAGATCAGCAGCCGGTAGCGGTCGTCGACAAACAGACCTAATTGAAAGGTGGCCGTATCAACGATGTGACCGGCCTGCTCGTAAACGACTTCAGCCACGTAGGTGACGTCCAGTTGAGCCGTGGCAATCGCGCGGCCAATCTCGGCCAGCCGGTTGAGCTCTTCCAGGCGCCGCATGAGGGCGCGCCGCGACTGCCAGCGGCGCACCAGCAGGGCCGACGCGAGCGCCAGGGCCAGGAGCAGGATCAGCAGATAGATTGCCGTCAGCAGCGGATCACCACCGCCGACTTGCCAGACCGCCAGGTCGTGCACGAGGAAGATTGCTAGGGTCCGCACTCCGCAAAGCTCTGCACAGCTTCATCCGGCGTGGGGAAGGTGCGAAAGACCTGGTCGAAGCCCGACATTTCAAAGACGTCGCGCACCCGCTCGTGCAGGGCGGCCAGGCGGACGTCGCCATTCAGCAACCTGGCACGGCGCAGGCCGGTCAACAGCGCTTTCAAGCCGGCCGACGCCATGTAGTCGACCTCGGAGAGATCGACGACCACCCGCGCGCGCCCGGCGTTACACAACTCGTTGAGCGCGTCTTCCATGGCTCGCGCCGCCGGCAGATCGAGCCGGCCGCGCGGCGCAATGGTCCAAACTTGGTCGCCGAGGGTTTGAATTCGGAGGGTCATGCAGCATGCCTGAGATACTCGGCCAGCAACTGCGCCGTGCGCACCAGTGCGTCGGTGTGCGTGCGCTCGTAGCTGTGCGAGGCTTCTACGCCGGGCCCCAGCAGGGCCACGCGGACATCCCCGCCGGCGCGCCAGTAGGCTTCGCCATCGGAGCCGTAATAAGGAAAGACATCGAGCTTATAAGGGATGCCGGCGTCCTCGGCCAAGCGCACCAGGCGCCGCCGCAGCGCCAGGTCGTATGGGCCGCCGGAATCCTTGACGCAAATTGTAACGTCGAACTCATCCGAGGCCTGGCCCTGCCCAATGGCGGCCATATCGACCGAAATCAACTCAGCCAGGTCGGCCGGAAAACCAGCAGCGGCGCCGTGGCCCACTTCTTCATAATGGCTGAAGTGCAGTGTCGTGCGCTGCGCTGGCTGGAGGCCGTTCACCTGCAAAGCCCAGACCGCGCCGAAGATGGCGGCCACACTGGCCTTGTCATCCAGGTGACGCGAGCGAATGAAGCCGGCCGGACCCGTCTCGACCCGCGGATCGAAGGCAACGAAGTCGCCGACCTGAATGCCGAGTGCCCGCGTCTCGTCCACTGAAGTAGTGCGCTCGTCCAGGCGCACCTCCATCGTGTCGTCCTCACGCTTCATCTGGCCGGTTTCGGGGCCATGCACGTGGCTCGAAGGCTTGGTCACCAGCAGCGTGCCGCGGATCACGCGGCCAGCCGCAGTGAAAACACTGACGCCCTCGCCCTCCACCGTGTTCCACGCAAAGCCTCCGACGCGCGTCAGGCGCAGCCGGCCGTTGACGTTGACCTCCTTGACCATGGCGCCGAGCGTATCCACGTGTGCCGTCAACGCCCGCGGCGCGCTGGCCGAACGGCCAGGCCAGGTGGCAACCAGGGTGCCCTTGCGGGTGCGGCACACCTCGAGCGGCAGATGGGCCAGCGCGCCCTCGAGGTAGTCGAGGGCCCGGTCGGTAAACCCGGTGGGGCTGGGCGTGTTCAGCAGCTCAATCAGCAGGGTCTGCATGCGGTCGAGGTCGATTTCGAGAGCAGCGGTCATCCGGCCTCCAGGTCAATCACGACGGGTCGATGAAGCGAAAGCTGTCCAGGGCCAGGGCCGGCGCGCGGTGAACGCCGCCGAAGAAGCCGGCCACGGTGCGGCATTCAGCGCCCACGCCGCGCACGCCGGCCAGCGCCTCCACCAATGCCTGATCGAAGCGCAGGTTGGCAACTGGAAAGGCGAGCTGCCCGTTTTCGATCCACCACACGCCGTCGCGCGTCGTCCCGGTGACGGCGCAATCGTGCGGTGATACCAGGTTGACGTACCAGAAACGCGTGATGTACAGCCCCCGTCCTATGGCGGCGATGAGCTCGGCCGTGGTCTGATCGCCGGGCGTCACGACCAGATTCTCGGGCAGCGGCCCGTCCCAGTCCTCGGCGTCGTACGGTTGGGCATGACCCGTTGAACTACGGCCGGCCTCACGGGCGGCCGTCAGTCGGTCGTAGACGGGCGAGGTCGGCGTCCCGTGCAGCACGATCGGCACCCGCCGCTTTGGAACCCCCTCACAGTCGAAGGCGCGTGGCACACCGCGCGGATCGAAGGCGTCATCCCAGATGGTCAGCTCCGGCGACAGGCAGGCGCGGCCCAGGCGGCCGTTCATCCAACTGCGCTCTTCCTGTACGGCCAGCGCCCCCATCCCCGCTTCCGCCAGCGCTTCGAGCAGCGCCCCGACCGCGTAGGGCTCGAGCACGACCGGATACTCGCCGGCCGGCAGGCGGCGCGGGGCGCGGGCGGCCCTGGCATGCCGGCAGGCCTCGGAGGTCAGAGCGCTCACGTCCAACTGGGCCAATTGCCAGCCGGCGGCATGCGCGTAGGCCGAGGCCTGTTCGGCGGTCTGCTCGACGACGAAGGTCAGATCGACCTCGGTGCTGGGCGCGTATGCAATGAGTCCATGGGTGTTCGCCACGACGGTCTCGCCGTAACTGGTTCCAAAGGCCCCCGAGGCTAGCAACTGCTGCCCCCCCGCTTGGTCACAGATCGCGCGCACCACCGCCGCCCGGCTGGTGGGTGTGGCCTCGGCCACGGCCGCATCAAACGCCATGATGGGCAGCGCATCTTGCGGTGCCTGGTCACCAGGTCTGGGCAGGCCCGGCCAATCGGCGTTGGCCGGCAGGTGACGCGCCTGCTCACAGGCTGCCAACAGCGCGCGCTGCCACCCGGACGGGCTGAGGTCGTTGGTCGCTGCCATGCCTACGCGGCCGCCGAAAACGGCGCGGATCTCGAGCTCGGCATCGAGCTCGCCCACATTCTGATGAATGGTATTGTGGGCAAAACGGGTGAGCGCCTGGCTGGTTGTGACAAGCGCGGCCTCCGTTTCGTCGGCCGGCGACTGCCGCAGCACCTGCTCCAACAGCGAGCAAGCAGCGCGCTCGCCCAGAACGCCCGGCCACTGCATTCTACCCTAGCCTGACGGGAGCGCCTGGCCCGATGATACGGCTGCTGGGCTGGCCAACCAAGACGCTGCACAGGCCGCCGCGCTGGGCCACGTTGACCACTTGCTTCTGCGAAGCGCGCCCCAAGATGGACAAGCCGTACTTGGTCGGGGCGAGCCCCATCACCGTGTAGAACGGTTCGACGCTCACTGTCCCATCCGACCCGACGACGGGGAACTCGCTGACAGGGATACGCGCCAGCCGCTGAATGACCCAATGCTCGCCGCTGCCGCCATCCACGATGGCCTTCTGCAGGGCCGTATCCCACTCGGCGCTGGGCGTGGACGGACCAAGCAAGACGCCGTCACCGCCATACGCCCGGTTTGGCTTCAAGACCAGCACATCCTGCTCGTGACGCGCAAATTCCAGCAGGCTGCCCGTTTCGCCGCCCGGCAAAGTCGTGCGCCGATCAGACACCAGGCGGGTCCACAACACGTGGCGGCGGAACACCTGGCGCTCATCGGCCGTGAAGTACTTCTGCGTGAACTGCGGGTCAGTCAGCACTTCCCAGCAGCTCTTATGATCGAACTCGCCGGCCAGGGACGACATCATCCGATTGCGCTTGAACAAGACACGCATAGGCTTCAGGTCAAGTCCCTCTTCGGCTGCCAGCGCGGCCAGGTCCCTGACCTCGTAGTCGCGGTACCCCAAATCAACCGGCTGGCCTTCGCAGCACACTTCGCCGTCCGCAAGGTAGAGCTCACTCGGATCGGCGTGCAGCGTGGTCAGGCCGTACTGCTTGCGATAGTAGTCCGCCAAGGCGGCGAGCTCGGCCGGACCGTCCCCGGCGTACTTGGGCTCGATGAAACACAGGTTGCGGCCGGGATGACCGATGGCGTCCAAGTGATCGAGCACCTCGCGGAGGAAGAGCTCGCGCAGGTCCTGGCCGGCTTCCAGCCGCAGCAGCGGATCGTAGCTCTGCACCACTGGCATCACGACTTCGGCCAAGAGTTGCTCGGTGACGGGAACGAGGTAGATACCGCCCACCCCCGAAAGGTTCGGCTCCATGTAATGCAGCGAGTCTTTCCACATGGGGCTGGTAAAGTCGATGACGGCATCCAGGCGCCCAATGACCGGGTTGTTCTCGCGCTGGTTTGGACCCCAACACTCCCACAGCCACTGTTCTTCGGGCGGCGTCAGCGGCACCGCCGCGCGCACCGCGAAATCCTGGATGTAGAGATCGGGCAGGCGTTTGAGGGCATTGATAAGGGTCAACGAGACATAATGCAGATAGGCCAATTGATCGGGCAAGACACCCGCGGGCCGCAGCAGCACGCGAATGGCCTCCGTCTGCCCGTCGCGGACATAGACCAGGTTGCGCTGAATCGCTTCGGCCGTCATGCGCTGATCGAGTGCGGCGAGCACATGCGGCGGCATGGCAAAGAAGGCTTGCCGCACCTGCGTATCTAGGCTGAGGCCATGAAGGCCGCGTTCTTCAGCGGGCGTAAGGGGGATGACCATCTTTGGCTCCAGGCGGCCACGGCACAACGCTGGAGATTAGTGTATGTCAAAGACAGGGCGCGTCAAATCCCTTGTGGTACACTCCGGCGTATGCCCGGCCCGCTAGCTATTGACGGTCACACCCTGACGCTGGAAAAGGTCGCCGAGGTCGCCGAGGTCGCCAGCGGCCCAGGCGTGTTGGCTGTGACGCTGGCGCCGCTAGCTCGCCGGCGCATGGAGGCCAGCCACGAGTGGGTCCAGGCACTGGTCGAGGGCGGCAGCCCAGTGTATGGACTGAACACGGGCTTCGGCATCTTCGCCGACCGCCAGATTTCGCCTGACGACACCCAGCGGCTGCAGCGCAACCTCATCCTGAGCCACGCCGTGGGCGTGGGTGAGCCGTTCGCGCCAGACGTGGTGCGCGCGGCGATGCTCATCCGCGCCAACACGCTGGCGCTCGGCCGTTCGGGCGTACGGCCCGCCCTGGTGGACGCGCTGCTGGCGATGCTCAACGCCGGGATCACGCCAATCATCCCCTCACAAGGATCGCTGGGTTCGTCCGGCGACCTGGCGCCGCTGTCGCACCTGGCCCTGGTTCTCTCCACCGATGAGGCCGAGCGCGAATCCGAGTCCGGGCAGGTCTGGTACGCAGGCGAGCTCATGAGCGGCCAAGCCGGGATGGCGGCAGCCGGCATCCGCCGGCTGCGGCTGGGACCAAAGGAGGCGCTGGCACTAAATAACGGCGCGACATTCTCGGCCGCGCTGGGCGTGCTGGCAGTGTCTGAGGCACGGCGGGTGTTGGCGGCGGCTGAGCTGGCCCTGGGATTGAGCCTGGAGGCGCTGCGCAGCGCTTCGGCAGCCTTCGACGCGCGGCTGCACGCGGCCCGCAGGCACCCGGGTCAGCAGGCAGTGGCTGCCCGGGTGCGCGAGCTGCTGGCCGGCAGCGCCCTGATCGATGGGGCCGGCCGCGTGCAGGATGCCTATTCGCTGCGCTGCGCGCCGCAGGTGTTGGGGCCGGCCTACGAGATTCTGGACTTCGTGAGTAATACGCTGGAGCGTGAGATCAACGCCGCCACCGACAACCCGCTGTTATTCGACGGACAATCCCTATCAGGTGGGAACTTTCACGGCCAGGTGGTGGGCATGGCTCTGGACTACGGCGCCATCGCACTAGCGGAGGTCGGCGCCATTTCAGAGCGCCGCACTGCGCGCCTGATCGACGAAAAACTGAATGACGGCCTGCCGCCGATGCTGGTTGGCCCGGGTGCGGCGGCCGGGCTGAATTCGGGGTTGATGATGGTGCACTACACGGCCGCGGCGCTGGCGCTGGAGAACCAGGGCTTGGCCATTCCGGCTTCAGTGCGGTCGCTGCCCACGTCGGCCAACCAGGAGGATCACAACGCCAACGCCGCCGCCGCCGGGATCAAATTGCGCCGACTGGTGGCCAACGTGCGGCGTATCGTGGCCATTGAGCTATTCACGGCCGCGCAAGCGGTCGACCTGCGGCTGCGGATGACGCCGGGCTCGCGACTGGGACGCGGCACGGCCAAGGCCCAGGCGGCGGTCCGGGCCATCGCGCCGTTCGTAGAAACCGACCAGCTCTACGGTGGACCCTTGGAGGCGCTGGCCGAGGCGATCCAGGCCGGCCAGCTCGCGCGCGAATCGGGGGTATGATTTTCGATTTGATTGTGTCGCTTTGTTAGCTCAGGATACCAAGCATGAAGAACAAAATCCAGGCCGTGAAGGGCGCGCGCGATTTCTACCCCGAACAGATGCTGTTGCGCAACTGGCTGTACGCCAACATGCGGTCGGCCGCGCAGGCCTTTGGCTACCAGGAGTACGACGGTCCCTTCCTCGAGACGCTCGAGCTGTATGCCGCCAAGTCGGGCGATGAGCTGGTGAAGGAGCAATCCTTCGTGTTCAACGACCGGGGCGGCGAGAAGGTGACACTGCGGCCGGAGCTGACCCCTTCGCTGGCCCGCATGGTGGCGGCCCGCCAGCGGCAGCTGCCACGGCCTATCCGGTGGTGGAGCTTTGGGCCCTTCTGGCGCTACGAGCGCCCCCAAAAAGGACGGTCGCGCGAGTTCTTTCAATGGAACGTGGACCTATTGGGTGTGGAAAGCCCGGCGGCCGACGCTGAGTTGGCTGCCGTGGCGGTGACCTTCTTTCAAATGGTCGGTTTGACCGCCAGCGAGATCAAGCTGCAATTCAACGACCGCCGGCTGATGGACGAGCAGCTCGCCACGCTGGGGTTGGCGGCGAACAAGACAGCCGTGTTCCGGCTGATCGACCGGCGCGGCAAGCTGGGCGCCACGGCCTGGGAGCAGTATGCCGGTGAGGTCGGGGTAACGCCCGAGCAGCTTAACGGGCTCAAAGCGCTGCTGGCGAATGCCGACTTGTGGCGGCAGTCTGAGGGGTGCCAGGCCTTTGTGGAAGCCGGCCAGGCGTTGGGCATCGGCCCGTTCCTGGAATTTGACCCGACCGTGATTCGCGGGCTGGACTACTACACCGGCATCGTCCTGGAGGCTCGTGATCGCGAGAGCGAGTTTCGCGCCATCCTGGGCGGTGGACGGTATGACGACCTGGTCGGCGACGTGGGCGGCGACCGTCTGCCGGGCATGGGCTTTGCCATGGGCGACGTGGTGATTGGCCTTGTGGCCCAGAAGTATCAGAAGGTGCCGCCGCTGCGGCCGTCGCCGACCCAGGTGCTGGTGGCGCAGTTTGACCAGATCAGCCCGGCCGAGGCGCTGCGCCTGGCCGCCCAGCTGCGTGCGGGAGGGCTGCGCGTGGAGTGGTACCCCGAGACCGCGAAGCTTGACCGGCAGCTCAAGTACGCCGACGTGAATGGGATCCGCTTCGCGGCCCTACTGGGCCCCGACGAACTGGCGCAAGGGTGCGTGACGATCAAGGACCTGGCAGCGCGCACCCAGACGACCTACGCGCGGGCGGCGGTGGTCGACGCTTTGAGGCAGGGGCTTGAGTCGCAGATGTAGGGGTCCGATCATTAACGCCGCCAGATATCGGGGTTTCTGAGCCGATTCTAGAACAAGTGACGCAATCACCTTGCCCGCCCCGCTACTCCATGATAAAATCCTGCCCATTGCAGGAGGCGGTCCTGGCTGGACTGGCATGCGGGAAAACATGGTGCCTGTAGCTTAATGGCAGAGCACTGGACTGTGGATCCAGATGTTGCGGGTTCGAGCCCCGTCAGGCACCCTTAGAGAGCAGTTGGGAGTTGATGGGCCAGGTCTAGACCTGGCCGGGTCGAGCGATCACGACTGCTGCGCCCTCGTAGCTCAATTGGACAGAGCACTTGACTTCGGATCAAGGGGTTGTGGGTTCGATTCCTGCCGAGGGCATCATTGAGCGCAAGGGTAGCATCGCCGTGCCCATCTCCGCGTAAACCCGCCAGTTAGAGTAGGCCGCACGCTCCCCGCGAGCGCCGCCGTCGCACGAATTGAGAGACTCGGTCAACTGAAGAACTCAGCCTGCCGGAAAAGGCAGGCTGGCTGCCGAGTTTTCCGAGCTAGGATGGATCGGCCCTATGCGTCGCTCCCGCGAGCAGTTGTTCAACACCGACACGCAAAAGCTCGAGCTGCTGTTGACCTCGCTCAACCGTCTGGGCGTGAGCATCGAAAGCTGCGAGTTAGTGGAGGCCGTCCGCCTGGCGCGCGCCGACATGAAGCGGGTCGGCCTCAGCAAGCTCGAACCTCACTTTTACCTGTCGACCGGTTACGGCACCGTGGCCGGCACGACCAGCATTGCCCTGGGCTTCTACGACTGCTCGGCACTGCTCAAGGACCTCAATGAGGAATTCCGCGGGTTCCGTTATGACTTCAACGACATCGTGAACCTGGTGCGCCACGAGCTGGGGCACGCCTTCTCGTACGCCTACAAGCTATACCGGCGCAAGGACTTCCGCGAGCTGTTCAACGTCAAGGGCAACTACTTTAACACCTACCCGGTCACTAACCGGTACATCCAGCGCGCTAATCCATGGAGCCGCGACTACGTCAATCCCAACGGCGATCACTACGCTCAGAAGCACCCCGACGACGACTTTGCCGAGACGTTCGGCGTGTGGCTCCAGCCACGCTACAACTGGCGGCGCGTATACCGGCTTTATCCGGGCGCCCTACGCAAGCTGGAATACGTCGAGAAGATCGTCAAGGAACTGCGCCGCCAGGAGCCACTGATCGATCAGCGCCCAGCGCCCTGGGACCCGCTGGAGGAGTGCCGCGAGACGCTGGCGGAATTCTTACGGGCGCGCGCCACTCGCTATCGCCGCAAGGCCACCGGCTACATCGATCCTGATCTGCACGAGTTATTCTGGAAGACCCCAGCCCAGCGCGATAACCGCAAGCGCGAACGCGACTACGTGCGCGCGGACAACTTCATCCGCCTGCACAAGCGCGACATCGTGCTGCAGGTGAGCCGTTGGGTCGGCACCGACGAGATCGTCGTCAAAGATTTGCTCGACAAATGCAGCGCGCGGGCCCACGCGCTCGACCTGTGGGTCCGCAAGGATGAGCGCGAGAAGAAGCTAGTAGAGTTTACGTCCTTTGTGTCGTACCGCTGCGCGCTCTTCGCCCTCAACGACTCTTTCCTCAACGGGCACCGCCGATAAGCCGTCAGGCGACCGCCACCGGCGTGCGCCCCGCCAACACGGCCTGGTAGACCTCCAAGATGCGATCGGCGATCAGGGGCCAGGCGTAGGCCCGCGCGTGGCGCGCGGCCTGTTCGCCCAACGCCTGCCGCAATTGTGGGTCGGTCAGGATGTCACAGATCCGCTCCGATAGGATCTCGGGGTCTCGGTCGGGCACGTGAAAGCCAGTTTCGCCGTCCCGGACCAGGTAGGCCAGACCGCCGACCTCGGAAGCAATGACCGGCGTGCCGCAGGCCATCGCCTCGAGGGCAACCATCCCAAACGACTCGTAGTGCGAGGGCATGATCACGGCGTCGGCCGCCGCATAATAGTCGGGCAGAGCATCCTGGTCTTGGGCGCCGATGAAGGTGACCAAACCGGCGATACCCAGCCGCTGGCGCACCGCCTTCAGGCGCTCCATCTCCGCGTTCTGCTGCGTCGGGGTTTCGCTGGGATCCCCGCCGATAATGACGACGTACAGGCGGCCGCACTCGCAGGCTCCGCGATCGCGCAGGCGGGCGACGGCCTCGAAGAGCGTCTCGATGCCTTTCAAGGGCTCAATGCGGCCGACGAACAGCAGCAGCTTGTGTCCCGGGTCAAGGCCCAACTGCTGCTTGGCCTGGACCGCCGAGCGCGGATAGAAGTGATCCAGGTCAACCCCAGGAGGGATGACCGTAACCTTACTGACGTCGGCCCGGTATAACCACTGGAGTTGGGCCAGTTCGGCCGGCGTGGCGGCGATGATGCGGTCGGCTTCGCGCAACAACTCAGTCTCAACCCGCAGGCGCAGGCTGCCTTCGCGGTCGGTGGGATCTTGGGCCACACGGTTCTTCATGTGCCCCAGGGTGTGGAACATCTGAACGAAGGGCACGTTCCAGGCCGTGTGCAGGCTGCGGGCGGCTACGCCCGAGAGCCAATAATGGCTGTGGATCAGGTCGTAGACCGCGTGCTGCGCGCGGGCAAACTCGCGTATTCCCCCCACGAACTCGGGGATGTGCTCATACAGGATCTCCTTGGGCAGTGGAACCTCGGGCCCGGCCGGAATGTGGATAACACGATTGCCGGAACCCAGGTCTTCCTTGACGTGAGGTTGGTGTTCGTCCTGCGAGCGGGTAAACACGTCCAGCCCGATGCCGCGCCGGCCGAGCTCGCGCGACAGATCACGCACATAGACGTTCATGCCGCCGGTCTCTTTCCCACCAAGAGTGGCCAAGGGGCAGGTATGATACGAGAGCACGGCAATGCGCATTTCCCGATTATAGCGCCTCCGGCGGGTTTGCCGCGCGAGAATCCATATGATAGACTAGCGCCGCACTGCGACCGCATCCAGGTGTCATCCCGACCGAAACCATGCCCGCTCACCCCGCCCGCGACGCGGCCCAAGAAGACCTTCAACTGCTCCTGCAGCGCATGGAACGGCTGATGGAAATCGGGCATACGCTGGCGTCCACGCTTGACCAGGCCAAGCTGATGCGACGGATCGTCGACGCGGCGCGCGAACTCACCGACACCGAGGCCAGCTCGCTCCTTCTGCTGGATGCCGCCACGGGCGAGCTGCGGTTTGAGGCGACCACCAACGTCCTGGCCAGCGACCTGGACGGCACCAGCGTGCCCGTCGACGACAGTATCTCCGGCTGGGTCGTGCAGCACAACGAACCCTTGCTGGTGCCGGACACGCAGTCCGATGCGCGCTGGAACCCGCAGTTCGACGAATTGACGGCTTTTGCCACACGCTCAATGTTGGCCGTGCCGCTTGCGGCGCGCCAGCGGACGCTGGGCGTGCTGGAGGTGCTTAACAAGCGCGGCGGGGCGTTCTCGGCCGGCGACCTGCGCGACCTGACGTGGCTGGCCGCGCAAGGAGCGACCGCCATTGTCAACGCGCGCCTGTTTCACCAGTCGCACCTGGTGGCCGAAATGGTCCACGAGCTTCGCACGCCCCTGGCGGCGCTGATGGCCACCAGCCATCTGCTGCTGCGGCCGGAGCTGGACGGCCAGCAGCGGCACGACATCATCCTCACGCTCCAGCGCGAAACCGAGCGTCTGGCGCAGCTGACCACCGACTTCCTCGATATGGCCCGGCTAGAGTCCGGCCGCGTGCGCTTCACCTTCGCGACGTTTGACCTGGCGGCGCTGCTGCAGGAATGTCGCGCCATCATCCAACCCAAGGCAGCCGAGCGCGCGATCGAGGTGACGGTTGAGACGGCCACGTATCTGCCGCCCCTGCAAACCGACCGCGATAAGCTCAAGCAGGTCGTGCTGAACTTACTGACCAACGCCGTCAAGTACAACCGCGACCAAGGGCGCGTGGTGGCACGGGCTGAGGCCGACCCCAGCGTATTCCGCGTGTTCGTGGAAGATACCGGGCCGGGGCTGGCGCCTGAGGCCCTCGAGCGGGTGTATGATCCTTTCTATCGCGACCCAGCCAGCGAGCGCACCGCCGAGGGCACCGGGTTGGGATTGCCAATCGCAAAGCGGATCGTCGAGGCCCTGGGCGGCGAAATCGGCGTCCAGTCAAGGCCGGGCCAGGGCAGCACGTTCTACTTCACCTTGCCGCCGACACCCCACAAGACCGTCCCGTTGGCCGATTGACGGCCAAACAGCCCCCTGGCGTCCGCCCCACCGCCAGGCCCCCACCCTCCAGTAGGAGAACTGACAGCGTGAAAGTCCTGCTCATCGGCACCGGCGGCGTCGGCGAGGCCATCGCCGTGGTCGCCCAACACCAGCCCTGGCTGGAAAAGATGGTCCTGGCGGATTACAACCTCAAGCGCGCCCGCGAGGTGCGTCGCCGGGTGAAACCGGCCCGCCGCTTCCCGGTCGAACAGGTCGATGCGCGCGACAAGGGACAGATCGTGAGCCTGGCCCGGCAGCACGGCGTCGACCTGATCATGAACGCAGTTGATCCGGTGTTTAACGAAGCCATCTTCGACGCCGCCTACCAGGCTGGCTGCCACTACATCGACATGGCCATGACGTTGTCACAGCCACACCCCGAACGACCCTTCGAGCAGCCGGGCGTAAAGCTGGGCGACTATCAGTTTGCGCGCTCCGCGCGCTGGGAGAAAAGGGGGCTGCTAGCGCTGGTGGGAATGGGGGTCGAGCCCGGGCTGTCGGACGTATTTGCCCGCTACGCTGAAAAGCACCTCTTCGACGAGATCGACGAGATCGGCGTGCGCGACGGGGCCAATCTGCAAGTGCGCGGCTATGCCTTCGCGCCCACCTTCTCTATCTGGACCACCATCGAGGAATGCCTGAACCCGCCCATCCTGTGGGAGCGCGGCCGCGGCTGGTACACCACGCCGACCTTTTCGGAGCCCGAGACGTTCGACTTCCCCGCTGGCATTGGACCGGTAGAATGCGTCAACGTGGAGCACGAGGAGGTGCTGCTCGTGCCGCGCTGGGTCAAGTGCCGGCGCGTCACGTTCAAGTACGGCCTCGGCGATGAGTTCATCGGCGTCCTGAAGACCCTCAATCTGCTGGGATTGGATAAGAAGGAACCGATCAACGTCAAGGGTGTGCGGGTCGCGCCGCGCGACGTGGTGGCGGCCTGCCTGCCCGATCCAGCTCGGCTGGGCGAGCGCATGGCGGGCCAGACCTGCGCCGGCACCTGGGTCACCGGGATCAAGGGCGGCCGCCCACGCGAAGTCTACCTTTACCAGGTCGCCGACAACGAGACCTGCATGCGGACGTACGGCCTGCAGGCCGTCGTCTGGCAGACGGCCGTTAACCCAGTGATTGCCATGGAACTGCTGGAGCAGGGTGCCTGGCAAGGCCGCGGCGTGCTAGGCCCGGAAGCGTTCGACCCCGACCCGTTCGTGGCGCGCATGGCGAGCTACGAGTTCCCGTACGGCCTGCGCGACAGTTGGACGCCGGCTGACCCGCGACCAGGCGACAGCCGCCCTGCCGGCTGAGCGATCTCGGGCCAGGGCCGCGGCCGCCTGCAACGTTCGGCACTCGCTCCGTCAGGCCGACGTGAAGTCGAGCACCTAGAACGCCAACACGGCCGTCCAGCCGCGCAGGTCCGCCAGGCGCGGCGGGCCGAGGTCGTGCCGGGCCGGCAGCGCCAAGGCGGGCACGCGCTGGCCGATCTGAAGAGGCTCAGGCGGCAGTGCGCCTCCAGATTAGGTTAGGGGGGCAAGGGTGGGCGCCAAGGCGTGCAACCCCAGCCAATACGAGCGCCAGCCGAAGCCGCGGATCGTCCCCCGGCAGACCGGCGCGAGCAGCGAGCGATGCCGAAAATCCTCGCGCGCCTCGGTGTTTGACAGGTGAACTTCCACGACGGGCAGCCCGCAGGCCGCCACGGCGTCGCGCAGCGCTACGGAGGTATGCGTGAATCCGCCAGCGTTGATGATCACCCCCCCGGCCCACTCGCGGGCCGCGTGCAGGGCATCTATAAGCGCGCCTTCATGGTTCGACTGTTGGCTGCGGATTTCCAGGCCGAGGCGCTGGCCCTCGGCGGACAGCGCGGCATCGATGTCGGCCAGCGTCATCGTCCCGTAGATGTGCGGCTCGCGCGTGCCCAGCAGGTTCAAATTGGGGCCGTGCAGCACAAGGATAGCGCGCCTTGGCCCGGTGGCTGGCATGCGGGTATCAGACAGGGTCATCGGTGAGCTCCTTAAGGATTTGAGACAAGCAGGCTTCGCCGGCCTGGTCCAGTGCAACGCCCCAGGCGACCTCGCCCACGCGGCGCGGCAGCGCGAAACGCAGCTGTCCAGCCGCCTTCTTCTTGTCGGTGAGCATGTGGCTCCGGATGGCGGCGGGGTCCAGCCCCGGGCAGCGCACCGGCAGCCGCAGCCGGACCAGGCAGGCCTCCAACGTCTCGGCCAGTCCCACCGGAGTCACCCCCACCTGCTCGGCGAGCCGCGCCTCGGCCGCCAGGCCGATTGCGACCGCCTCGCCGTGCCGCAGCGCAAAGCGCGAGGCCGCCTCGATGCCATGTCCAATCGTGTGGCCGAGATTTAGGATCGCGCGCTCAGCGTGCTCGAAGGGATCTGCATTGACGATGCCAGCCTTGACGGCTGCAGCGCGCATGATGCCGTCCTCCAGCGCTAGGGTGCCCCCTGCCAGCCCGGCAAATAGCGCTTCGTCGCCAATCACGCCCGACTTGACGATCTCGGCCAGGCCGCAGCGCACCTCCACTTCCGGCAGGCTGGCCAGGGTATCAAAATCCGCGGCGACGACAGCCGGTGGATGGAAGGCGCCTACCAGGTTCTTGCCTTCGGGCAGGTCGACGCCCACCTTGCCGCCCAGGGCGGCGTCAGCCATGGCGAGCACTGTCGTGGGCAGGTTGGCCCAGGCGACGCCTCGCATATAAGTGGCCGCTACAAACCCGGCGACATCGCCGGTGACCCCGCCGCCCAGCGCCAGCACGGTGCCACCACGCTCGAGACCGTGTGCCACACAGCCCCGGTAAAGGTCGCCCACCGAGCCAAGCGTCTTGTTGGCTTCTCCCGACGGCAGGGCCAGCACCGGCGCGGCAACAGCCCGAGCCGCCGGCGTGCCGTGGGTCGCCGCTATCGCCGCGTCAGCAATCAAGACGAAAGGCGGCCGCAGGTCTTTGGCGCCAAGCCAGTCGGGCAGGCGGGCAGCTAGACCACGGCCGTAATAGGCCGAGGTGGGACCTAGCTCAAAGCGGGTGTAGCCGCGCGCCGCCTCGAAACGGGCCATCACCTCCACGACGACGGCGCCTACCGGCTGGCCGGCGGTCTCGACCTGATTGGGGAACGAGGCGTACAGGGCGCGCCGCTCGCGCACCAACTGCTCGAGCCGGTCGTTGAGGTCGCCAGCCAGCAGCGGCCGCGCCTGCGCATCCCCGTTCAGGCGCCCGGCCAAGACCGGCACTGGCGCGGTCAAACCAACCACCACACCACTGCGCTCGAGACGCGCCCGGGTGCGCGGGTCGAGCAACGCGCCGCCGCCGGTGGCAATGACCAGCCCACCACGCTCCGCCAGAATGGCATAGACCTGTGCTTCGCGCGCGCGAAACAACGCCTGCTCGCCGGACGCGAAGTAGTCGGGCACGGGCCGGCCCCAGCGCGCTTCGAGCCATTGGTCGCCGTCGATAAATTCGCGCCCCAGTTCGCGCGCTACCGCGGTGCCCACGGTGCTCTTGCCGGCGCCGGGCGGGCCGCACAGGATCAGGTTCATCTCACGGCCACCAGACCCGCGGCACATTCTGCATCGGCAGATCTTCCAGGCGTGCCTGGCGCAAGGCTGCCAAGCGCGGCCGCATTTCAGCCAGCGAGTCGCCGCCCAGCTTCTCGAGCAGGGCGTCGGCCAATACCAGGCAGACCATGGCCTCGCCCACGATAGCCGCGCGCGGCACAGCGCAAAAGTCGGAGCGCTCGTAGGCAGTCGGCGAGGCCGCGCCCGAGGCGAGGTCGACCGACTGCAGCGGGGTGAGGGTCGTCGAGATCGGCTTCATGGCCACACGCAGCACAACGGGCTGCCCGGTCGTGATGCCGCCCTCCAAGCCCGCGGCCCGGTTGCTGCGCCGCGCGAGGCGGCCGGCCCGGTCATCGGGCGCGAGCACGATCTCATCATGGACCTGAGTGCCCGGCAGGCGGGCATTCACAAACGCGTCGCCGATTTCAACGCCCTTCATGGCGTGAATGCTCATCAACGCGCCAGCCAGCCGGCCGGAGAGCCGCCGATCCCAGTGCACGTGGCTGCCCAGCCCCGGCGGCACACCCAAGGCGACGACCTCAAACAACCCGCCCAGGGTGTCGCGGGCTTGCATCACCTCCTGCACGCGCGCGCGCATAGCGGCGGCAGCCTCGGCGCTGGGGCAGTGCATCTCCGAATGAAGCGCCAGCCGCAGCCGATCTTCAAGCTCGATGCCCGACAGGTCGGCTCGGACGCCGTCGATCTCGGTGACATAGCTGCCGACGCGGATACCGAACTCGTCCAGGAACCGGCGGCAAATGGCCCCGGCCGCCACGCGGGCGGCGGTCTCGCGGGCCGAGCCGCGCTCGAGGCTCGGCCGCAGATCGGAGTAGCCATATTTCACCGCACCGGTGAGGTCGGAGTGCCCGGGCCGCGGCACCGTCATCGGCGGCACTGCCCGGCCCTGCCACTTGGCGTGATCCAGGTTGCGAATCTGCACCGTCACGGGCGCGCCGATGGTTTCGCCGTCCAGGACGCCGCTCACTATCTCGGCTGCATCGCGCTCGAGCTTCATGCGCGGGCTGGCGCCTGGATAGGGTTTTCCAGAAGCATTCATGCCCTGGCGCAGGGCCAGATCGGGATCAATGTCAGCCGCGCTGAGCGGCAGGCCGGCCGGCAGGCCCTCGAGCATCGCAATCACAACTGGCCCGTGCGATTCGCCGGCCGTCAGCAACCTTAGGGGCATCTCAGTCACCTCTTTGCGAACTGCGCGACCGAGGAGCGCTGCCGGCCGGCGAGGCGGGCTAACTCGGCCTCGGCTGCCTGGCGCATCGCTGCCCGATCGGCCGCGCGCCCGGTCCACTGCTCGAAAGCCAGGGCGCCCTGCTCCACCAGCATCCCCAGCCCGGTCGCCGACAGTAGGCCGGCCGACCGGGCGGCGCTCGTCAGCGCCGTGTCGGCCGGGTTGTAGACCAGATCGTAAACAAACGCGCCGGGCGGGAACGGCACGCCTGTCTGCCAGGGCGTCCCTTCGACGTGGGGCGCCATGCCGAGCGACGTGGTATTCACAATTAGGGCACAGCCCTCACTCGCCCGAAGCAAGCCGAACGGCGCCCAGTCGTAGACCTCCACGGGCGCCAGGGCGCCAAGCGCTTCGGCCTGATCCTGGCGGCGGGCCACCACGCGCAGGCGCGCGCCCACACCGGCGCACGCCGCCACGACCGCCCGAGCGGCGCCTCCGGCCCCAAGCACCAGGACAGCCCGCCGCGCGATGGAGACCTCATGCGCATAGAGATCAGCCAGGAAGCCGGCCGCGTCCGTGTTGTGACCGATCAGGCTGGAGCCCTGCTTGACGATGGTGTTGACCGCCCCGATAGCGTCGGCCACTGGTGTCAGCCCATCCAGATGCGCGATGACGGCCGACTTGTGGGGCACCGTGACGTTGGCACCGGCGTAATCCGGCCCGCGCAGTCGTGTGACGGCGGCGCCGACTCCTTCGGCGCGGACCGGCTCGGCCGCGTAGGACCAACCATGCAGGCCAGCGGAGGCCAGCGCCGCGCGGTGCATGGCCGGCGAGACCGAATGGCCCAGGGGATAGCCGAACAGCACTACGCGCATGGGCTAATTATACCGGGCGGAACAGGCGCAAGCTGTCGAGCACTTCGAAGTACCGCGGAAAAGTCTTAGCCACACAGCCCGGGTTCTCAATCGCCACGCCCGGCACGCGCAAGCCGACCAAGGCAAAGGCCATCGCCATACGGTGATCCTCGTAGGTCGCGATCACACCGGGACGCAGCTGCGCGGCTGGGTGGATCGTCAGCCCGTCAGGATGCTCATCGACGGCCACGCCCAATCGCCGCAGCTCAACGCACATCGCGTGCACCCGGTCGGTCTCTTTGTGCCGGGCTGAGGCAATGCCCCGGATGAGGGTCGGCGAGGCTGCGAAGGGCGCGATCGCGGCCAGGGTTTGCGCGGTGTCGGGGATGTGGCGCATGTCCGCCGCGACGCCGCGCAGACCGCTCGCGGCCGGGCCGGTAACGGCCAGGCCGTCGGCGTCGCTCGTGACCTGGCAGCCCATGCTGGCCAGCACGTCGGCAAAGGCCACGTCGCCCTGGCGCGATTGGCGCGAAACGTTGGCGACGCGCACTGTCCCGCCCAGGATGGCGGGAGCGGCCAAGAAATACGAGGCGGCCGAAGCGTCGCCCTCGATGGCATAACTGGTCTGAGCCCGGTAGGTCTGCGGCGCGGCGCGGAAGCGCCGATATGCGTCGCGATGCACGGTCACACCGAAATCGGCCATCAACGCCAGGGTAAGGTCCACGTAGGGCGCCGAGCTTAGCTCGCCGTCGATGTGCAGTTCCACCGGCTGCCGGGCATAGGGGGCCACCAACAGCAGCCCGCTCAGAAACTGGCTGCTGACGCTGCCCGCCACGCGCGCCGCGCCGCCCGGCAGCCCCGCGGCCGTGACGCACACCGGCGGGCAGCCGCTGGGGCTGGAAACCACGGCGCCTAACTCGGTCAGGGCGGCCAGCAGGTCGGTGATCGGCCGTTCGCGCATGCGGGCATTGCCGTCCAGTACGAAGCGGCCGTGCCCGAGCGTGAGCATGGCCGTGAGAAAGCGCGCCGAGGTGCCCGAATTGCCAATGTAAAGCTCGGCTTCGCCGGCGGGAATGCGCCCACCCTGCCCGTCGATCACAAAGCGCTCGCCGGCCTCGTCGGCAGCGACGTCAAAGCCCAGGCGGCGCAAGGCGGCGGCACAATATTGGGAATCATCCGAGAACAGCGCACCGCGCAACTCGGTGCGCCCGGCCGCCAGCGCGGCGGTAATCAGCGCCCGGTTGGTCAGGCTCTTGGAGCCTGGGACGCGCACGACGGCGTCGAGCGGTTGGCCGATCGGGTCAATGGTGCGCACCACGGGTGTTGGGGGCGAGGCGGCCGCTGCGTTCATTGGAAGAGGCCCCGCCGCCGGTCGAAGGCCTGCGTGAGAAAGTCGCGCAGCGCCTCGACCGCACCGTCCTGCAGCAACGCCGACAGGGTGGCGGCTTCTGCCTGGTAGCGTTCCAGTGCCGCGAGGATCGCGGAACGATTGGTCAACAGGATATCAAGCATCATCGTGACATCACTGGCTGCCAGACGCGAAGTGTCGCGAAAACCCGACGCCGCCAGCTGCCACACCTGCGGATCGCCGGCGGCCTCGGCGGCGCGCACCAACAAGGCCGCTGCCAGGTAGGGCAGATGGCTGCTGTGGGCCGCGAGTGTGTCGTGGCGGTCGGGCGACAACGCGAGCGGCCGTGCGCCCACCGCGGCCACTAGGGCGCGCGCCAGCGATAACGCCTTGGGCGAGGTGCGCGCCAAGGGTGTCAACACAAAAAGCTTGTCGCGAAACAGGCTGGCTTCGGCGTGCGCCAGGCCGCTGACTTCCTTCCCGCACATCGGGTGCCCGCCGAGCGGGTCCCAGCCGGACGGAAGCGCCTGCATCGCGGCGACGATCTGGGCCTTGGTCGACCCCAGATCAAGCAGCACGGTCGGGTGCTCCAGCGCCGGGCGCCTGGCGAAGTCCTGAACGAGGGCGGTAATGGCTCGCACCGGCGCGGCCAGAATCAGCACATCGGCGGCCAGCGCGCCATCCAGCTCGGCCGCGCGATCGACCGCGCCGCACTCGAGGGCCAGGGCGCAGGCCCGCGGATCTGGATCTACGCCGACAATCGACCGGCAATGGCTGCGCAGGGCCAGGGCCAGCGACCCGCCCATGAGGCCCAACCCGACGACGGCGACCTCGGCCGCGGCCAAGCGCGCAAAGCCATCCTCATCCATGCCGATGGCCGCTCAGCCGCGCCCGACGGCCTCGGCGATGCGCCGGACCTCGGTGACGAGCTGGGCGAATTTGTCGGGTCGCAGCGACTGAGCGCCGTCAGACAAGGCTTCTTCGGGCCGCGGATGGACCTCGATGATCAGGCCGTCGGCCCCGGCGGCGATGCCCGCGCGGGCCACGGCCGTCACGTATTCCCACTTGCCGGTGCCGTGGCTGGGGTCCAGGATGACGGGCAGGTGCGTCATCTGCTTGAGCACCGGCACGGCGTTGATGTCGGTGGTGTTCCGGGTGTAGCGCTCAAAGGTGCGAATGCCGCGCTCGCAGAGGATGACGCGGCTGTTCCCCTGAGCCATGATGTACTCGGCCGACATCAGCAGTTCCTCGATGGTTGACATCATCCCGCGCTTGAGCAGCACGGTGCGGCCAGCTTCGCCGACAGAGTTGAGCAGAGCGTAGTTCTGCATATTGCGCGCGCCGATCTGGATGACGTCGGCATAGCGCGCCACCAGCGGGACCTGTTCCGGCGACATGGCTTCGGTGACAATTGGCAGCCCGGTGGCCTCGCGCGCCTCGGCCAGCAGCTCGAGCCCCTTTTCGCCCAGGCCCTGGAAGCTGTAGGGTGAGGTGCGGGGCTTGAAGGCGCCGCCGCGCAGGGCCACGGCGCCGGCGGCTTTCACGGCAAAGGCTGACTCCAGGATTTGCTCGCGGCTCTCGACCGAGCACGGGCCAGCGATCAAGGCGATCTGGGGGCCGCCAACTTTCATGCCGTCCAGCGGCACCAGCGAATCGGGCGGGTGCATGTCGCGCGAGGCCAGCTTGAAGGGCTTGAGGATCGGCACCGTCTTCTCTACCCCGTCGAGCAGCTCGAACTGGGTGCGGTCGATCGGCCGGTCGTCGCCGATCACGCCGATGATCGTGCGCTCTTCGCCGCGCGAGATGTTCACGCGCAGCCCGTGCGATTCGACCCGCGCGACGACCTCGGCGATCTGCTTAGCAGAAGCGTCATGGCGCATCACGATAATCATGGCTGATTCATCCTTTCGGGCTGACGGCGCTGGTGCAGGCCGCCGAGTGGTTGCCGCGGAGCGCGCGGTCGGGCCGGAGCTTCTGGGCAGCGTGCAGATAGACATGAGCAACCTCGTCCGGCCAACGCTCGGTGTTCCAATGGATCAAGACTCGGATGCAGCGTGGCAGACTGTCGGGCACGGCCATCTCAGCCACGCACATGAGCGCCGTATCGTCCCAGCCCAGTTCACGCGCCGCGCGCGCCGGCGCCTCGGCGCTCAGGTCGGGCGTGACGGTGAAAATGACGCTGGCCACGTCCGCCGGGCGCAGCTGATTGGCCTCGGTGAGGGCCAGGAGCAGCTCGCGCGTCGCCCCGCGAATTGCTTCGGGAGTATCCACCGTGGCGACAGTCGCGCCGCGGATGCCTCGAACTGGCATACCTGCTCCTCCAAGAAACGCTTAAGCAAAAACCGCGAGGCCGATGGCCTCGCGGTTCCTGAGTAACTGCTTGGGGCGTCTACTCAAACGCAAGCCACGGCTACGCCAGAACGGCGACCGTAAAAGTAGAACGCATAAAAGTAGAAGGCCGTTTTAGAGCGCATAAGTATGAGGAGATTAGCATAATTCCGCGGGGCAAGTCAAGCGGCTGCCGTCGGCATTCTGCACAGACTCCCGGCTTCCTTTATAGTGTTGACGCCTTGACGGCCCCATGTTAAACTCGCGCCGTGCTCAAATTTGGGCAGTTTGGACGTCGCCAGGCGACGAACGGCACGACTACCCGTGCGGCCCGTTGAGGGTGTGTCGGCTACGCCTGTCTGTCGCCTGAAACAGTTGGCCCCGGCATACCCGCCGGGGCCTTTTTTTTGCCTGGCGCGTGCCGCCGCGGCCCAGGCCCTATTGAAAGGTCTGTCCTCATGCCCGCCTCGCTCGATACGCCGGTCTACGCCGTCCCCGAGGACCACCTCATCCCAGTCGGCGACTACCTGAGGAACCTGACGCCCATCCCGCCCTCGCGGATGTTCTTGATCAACAAGAGCCTGGCTGTCTTCCGCCAGGCGCAGCCAGGCGTCCCGGCCTTCGACGCCTCGCAGGGAGACGGCGGCGCCAGCCTGCCGGGCGTGCCGCGCCAGGTGTTGGAGCGGGCTCAGGAGCTGCAGCTTGATCACGGCACTGCCTACGACATGCCTTTCGGGACGGAGGCCTACCGCCGGTCGGTGGTGGAGCGGTATTGGCGGCTAGAGGCAGCTTCCGGCCTCGGCCCCGCCAACGTGCTTGGCACTCAGGGCGGGCGGGACGCGCTGGTAAAAGCCTATGCCGCCATGCTGGCTCTGGGCCACGGGCGTATCGGTGATCCCGTAATCGTGTCGCGCGTGCCGTGGATTTCGTATAACTGGGGTCCGTACGGCGTGGGCGCCAATGTGCTGCGGGCGCCGGGCCGGCCCGAGACCGGCTGGGCCTACACTGAGGACGGCCTGGCCGCGTGCGTGGAATACGCGGGGCGCAGCGGTCGCAAGATCGCGGGCTTAATCATCACGAACCCCGACAACCCGACCGGCGCCACCATCACGCCCCAGCGCCAGGCGGCGCTGGCAAAAGCCGCCCTCCGGCTTGGCGTCGCCTTTGTGTTGTTCGATTGGATGTATCATTATGTCACAGACGAGCAACCGATGGACCTGAACCGCTTCGTCCAGTTGTTCGAGCCTTCCGAGCGACCGCGGCTGATGTTCTTGGACGGGCTGACGAAGTCGCTCGGCGCCAGCAACGTCCGCAACTGCCATCTAATCGCCTCGGAGGGCGTCATTAGGTTTAGCGTGGCGCGCGCCTCGCACGCGGTTATTCCCAGCTTCTACTCGTTGGCGGTCGCCATGGCAGCCTACGAGTTCGGCTACGCGCAAGTCTCGCGCGGCATCGTCGACCCAACCAACGCCAGCCGCAAGGTGTTAAAGGACTTTCTGGATGAACACGGTTTCCAGGCCATCCTGGGCAAGGGCTACTATGCCTTCATCAACGTCAGCCGCTGGCTGGCCGCCAAGGGTTGGCAGGATAGCGAACCCTTGGGCCAGTACTTGGCCGAACAACACGGACTGGCCATTGTCCCGGGCAGCTTCTTTTCGGAGGATGGCGCCGAGTGGATCCGGTTCTCCTATGCTACCCCGGTCGACCGCACGCTGGGCGCGGCCCAGCGCCTGGTGGAGGGCTTGAGTGCGTTGGTCGCCTAGGACGGTGCGGGGGCTGGCGCTGTCGGCTGGGGTCTTGCTGCTGGCTGCCGCCCTGCGGACCTGGCGTCTGGCGGAGGTGCCGCCTGGCTTGCACCACGATGAGGCGTTTCATCTGTTGCGGGCCGCGGAGATCGCCCGCGCTGAGGTCTTTCCGGTCTATATTCCCGACAACCAGGGGAATGAACCCTTGTTCGCCTATCTAGCGGCCGTTGCGCTATCGATCGTTGGACCGGCGAACTGGGCTGGTCGCCTGGTTTCCAGTTGGGTAGGTCTGTTGGCCGTGGCGCTGACCCTGCGCGCCGGCCGCGAAATGTTCCCGAGGCGGAGCGTCGGGACGTGGGCAGGTCTGCTGCTGGCTGTGTTGTTTTGGCATCTGGGTATGAGCCGATGGGGCTCGCAGCCCATTCTTTCGTCCGCGGCAGCCGCCGGCACGGTGGCCGGGTTGTGGCATGGCGCCCGCACCGGCCGAAAGTTGAGCTTTGTTCTGGCGGGAGGCAGCCTGTCAGCCGGCCTTTGGGCGTATGTGGTCTTTCGTGTCTTCCCGCTGGTCGTCTTAGCGGCCGGGCTTGGGTTGTGGACAGCCTGGCCACATCGCCGGAGGCGCCTGCTATTGGGCGGCACTCTGGCCGGCTTGACCGCGTTGGCGCTCTATGCACCCTTGGGGCTGTGGTTCATACGGAACCCGAGCTGGTTTTTCAATCGCTTCGACCAGGTGACGCAAACCACCCTGGGAGCCGAGGCGCCGGCTAGGGCTCTGCTGCGCCAAGCGCGCCTTGTCCTGGGGGGCCTGGTCATCCCTGGCCAGGGCGACCACGATTGGCGGCATAACCTGCCAGGCCGGCCGGGACTCGACCCGGTGCAGGCCGGGTTGGTTGGCCTGGGAATCGCCGCCGGTGTGCGGCAGCGGCGCAGCCCCGCTGGGTATGTCCTGCTGGCCTGGGTGGCCGTCGGTCTGGCGCCGGCCGTGCTGACCGAGCACCCGCCGCAGCATGGGCGCAGCGTGATGGCCACACCCGCCCTGGCAATCCTGGGCGGCCTGGGGGCAGACCTGCTGTGGCGCTGGGGTCACAGGCGCACCTGGACCCGCGTCGGGGTGGCAGCAGCCGTGGCCGCGTCGGCCAGCCTGGCGGCTCACGCCTACTTCGTGACGTGGAGCACCGACCCGCACTTGTTTACCGCCTTCGACGCTGGGCTATTTGACCTAGCCTCGGCACTCAAGGAGGCGCCAAAGAGCGGCGTGTTGTACGGAACGCCGATGTACCGGGATTACCCAACTTTCGAATACGCGCTGGGTCCGAGGGCTTTTGAGCGCTTCAAAGCGTTCAATGGCCGGGCTTGCACGCTGCTGCCAACCGCGACAGCCGGTGAGGCCTGGTTTGGAATTGTCACCGCGGAAGACACCACCACGCTCCCGGCGCTGCAGGCTGCCTATCCGCTGGGCCGGCTGGTCAACACGCTGGTTCAGGACGGCGCACCCTATGCCGCCCTTTTCGCTGTCACACCGGACCAGCCGGTGGTCCTGGCGCCTGGCACGGCGCGCGCGGCAGAGTTCGGCGGCCTGATTGACCTGCTGGGCTACTCGGCGGAGCCATCCGTGGCCGCGGGCAACAGCATCCTGTTGACGCTATTTTGGCGCATGGCCCAGCCAACCGCGGCCGATTTACACCAGTTTGTGCACCTGTTGGGCGCTCCGCAGCCGGACGGCAATCCATTGTATGCCCAGCGCGATGCGGGGCCGTGCGACAATTCCTACCCTACCTGGCAGTGGTCGCCAGGCGAGATCCTGGTCGACCGGGTCGAGGTCGTCGTCCCGGGCGCAACCCCGACCGGCGCCTATCAACTCAACGTCGGATGGTATGACACCGCGACCCTGGTCCGGTTGGAGGCGGCAGATGCCACAGCGCAACCGCTGGGAGATTCCGTGACACTGCGGACGATCAAGGTCGCCCCCGCCGAACCGTGAGGCACAAAGCCTTGGTCTACGCCATGCGCGACACCACCGGCCAACATCAGGGACTGGCCTTTGAGCACCGCGATCGCCCCGACGTGGGCGCGCCCTTGCCGGACCAAGGCGAGAACAACAGTCTGGCCGCCGCCTAAAGACTTTCGGAGCAAAAAATGTCATTTCCCCTGGCCAAATTCGCCGAGAAATACCTGCTGGCCCGCGAGGCTGCCCTGGCTGCCAACCCGAGGGGCGGCACGGCCGGGTTCGAGCTCGAATGGAACATGTACGACTCGGACTTCAAACCGGTGCTCACCGTCGGCACGGGCCCTGACCGCCTGAGCTTTGTGGACTATCTGCGCCAGCACGCCATCCCGGCCTGGCTGGCCGACCGCAACCAACTGGAAGTGTTTCATTGGATGATCGAGTGGGTGACGCAGCCGCATTTTTCGGGGCTGGGCGCCGTATACGAGAGCCGGTTGCTTGAAGCAGCGCTCTACAACGCCCTGGCACGCGCCGGGCGAGAGTTCGGCGAAAAGTTATACGCCTTCCCGGGCATCCTGCTCTACCCTGCTGCGGTGGGTCACGACTCGATCCCTGGCGGATGGCACCTGGCCAAGCGACGCTACCTGGAGCGCTGCGTCGACATCTACGGCGCGGCGCTGGCCACGGCCGGGATTCACGCCAACCTGTCGCTGCCCGAGCCATTGCTAAGCTGGGACTTCATGCATCTGTCGCCGGCTGAGCGCGGCGACGCGCACGCCCACCTGGATGACTACAAGAACCGGGTTTACATCGAAGGCACGCGCCTCATGCGGGCGTTCGGGGCGCTGTTCGTCGCCACTTCGGCCGCCACACCTCTGCGAGCCGAACGCGCGCCGGGCGGCGAAGCACTGGTTCGCCTGAGCGAAATCGACTCCAACCGCAACTACACCTTTCCGAACCCCGAAGCGCTCGACGTCGCCAACCTCTACCGATCACACCCCGACTACCTGCGGGCCTCGTACGACCTGGTGGAGCGCGGCGTGCGCTTCGGCAACAACAACTGGACGCCGGTGCGCGCCCGTTCGTTCGCCGAACCGGTCGAGCGGCTGATCCTGACGACCTCTGACCAGCTCCACGCGATCTATCATCACGGGCTGTATGCGGCAGGCGAGGCAGTGACGGCCGAGGCCATGGCGCAGCAGATCGAGCGTGAGAACCTGCTCGCCCGCATCAATCTCCCGATGGCGCGCGTCGAGGTGCGGACAGACGAGGGCGGCCACCCGCTCGATCTCGACATCGCCAACATCACTTTCAAGGAGCTGCTGCTGATCCAGTTCTATGCCGATCCGGCCTTTGGCCGGGCCTTCCGCTACGATCACGAAGACCTGTCCCGCGCGCGCCGCAACGAGGCCGCGGCAGCGCACTGGGGACTGCGAGCCGAGATCGAAAACCCCTTTACTGGCAAACCGGTAGGGGTGCGGGATTTCTTGCGCTGGACCCTGGAGCAGCTGCGGCCAATGGGCGAAGCCCTGGAACTCTGGCCGCGCCTGGCGCCCCTGGTTGAAATGGCCTCCGGTGCGCCCAACACGGCCGAGCGCATGCGCGAGCGGGTGCTGCGGGAGCTCGGCGAACCGGCCGAGGCCGAGCCGCTCGTGCCGGTGGAGGTGCTCAAGCAATTGGCGGTCGAGCGCGAGGCGCGGGTGGCGCGCGATGTCGAACAGATTGCGGCCGCGGTGGCCAGCTTCGACGCCGAAGCGCCCAAGCTGCGCGACATCCTGCAGCGGGCCCGCGACGAAGTGCGCCACGACCCAGCAGCGCCCATTCGCTTCCGCCCGAAGGCGGCGGCCATGATCAGCCGGCGCTACGCCGACAAGACCGCCGAGATCTTGGACTTGGCCCAACAACTCATCCGCATACCATCCGTCACCAATTGCGCCGACGAACGCCTGGACGAAGTGCACCGCGCCGGGACGCTGACCTTCGACTATCTGCGCGATGCCGGGCTGGATACCAAGTACTTTGATCAGCACAAATACCCCGCCATCGTGGCGGGCTTCCCCGGCGGCCTGGCCGCGCCCGTGATGCTGTCAGGGCACTTCGACGTGGTCCAACCCGACCCCGACGACAGTCAGTTCTCCGCCCGCCTGGACGGCGATTACCTGTGGGGGCGCGGAGCGGCCGACATGAAGACCGTCGTGGCCACATACCTGGTCTGGATGAAGGACATGCTCCGGGCCGGGCCGCCTTACCCAGCCATCAATCTGTGCCTGGTTGGCAACGAGGAGAACGGCGAATTCGAGCCAATGGGCACCCCCCACGTACTAACAGAGCTAGCGGCCGAGCTGGGCGGCTATGCCCCGCGCCTGTTCATCGCCGGCGAGCGCACGGGCGAGAAGGGTCGTGAGCTGTTTGGCGAGGTGTGCGTGGAGAACCGCGGTGTCATGCGTTTCGAGGTCATCGCGCGCGGCACGCGCGCCCACAGCGCGCTGGCCGCGGCTAGCGCCGACCTGGGCGAACGGCTGCTGCGCGCGCGAGGGGCGCTGGTCGAGATGTTTGAGCGCGGCCTGACGCTGCACGGCGAAGACGGGTGGCACTCGCAGTATCGGTTCCCGTTCATCAACGTGGGCCTCAGCGGAGTCTACAACATCACAGCCGATCACGGCGTGATGGGGGTCGAAATCCGTTGCATCCCCCAGGACCGGCTGAGCGGCCTGGCAGCCGAAGTGCAGGCCTACTGCGCCGAGGCGGGCCTGGAATTCAACGTGATCGTCCAGGAAGCGGGCATTACCTGCGACCCGGGCAACCCCTACCTGCGCCAGTTGCTGGACGCGGTGTGCGCGGCCTCCGAGCAGCCCGCGGCGGTGGGCCGAAAGCTGCCCGGCACCAGCGCGCGCTTCGCCCCTGGCGGCCAGGGCGTAGTCTGGGGGCAAGCCGGGCTTGGACCGCACGCGCGCGATGAGCGCCACTATGTTCCCAGCATTGAGCCGTACTACCGCGCGCTGGTCGAGCTCGGCAAGCGAGTGAGGTAAAGCACTGCCTCCTCTTCACCGATTCCGCCAACCCCACGTCTAACCACATCTACCAGCTACTGGGCTATGAGCCGGTCTGCGAGGTGGACGAGTACAAGTTCCGCGGCCCCGTCCAGCCGCGAGCGTAGTGTTCTGGTCGAAACCTCGTACAATGTGTCCAAATCGCCGCCTGGTCCTTTGGCAGTCATGGCTCTTGACCTTGGCCTCTCCGGGCAGTAAGATTCCCCGGCAAAACGTTATGGCTACTACCGATCATCGCGCCCGTCGTTGCAGCCGTCGTGCCCGTCCCACCCTGTTCGGGGAGGTCGGTTTGACGTGCCCGCGCCTGGCTTGAGGCGGTTAGCCGCGCCACCGTGCACACCCTGGCCCTCCGAACCGGAGGGCTTTTTGTTGTTCGCTCAAGGAGCCGATATGTCGAAAGCAAACCTCAACAAGATTGTACTGGCCTATTCGGGCGGCCTCGACACCAGCGTGATCGTGCCATGGCTGAAGGAGCACTACTCCGGCGCCGAGGTAATCTGCTACGTCGCCAACATCGGTCAAAATGACGACCTGAGCGGGATTGAGGACAAGGCGCTGGCTTCCGGCGCCTCCAAGTGCGTGGTCATGGACCTCCGCGATGAGTTCGCCAAGGATTACCTGTTTAAGCTGGTGCAATCCGGCGCGATCTACGAGCGCCAGTACCTGCTGGGCACTTCGATTGCCCGTCCGCTGATCGCCACCCATCAGGTGCGCGTGGCCGAGGCCGAGGGGGCCGACGCGGTGGCGCACGGCTGCACCGGCAAGGGCAACGACCAGGTGCGCTTCGAGCTGACCTTTACCGCCCTCAACCCACGCCTGAAAGTGATCGCGCCCTGGCGCGAATGGCACATCCGCTCGCGCGAAGACGCGCTGGCCTATGCCCAAGCGCACAACGTGCCGGTGTCAGCCACGCTCAAGTCGATCTACTCGCGCGACAGCAACCTGTGGCACCTGTCGCACGAGGGCGGCATCCTCGAGAACCCAGCCCGCGAGCCGGAGGAGGCGATGTTCATGCTCACGGTCGCGCCTGAGGCAGCGCCCGACGAGCCCGAGTATGTGGAAATCGAATTCGAGCAGGGCGAGGCCGTGGCCGTCAACGGGCAGCGGCTTTCTGCGCTGGACGTGATCACGACGCTCAATGCCCAGGCCGGCAAGCACGGCGTGGGCCGGGTCGACCTGGTTGAGAACCGACTGGTGGGCATGAAGTCACGCGGCGTCTACGAGACGCCGGGCGGCACGCTGCTGATGGCGGCCCACCGCGAGCTCGAGTCGCTGTGCCTGGACCGCGAAACACTGCACTACAAGGAAGTCGTGGCTCAGCGCTACGCGGAGCTGATCTACTACGGGCAGTGGTACACGCCGCTGCGCGTGGCCTTGCAGGCCTTCATCGACCAGACCCAGCTGCACGTCAGCGGCACCGTCAGGCTTAAGCTCTACAAGGGCAACGTCATCGTGGCCGGCCGCAGCAGCGTTTACAGCCTCTATCGGGAGGACTTCGCGACCTTTGGGCAGGACGATGTCTACGACCAATCGCACGCGCATGGATTCATCACGCTGTTTGGCCTGCCCATGAAGGTCAATGCGCTGCTCGGCATCGCCGGCCGGAACCACTACAAGGAGCCCGACTACTCGAGATTCAAGCGGGACTGACAGGCGGCGATGAAACTCTGGGGCGGTCGTTTTTCCGAAAGCGCTGACACGCTGGCATACGCCTACAACGCATCCCTACCGTGTGACCAGCGGCTGTGGGCGGTCGACGTGCGCGGCAGCCTGGCCTGGGTGCGGGCGCTGGCCCGCGCGGGTGTGCTGTCTCCCGATGAAGCTGCCCAGCTCGACGCGGGCCTGGGACTGGTGCGGGCCGAACTGGCCGCGGGTACGTTCGTTTTCCAGCCGGCTGATGAGGACATTCACACGGCGGTGGAGCGCCGGTTGGGTGAGCTGGCCGGCGCCGTAGCTGGCAAGCTGCACACCGGCCGCAGCCGCAACGACCAGGTCGCCACGGACTTTCGGCTGTGGGTGATGGAGGCCGAAGCGCGCGTGCTGGGCCATCTCCGCCGGCTGCAGCAGGTGCTGCTCGATCAGGCCGAGCGTCACACCGGCACCTTGCTGCCAGGCTATACCCACCTGCAGCGGGCGCAGCCCATCACTTTCGCCCATTGGCTGCTGAGCCACTTCTGGGCGCTGGAACGCGACGGCGCCCGGTGGGAGCAGGCGCGCACGGCAGCTTCCGTTTGCCCGTTGGGCAGCGCGGCGCTGGCCGGCAGCGCCTACCCCATAGACCGGGCGGCGCTGGCCGCCGATCTGGGCTTCGCACGCGCCGCCGAGAATAGCCTGGATGCCGTGTCAGACCGTGACTTCGCGGCCGAGTTCCTGTTCAATGCCGCGCTGCTCGGCACCCACCTGAGCCGGCTGGCCGAAGCCCTGGTCATCTATGCCACAGCCGAATTCGGGTTCGTAACGCTGGCCGACGCGTATGCCAGTGGATCGAGCCTCATGCCGCAGAAGAAGAACCCCGACGTCCTGGAGCTGACACGCGGCAAGGCTGGCACACTGTTGGGACACCTGACCGGGCTGCTGGCGACCTTGAAGGGCCTGCCCTCGGCGTACGACAAAGACCTGCAGGAAGATAAGCCCCCGGTGTTCGCGGCGTTTGATGCGCTTGACGTGATGCTGCCCGTCGTGGCCGGCGCCCTGGCAACGCTCTCGGTCAACGCTGACCGCATGGCCGCAGCCCTCGACGCCGCCCTGCTGGCCACGGAGCTGGCCGACTATCTGGTCGGCAAGGGCGTACCCTTCCGAGACGCCCACCACCTGGTGGGTCAGGCGGTGAGGCTTGGGCCGCTCAACACGCTCTCGCTAGAGGCTCTGCGGTCCTTGAGCCCTGCGTTTGAGGCCGACGTCGAAGCCGTGTGGGACTTCTCCGCGGCGGTCAGCCGGCGGTCGGTGTTGGGAGGCACCGCGGCGGCCTCGGTTCAGGCGCAAATCCAGGCTGGCCGCGCGAAGCTCAGCGCGGCCGGCTAGAACGTGTAGCGCGCCAAGTCCTCGCCCAGGAGAACGTCGCCGCCGAAGATGGCGCGGGCCGCAGCCTGGCGGGCCGCCAGGTCGTCGATTTGAGGCGCAAGGTGCACCAGCACAAGCCGCCGCGCGCCGGCCTCCCGCGCCAATTGCGCGGCGGCCTCAGCCGAGCTGTGGCTGGGAAAATCCCCGGTGGCCTCATGCACCAGTAGATCCACTCCCTGAGCCAGGTAGCGCACGCCGTCGGAGGGTTCGCCGTCGGCACTGTACGCCAGGGTGCCCCCATCCGGCACAGCTCGGACGCGCAGTCCAATCACGGGGACGCTGTGGACGCCTGGCGCCGCGGTGATATCGAACTCGGCCGTACGCACGACCGGGACGCCCTGGTCGAGCGCCACGGGCCGCCAATCCAACTCAAACAGGCCCTGCCACAGGCTGGTGTCCCACTGAGCGAAGGCGCGCCGCGCCACGTCGAGCGCGTCAGCGGGGCCATGGACGGGCAGCGGATGCCGGCGGCCGGCCAGCCAGAGCATCTCCACCAGAAGCGGGAACCCGGAGGTGTGATCGGGATGCGAGTGTGTCAGGATCACGCGCTCAAGCGACGCCAGAGGGATACCCAGACGCTGCAGTTGGCGCAGGGGGTTTGCGCCGCAATCGACGACAATCGTCGTTTCGCGGCCACGCAGTGCCAGGCTCGTCGGCTCACGGCTGCCATCGCCCAACGCCGCCGAGGTGCCAAGCAGAATGACTTCGGTCACAGTCTGCTCCTTACAGGCTTGGCCGCGCCACGTGGGCGGCCAGCCGTGGGTTGAAGTTGCCCACTGCCATCGACACTGTATTATAGCCGTGCGCGAGCCGCGGGCACATTGACGACAGACAATGCCGCACCTAGACTCTGGCGCTAAGCGGCCTGGTGGAGAACGACAGGAGGATCAATGCCCAGCTCGCGTCCTGCCATCGAAGTTTTTCTCGAAATCGGCCAGAAGAAGGTCTTTGCCGGCGTGTTCCGGTGGCCCGGGTGGTACGGCAGCGGTCGCGATGAGGCTTCGGCGCTCCAGGCGCTGCACGAGGCGGGGCCGCGCTACCAGCGCGCGTTGCTCGGTGCCCGGCTGGGATTCAAAGCGCCCGCCGATCCGACTATGTTTCGTGTGGTCGAGCGCGTGCCGGGGAATTCGACCACCGACTTTGGCGCCCCGAATGTGCCGCTAGCCCGCGATGCCGTCCCCGTGGCGCCCGACGAGCTGCGCCGGCTCCGGACCTTGCTGAACGCCTGTTGGGCCGCATTTGACGACGCGGCGGAGGCCGCCCGCGGCAGGCCGCTGAGCAAGGGGCCGCGGGGCGGCGGCCGCGAGCTCGACGGCATCGTGGCGCACGTGCGCGCCGCCGAGGAAGGCTACCTCGTGACGCTGGGCTGGAAGGTGATACACGATAAGAGCGCCAGCCCGCTGGAAGCGCAGGCCCAGACACGCGCCGCGATCCAAAAGGCCTTGGGAGCCGCCGTGCGCGGGGAACTGCCCTCGAGCGGCCCGCGCGGTGGCAAGCGCTGGCAACCACGTACCTTCGTGCGGCGGGCAGCCTGGCACTTGCTGGATCATGTTGGCGAAATTGAGAAGCGGCTGGGGTGACTCGTGAGCGGCAGCGCTGGCCGAGATGCGGCCCCTTCGCTGGCCGAGGTCGAGCGCATTGCCGTCCTCGGCGACCCGGTCCTGCGCAACTTGCTGATCACACAGAGCTACGCCGACCTGTCGCGCGCCCTGACCCGCCGCACCGGCGCATCGGCCAACTGGTGCACCTTTGCAGCCTGGGCGTCGAAGCAGGCTGGCCAGACGATCCGGCAAGAGGATCTGCACGACGCCTGGGAGAACCTAGCAGGGAACTCGCCCACTGTCCGGCAGGCCGCCGCCAACCTGGCCCGAGCCGCTCAGCAACTGGGTGCGCGCCAGGACGTGGCCGAGATTACGCGCACAGCATGGGCAATCTTGGACCCGCGCGCCGCGCTTGACCGCGCCAGCACCGCCGTCGCGCGCGGCAATCAAAAGGTCTTCGCCGAAATCGGCCGCGAGTTCGCCCGGTTTACGGCCAATTGTCTTCCCGACGAAGCGCCCCGGCCGGCCGGCCTGGACTCGTTCTGCGCCGCTCTGCGGCCAGGCTTGCCCCCTGAGGGTCAGGACTATCTGCGCCAGGCCTTCACCAGTTACTATCAAGCCTGCTTTGAGCCGGATGCCAAGCAGCGCGCTGAACTGATCCTGCTCGCCAACCTGGCGATCGGCTGCCACGAGCAGACCCGCCTGCAACCCGAAATCGCAGCGGCCCTGGATGCCGCGGTGGCCGAACCAGACCCGTTGATCCGCCGATTGCTGACGACGCTGCTGCCCTATCACGGTTGGCTCGTCTACGCCGCCGTGGTCGTCCTGCGGCGGCTGCGGGGCCGCACGCTGCTCGATATTGCGGCCGGGCGGTTCATCGCGGCGGTGCGCCGGCAGGTCCGTGCCTTGCTGACCGCGCATCTTATGGTCATCGGCCTGGCCGATGGGAACCAAGTACGGCTGGGACAGGATTTGCGCGCAAGCTTTCCGGCGGCGCTGCGGCAGTTGAGCAACCCAGAGCTGCTGGCCCTGCTGGCGCGGATCGACCCGACGCCCGACAGCCCGCGCGCGAGCGGCGCGACCGATTGGGCCAACCTGCCGGAGCGGCTGCACTTTATCGCCGATCTGTTTCGTAGTTGCCAGGAGGCGCCCCAGGTGCTCCAGGCGCCCTTTACGCCAGACCAGACCGCGGCGATCCGGGCTGGCCGGCGGCCGCCCGGCCCGTTATAAACGCCGAAACACAACGACCGTACGGGGCGCACAAGGTCGTGAGGCGGAGAGGGCGGGATTTGAACCCGCGATGGTGTGACCCATACGCGCTTTCCAGACGCGCGCCATAGACCAGACTAGGCGACCTCTCCAGTTGCAGGCCAATTATACCAAAGCAGCCCCCAGCGGGCGGCTCTTTTCTTGTCCTGGGCCTGACCCGCCGCGCCCGAAGGGTGTGCCCTTTTGCCCTGCTGAGGCAGTTGGCCATTGGGCTCTTCTCTAACCTGGGAATAGCTGGGCGCTTAAGCTGGGCACGTGCTCGACCACCATGGCCGACGACAGCGAGCTGGACCGCGCGATTTCTGAATACAAGCGTGCGGATGGCCGCGGCGTACGTATCTGGGTGTCGGTATCCAGGGCGTAGAGGCCAAAGCGATGTGACCAGCCGCGCTCCCACTCGAAATTGTCGGCCAGGGTCCAGTGGAAATAGCCGCGCACATCCCAATTGAAATTGACTGCCTTCCACAACTCGCGCAGGTGAGTCACCAGGAAACGGCGCCTGAGGTCGTCGGCCGCATCGCCGATGCCGTTCTCGGTCACGTAGATGGGCAGGCCATAACGCTGGGCCCATTTGAGGGCCAAGAAAAAGCCCGACGGATAGGAAGCGTAGAAGCCAGCCTCGTCAAGCTCCGCGCCACGCGGAGGGCTGCGCCGGCCGAACAACTCCATGGGATTGCTGAGGTCAAAGCGCACGACGTCGGTCGTGTAATACTGGATCCCAACGTAGTCCTGCGTGCCCTTGAACTCGGGCAGGCTCAGGGCCGGCGCCAATATCCGCCGCAGCCGGCCCGCTGCCAGCGCATCGCTGAAGAGCGCGCTGAAATACGCGAACTGCGCCCGCGCCGCCCATTCGTCGGGGGCAAAACCGGGATGGGCCGGAAGCGTGGGGCGGACGCTTATCGGCAGGCCGACCAGGGCCAGCGGCTGGAGGGCATGGATCGCGTGGTAAGCGGCGGCGTGCGCACGAACGAGGTTGGCGGCCACGCGCTGCGCCAGACGCAGGTCTTTCTTTTGGGGCGGCCAAAGTCCCATGACCCAGCCGTAAACCATGAATGCGTTCGGCTCGTTGATGGTACACCATAGGCTGACGTGCTCGCCCAGCGCGGAAGCCACCTTGCGAGCATAGCGCTCGAAGAGCGCCACAACTTCGCCAGTCTCCCAGGCCTGCCGCTCGGCCAGCCAGCGCGGGCTGGCGAAATGGTGCAGGGTCACCATGGGCGTGAGGGCGCGAGCGCGCAAACCAACAACCATTTGCCGATAATGGTCGAGCGCCGCCTCATCCCAGCGCGCCGGCGAAGGCTCCACCCGGCTCCACTCGACGGATAGGCGCAGTGCGTTGTGACCGTCAGCCGCCGCGCGATCGAAGTCCTCGCGCCAGCGCCCGGCCCACCACTCGCAGGCCCGTCCAGAGCGCTGGCCGCCCAGCACGGCCCCCGGCCGCTGCTCCCAGGCCCAGAAATCGGCGTTCTCGCTGTCGCCTTCCGTCTGGTAGCCGGAAGCGGCCGTGCCCCACAAGAAGGATTTGGGAAAGTGATGAGCGGCTTCGGCCATATGCGCTTATTTCGTCCGGAGCGCCTGGCCCACGTACTCGCGATGGCCCGTGTCCACAAAGCCGACGGCCTCGGCCAGCCGGATCGAGTACTCGTTGTTTTCCGAGACGACGTACAGCGGCGTGCGGCCGGTCTTAAGGATCATCCCCACCAGCGCGCGCACCACCGACTTGCCCCAGCCCCGGCCGCGGACTGCCGGGTCGGTGTAGACATACAGCTCGGCAAAGCGGGGCGACTGCCAGTTGAGGCCGGCGACGGCGCCAGCGCGCTCGCCCGAACGGATTTCGCAGCGCGGCAAGCCATCGGGCGCCGTGCTGGTCACGAGCAGGACGTTAATTTCAGGCTGGTAGCGCTGAGGATCGTAGCGATAGATACGGTGCAGCTCAGCGTCGGAAACTGACAGGTACTTGTTGACCCACTGGGCCTGCGCCTCCGGCACGGTCAGATACACCGGCCGGCCGGGGATCAGTCCCTCGGCGAGCAAAGCTTGGGCGGCTGCCTGGCTCGGAACGCGCAAGGTGACCAGCGGCCGAAACAGATCCATGCCGGTGCGCGCGCGCACGAGAAAACCGTCCGCTCGCAGCGGCCGATCAGCCATAAGCGGCGGATAGACGAACAACTCGGTGCGGGCGACGGAATGATGGAGGGCGTAGTAGACGGCCAGCGCATCGGCCGGTGAGCGCTCGTCCAGCAGCGGGCGTACGGCGGACCGCAACTGATCAAGAGAAGCACGCGGCAGCATGGGCGCATTTTAGCATATGGCCCGGGCCAAACGGGCCGGCTGGCAAGTCGGCGCTGGATCGGTTGGTGGAGCAGCGTGACCGCGGCGGTCAGGTGGGCTGCGCCGCGGCGGCCGAGGTCCGCCGCCGCGCAAACAATGCGAACGCCGCCAGGCGCAGCACCGCACTGGCCAGCAGGGCGCCCCCCAGCCCGATATAGTCGGCGAGCAGCGTGCCGGCCAGCGGCGCTGCAATGGCCGAGAGGTACTGCAGGCCCTGCGCAAACGACACGAACACTGCCGTCTGCGCCGCAGGAACGGTCTTCATGAGCTCGTCAAAAAACACCAGGTCCAGCCCCGCCTGGAAGATCCCGGCGAAAGCTGCCAGGACGACCATGACGGTGACACGCCCTGTGCTGGCCACCAGAGCCGGGTAAAGCGATAGCCCCAGCGTCGCCCACAGCAATACCAGGCGCGAGCCGCGGGTCCGCGATATGCCGGTCCACAAACGGTAGCCGACGACCAACGTGAAGGTCTGGGCCGTGTTGATCAGGCCAATGGCAGCCTCGCTGGCTTGCGCTTCGCGCACCAGATAGAGCGGGAAGATGGGTGCCGCCAGGGCGACTCCCAAGAGAAAGACAAAGCGTTTAGCCGTAAACGACACAAAGGCGGGCTGCTGCCGGACGCGCGCGATGGCATCCTGCAGCCGCGCGCCGGGCGGGCGGCGCGGGCCGGCCGGCGGCGCCACGTTTTCGGGCAGCTCGATGTGGCTGGAAAAGTAGAGTGAAATCAGCCCGCCCGCGCTCAGCAAGATGAAGATAACCTGATAGTTGGTTGGAAAGGGCAGCCACACCAGCACCTGACCCACGCTGACGACCGTGACCGCGGTGGTCAGGCCCAGGACCGACCAGCGCCGGCTCATCAACTCGTAACGCCCTTTGGGCCCAGCCACCCCGTTCATGACGACCGAGAAGGCCACGTTGACCATCACTTGCGGCACGGTGGCCGCGGCCCAAATCGCCAGGACGACCAACACGGCCAGTTCGGGCGGCACGAACAGTGTACCCAACCCGGTGAGGGCATAGGCCATGATCGCCAGAAAGCGCGCGCGGGCAAACCAGGTCGCGATGCGGCGTTGGCGCTCCAGGAACTGCCCGACCGCAATGGCCAGCACCAATCCGGTGACGGCCGGCATAGCGGTCAGCAGCCCGACCTGCAAGTTGGAGGCCCCCAGGCGAGCCAGAAACACCGGCAGGAACGGGGCCGCGGCGCTGGCCAGGCCGATCCCGATACCGTCGATCTGCACGTTTATGAAATTGCGGCGTTGCTGCGGCGAGGCGTCAGCCGGCGCGGCCGACCAGCGCAGCCAGGACGGGAGTGCCGGCCAGTGGAAGCGAGGCATGAGGCGGGCAGGCGCCAACGCCCTTTCTGGCGCCGCAGCTAGATTTGCTCAAAGAGCGGAGAGTCGACGACAAAGACCGTAGCGCGGTTCTGGCCTGCGTCGGGCGGCGCGCAGGCGTCGCGCATCACATCGAGCACGGGCTGCACCTGGTCCGGCTCCAAGCCGATCAGCAGTGTCACGTTGCCGCGGCGCAGGAAACCCCCGGTGCTGGCCACGCGCGTCACGCGGTAGTCGCGGGAGATCAAGGCATCAATGACCTGCCGGTCGTCGGTGTCACGCACGATTGCAATCATCAGCTTCATGGGGCCACTAGAGTTGCTCGAAACGCTCTACGCCGACAGCAAAAACCACCGCCCCGCCCACTTCTGCCTCGATGATGGTAGCATGGAACAGTGAGGCCGAGCCCTCCAGGTGAGCGGGGATGTAGCGGCGCTGTCGCCGGCAGCACTCGCGAATATGGCGCAACAGCTGCGCCTGGCGCGTGCGGTCAAACCCCACCAGGAAGAACACCTGGGTCTCCTGGAGTAACCCGCCCGAACTGTCGATTTCCGTGATCTGGAAGCCGTCCTGGGTCAGGCGCTGGCTGAGATTAGCCGCCTGGTCGCCCATGACGGCAATAAGGAAAAGCTGGTCAATCGGTGCCTGCGTGCTCACTGGAGATTGGTCGACGGGCCTCCCGCGCGCGATAGGCACAGCTTAGTGCGGCTGGCGGTGAATGTCAAATTAGGCCAGCCGCCCGCCGGGGAAGTGCCCCTAGAGGGACTCGAACCCCCACTCTTGCGCTTAGAAGGCGCCTGCTTTGTCCACTTAAGCTATAGGGGCCTGGCGCTTGAGATTATACCCGACTCAACCGCCAACCACAGGCGGAAAAAGCCCCACCTGGTCCCCGTCGTGGAGGACAGCATCCAGCGCGGCGGCCTGGTTGTTGACGAAGGCGCTCCTGACCAGCTCGGCGGGCGCCCCGAGGGTAGTGGCCAGTTGCCGGGCCAGGTCCAGCACGCTAGCCCCCGGCGCCAACTCGACTTCCAGGGGCGCCGAGCGGTTGGGGCCAGGATGGTGCTTGCGGAGCAGGGCGTAAAGCCTGACGAAAACGTGCACGATCAGTAGACCGGGCGCAGCCCTTTGTAAACGCGGGCGCCGCTGAGGGTGCGCAGGATCATATTGGCCTGGCCGGGCCGGCCAATGCGGTCCGCCAACTCTTCGGGCGAGAGGGGCTGGTTGCCGTTGGCGATAAACACCCGGAAGACCGCGTCGACCAGCGAGGTATGCGCGGTAATGAACTCCGGCAGCTGCGAACAATGCATGCGCAGCGTGTGCTGGATGCCATCTTCCTTGCGCACCTCGGCCGTCTCGGGGTCGACCACGTCGATCACCTCGCCGGCATGCTCGGCCAGGGCGGCCTGGTGCTCGGGGCAGAGGTGACTCGTCAAATAAACACGGAATTCGCGGCTCTCGCGCTCCCACCAGTCGAAGTCGATATGGAACTTGGTCTTGAGCGTTGGCTTGATCAGCCGGTTCGCCGTCGGCGAGGGGGATAGAGTCACGGCGCTATTCCGTCCACTGGGCCTGGTCGAAACGCCAATAGGCGTCGCCGACCAGCGCATAGTAAGGTTGCGACATCAGCTCGGCAAAGACCGGGCCGGGAGGGCTGCGCCGGGCGGCGTTGACTGCCGCATACAGCGTCTTGGCATGTACCGCGCTTTGCGGGTTGAGTTTGGCCAGCTCGCGGAAGACGTCGGCCACCAGGCGCGCGAACGGGATGGACTGGCTCTTGAGCCAGACCTCGTCGAACACCGATTGGCTCCCGGCGGCGACCATCATCAAATCGTCGTACTCGACCCCGATCAACTGTTTCTGCATCGAGAAAGCCAGCCGGCCATCTGGACCGGCGGCCGCCGTGCGCACCCATTCGCGCGCCGGGCGCCGGCGCAGTGCCTGCACGGCGACCTCGCCGGGCTGCCCCCCGCGCTGGACGACCAGGTGACCGCCCGCCGGCATGTCATACTTGTGGTACCACTCATGCAAGCCAAACACATAGCCGCCGGCACGAACAACCCAGCCGGGGAACTGCTCGCCCGTATCGACGTCGACGAACATGAAGCGAATACGCGGCGACTCGTAGGCGGTGGGAAACAGCGGCAGCAGGCGCGGCGATAGCGGCAGCGTGCCCACCCACCGATGCGGGAAGGTGAGCGTAACCTTGACCTCCTGGGCCGGCTCAAGCCCTGGGGGTGTCAGAGAGAACTCGTCGTCCAGCTCGGCCACCAGGGCGCGCAGCGTCGGGTTCAGGCCGCTAAGATCAGCCGGCGGCGCACTGTTTTCCAGACGCCGTGGCGGATGCAGGACCTCCGGCGGCTCCAGGCGGCGCAAATACCAGAGCACCTGGCCGGCAGGGCCGACTTCGTCGAAGCGCTGGTCCTCCTGGAGAGAATAGTGGAGCGAGAACGCCTGCAGCCGGGGGTTGATATTGGTCGGCAGACCGGCGTCCTTGAGAAGGACGTCGGTGGGCAGCGGCCCGCCCCCCGCCACGTCGAGCACGGCTTCCGCCAGGTTAAGGTTGCCAATGTTGACCGTGGCCAGCAGCGCCCGAGGAAACCAACGCCCTGCAAGCCGAGCAATATCGGGGTTAGCGCTCAGGCGCGCTTCCAGTTGTTTGGTAATCGCCTCGCCGTACTGCTCAAACAGAGCCTCGGGAGGCAGCACCTCGCCCATCGTGCCCTCGGCCAACTCCTGGTTCAGCTTGTGATTGAGCAGACCCGACGCAAACTCGCGCATTGGGCGGCCTTCGCCAAAATCGACCTGGACGACGTTCAAGGAGTTGTAGGTGGGATTTTTGCCGGGCCGCAGGCCAATCACGGTGCCGACGGCGTAGTCAAGGGCCGGGAACACGAGTTGCTGGCCCGGGGTGAAGGCATCTTTGGGGCGATAGAGGGTGGTTCCCCGCTCGCGCTGCTTGGCCGCCTGGGCCTCGCGCTCGACCCGCCGTTCGATAATGGCCAATGCCATCTCGCCCGTGCTGAGCGGGGTCTCTTCTTCCAAAAGCAGGTTGTAAAGGTAATCGAGGTCGCTTTCCTCGATCTCGAAGGCCTCACCCCAGTAGGCCGCAGTCTGTGTTTCGCGATCAGTCACTTAGAGACCTCGACTCATCTTTGGAAATCCGGTGACGGTGCCGACCACCACCGCTGTTCGCCTTCCACCTCAGGCTAATTGGATGAATGACGGGTAGGTATTATACTCGGGGCATGACCGGTTGTAAACCGGCCAACGTGAGGCAAGGTGCTATGTCGGGCAAGCTGGTGGTTGTGTTCACCACCGCCGGCGGCGGGACCGCCGCGATCATCAAAACCATGCTCGAAGCCGCCGGCATTCCGGCCGTTACCTCGCAAGAGGGGGCTGGGACCGCTTACGGCCTGACTGTCGGGGCCTTGGGCACGGTCGATATCCTGGTTCCGGAATCGCGAGCGGCCCAAGCCAAGGCGCTGTTGGCAGCCATGGAGCGCGGAGACCTTAGCGAAGGCGGGTTCGGCCCGGCATTCGACGGCCCGCCGCCCACGAAAACGCCGGCCGGCTAAGGAAACGCCGTCATCGTCCACTGTTCGGGGTTCACCTGGACACCACCAACCCAGAGCTCCCAGTGCAGGTGCGGACCGGTGACACGTCCCGTGGCGCCGTTGTACCCGATGACCTGGCCGGCGTCCACCCGATCCCCCACCTGCACCTCAGTCACGGATTGGTGCCAATACCCCGAATAGACTCCCCAGCCGTGATCGATAATGGTTGCGTTTCCCCGCACGACTAGCGGTCCGGCAAAGACGACCACGCCCGCAGCCGGCGCCGTGATTGGGCGGTCCTCGCCACCTGAATAGTCTACGCCGGCGTGGAAGGCGTTGTAAGGCCCGCCGTTGTAGGAACGTAGCGAGCCGAACGCCGAGCGCAGCGCCCCAACCGACGGCAGCGCAAACGGCCCATTCCAAAGGCGCACTGGCGTCACGGGAGACACTATGGCCTGTACCTGTTCGTTTTCGGGCTCCGTTACGGCTGGATCGATCGTTTCGGGGTCGACGGTGAGCGGCAGATCCACCAGATAATCACCGGCACGCACTGCCACGCGCTGTGACAGCGCAACGACTTGCCCGCCGGGGCCTGCTACCGCGATCGTCAGCGGATACAGATCGGGATCGGCGAACCGGTGGATGCCTTGTAACGCGTATTGATCGAGGTCGCTGCCGGCCTCGGGATTGAACGTCAGCGTCCAAGCGCCCAGGCTGCCGCTGATGGCCGCTGGCGCTGCCAGGGTGGCATGCACTGACAGCGTGTGCCCCTGGATCGCGGGAAATGGCTGCAGCTGCAGCCCGCGCAATGGATAGGGCAGCGCGCGGGTGGCCAGCTCACCGCCTGGGATCACCCAGAGCGCGCCGGGAACGGCCCGGATCGGGCTGGGCAGCCGGTTAGCGGCGGCCAGCGCCCAGGGGTTCTGGTTGTGCGCTGCCGCAAAGGCCAGCAGCCCGCCCTCCGGCGAGGCCCGGAAGGCGGCGGCGTTCGGCGTGGCAAACCCTGCGTCTGGCTCCAGTACGATGATGACCGGCTGATTGATGTACAACAGCTCCGGGTTAACGATACCGTTGAGCACTACCAGCGTCTCGCGCCTTAGCCCAAGGCGCAGCGCCAGGCTGTCAAGCGTCTCGCCCGGCTCCGCCGCGTGCGTGCTTAGCGTGCCGCTGATGCCCGAAAGCCCAGGGATCGACAACGACGCGCCCACGGCCAGGGTCTCGGCCGCCACGCCAGGGTTTGCCTCCAGCAGGGCGTCGACCGACACGCCAAAGCGGCCGGCAATCTCAAACAGCGTGTCGCCCGCCTGAACGACGTAGTGCGGCGCCGCAGTCTGCGCGGGGGGAGCAGGCTGAGGGGCGGCCCACGACGGGCTCGCCCACAGGAGCAGGCTAAGGCTCAGCCAACTCAGCCGGCGCCACAAATTCGAGTTCATCGGCCACCTGTACACGATCGAGCAACTCTGGCGCCGCCTCCACGACATACTGGGCGGGCGCGCGAGGGCGGTAGAACGGTCGCCAGGGCAGCGCCAGGGCCTTGTCCACCACCAGTCCGGCAGAGTTGACCCAAACCGCCGCAATGGGAAATGACACAAAGAGCATGTGAATGGCAGTCGCGGCACGGCTGTCGCGGCTTTCGACCAAGACGAGCGTTTCGCCAGGCAGCAGCGAGCGCCGGAACATAAGCCCGCGCAGCCGCGAGCCGAACGATGCGCACCAGCGCGCCCGCGGCGCGAGGACCACCCGCGAGGCGCGCTGACGGATGCAGAAGTATCGTGTCGGCACTATCGCTATCTATGCGCAAAACGAGGGCGGCTCGCCTGCGCCGCCCCCGGCACTGTCGCACTTGCGCCCGACGGCCCCCTCGGCCGGCCCAAGCGCGCTAACTGGGACTCTGCCGCGCCAACACCTTCTCTACGCTCTCGAGTAGTTCCTGTGGACCGAAGGGCTTGGTGATGTAGTCGTCTACCTTGGCAATGTGCAGGCCCAAGACCTTGTCGATGCTCTGGGCCTTGGCCGTCACCACGATCACGGGAATCGCTTTGGTCGACTCCTCAGCCTTCATCTTTTGGTACACTTCCCAACCGTCCATATCAGGCATCATCAAATCCAGCAGGACCAGGTCGGGTTTTTCGCGCAGAATAGCTTCCAACCCCTCGCGGCCGCCCATCGCGCCCACTACCTGAAATCCCTTGCGGCCCAGGATGAGCTTGACAAGGTCAATCATTTCAGGTTCATCTTCGATGCAGACGACATGCTTGCCATTCGCCATGCCAACCTCCAAAGGAACGACGCTCGGCGTAGTTTACCACAACCGAGATTCCGGGAGAAATCGGCCGTTAGAGTATAATCGAATTTCAACCCTGGCTTGAGATTGCGAGACCCTTATGGCCCTGGCCCAAGCGGGCGCTGTAGTCCAGTTGGTGGGACGTGACAACAGGTACTTCATCGTGCGCTTGGCGCCCGGCCAGCGCCTGGAGACCCATCGCGGCGTTTTCGCCCACGACGACCTGATTGGACAGCCCCTCGGGTCTCAGGTGTTTACCCACCTAGGCCACGCCTTCTTCTTGATTGAGCCTTCAACCGACGACCTGATCCGCGACATCAAGCGCAACTCGCAGATCATCTATCCCAAGGACAGCGGTTTTATCCTCATGAAGCTGTCGGTGCAGTCCGGGCAGACCGTGCTGGAAGCCGGCACCGGCAGCGGCGCCATGACCACCGTGTTGGCCCAGGCGGTTGGTCCGGCCGGGCGAGTGGTGAGCTACGACATCCGCAGCGACATGCAGCGCACCGCCCAACGCAACCTGGAGCGCGTCGGGTTGGCCGCGCGCGTGACACTAAAATTGCGCGATATTGCCGAAGGCTTCGATGAGGTGGACGCGGCTGCCTTCTTCCTGGATGTGCCCAACCCCTGGGACTACACTGGCCAGGTGCGGCAAGCGCTGAAGGGCGGCGGCTTCTTCGGCAGCATTGTGCCGACCGCCAATCAGGTCTCCACGCTGCTTGTTGCCCTGCAGCGCGATAGCTTCGAATTCGTCGAGGTGTGCGAGGTGCTGCTGCGCTATTACAAGGCGGTGCCCGAACGGTTGCGACCCGCCGACCGCATGGTGGCTCACACCGGCTATTTGGTATTTGCCCGGCCAGTCACACGCCGACCGCGGCCGGCGGACGCGCCTCCCGAACACGAGGGAGACGAGCCAACCCCCGGGCCCGGCCCGAGCGAGG